>JAGOUM010000093.1 GCA_018061265.1 Rhodoferax sp. | reverse complement strand
ACCTGAACCTTGAGGTTCTCTACGGCCAGGCGAATGTTTTCGGCCACCCGGTCGGCCATAGAGCCTTCGCTGTCGACCAGAATGATCAGGAACTCCTCACCGCCGTAACGAATGACCAAGTCGGATGCCCGTACGGCCTGTTTCAGCACTGTCGACAAGGCCTTGAGCACCGCGTCCCCAGCGTCGTGGCCATAGGTGTCGTTGACCATCTTGAAGTAATCAAGATCGAGCATCAGAATGGCCACATGGGCCTGCTTGCGCTGCACACCTGCAACCAAAGTATCCACATACTGCTCCAGGAACCGCCGGTTGTGCAGGCCAGTCATCGGGTCCAGCAGTGTCGAGTCACGCAGGCTTTCCATCAGACGTTTGGTCTCAAGCACCGGTGCGGTCTCTCGCAGATACACGTTGATGAATGGCAAGCGGGCCGACAAACTTTCCTCGCTCTCGGGTTTGGTCAGAATCTGCACCACGCTGCCCACCGAGCCGGACTGGATGATCGGGAAACACACATGCCGACGCGGCCCCAGTTCGGCAGGTGGGCGAAAGGCGTAACAGATATCTGTCTGGCTGATGCCATCCACCAGGTGCCCGGTTCGCCGCACCCGGCAGGCATCAGGTCGAACCAGAATTTCCGGGTCGCACCAACGGCAACCGTCCGCCCGCTCTCCGTCCACCATCACGGCCCGGATCTGTTTTTTGTTGTTGCTGATTTCGTAAATGGAATACTCGTTCAGACCAAATTCGCCTTGCAATGTGGCTGCAAGGCGCTGATAAATCTCCGTCTTGGATTCGTCCTCTTCGATCGCCTGCTTGAAATGCGCGGCTTTGGTCAGTCCTTCCACCATCTCGATCGTCGCCGTCAGCAGATTTTCACCCGGCGCCGGGGTCCGCTCGGTCAGGCGTGCCACATGACCCCCAATCCGGTTGAGGCCATCGTCCAGAAAAGTCAGAAGCCGATTCATGTCGGTGGCAATCTGCCCAATTTCGTCATGGGTCCGCTTCTCGATCTGGGAGCGGAAGTTGCCACGCAGCGCACTCTGAACCGCATCCTCCACCGCATTGGCAGTCTGCGAAATCGGTCGCAGCAGGCGGCGCAGCAATAGCACCAGCAACACAGAAAACACCGCCACAGCACCAACGATGCCGATGACGGTGTAAGTCGCTTTTTCCTCAAGCTGCTGCACCGACATACTCATGCTGACCGCCCCCAGCACCGCACCTTCACGGACTTGGTGGCACTGCAGACAGTTTGGGTTGCCGCTCGCGGTGGCAATGTACGGAATGGTGCCGCGGAAAATCGACTCACCACCCTCTTTGATCAATTCAAAGCGCGGCAAACCCTCGCGCAAGACCGCCAGTTCCATGTCGTCGGCAGCCGTCTCAAGGGCCAGTCCCTTGCCAAACTGCCGTTGCACCTCGGCGGAACGCACCACCCGCGCCGACTTCAGACCTTGTACCTCGACCAGCCGCTGCAAAAAACGCTCTCGTTTGTCGATCACACCATTGATCATGGACTCGGTCAGGTGCACCCGCACAATTTCGCCGGCTGTTCGGATGTGTTCGGTCGCGGAGGCGAGCAGAAAACTGTGGAATGCAAAAAGGCTGATGGCAACCAGCACCGCGAGCAGGCCCGCTGCGGTACTGACAAAAAACAAGGTGACCTTGGCGTTGAGATTCACGTCCGTGTGTCCTATTTCGAGCAGTTCGAGGGACTCATCCGGGCATTTCGCTTGAGGTGTGCCGAAATCCAACAACCCGGTTGTTGTCAGGATTATCGGCCGAAAATCGGTGCCTTCGAACTCGCATTCGAGGCTCCAGGTACTGGATGAGGGGTGGTCGGGTCTGATACGATGCGCCAGAACCGTTGGGAATTGGAAAACACATAACGAGCGCAACAATTGCGCGAGGCGACAGCGATGCACAAGAACGGACACTGGGCTCGATTCATTTTGCTGGCAGGGCTCTTGGCCGCGGGCACGGCAACAGCGGCCAGTTCGGTCGAGTCCGATCTGGACCGCATCATGCCGCTGTCACTCACCGACCTGATCAACCTGCCCGTGGTGACCGCGTCGCGCCAACTCGAAACACGGGACCAGACGCCGTCCCATATTCTGGTGATCACCCGGGAACAAATCCGCGAACGCCGTTACCGCAATCTTGCAGACTTGCTCGAAGATCTTCCCGGTGTGGATTTCATGCGTGGCACCAAGTCGTCGGCTTACAACAATTTCAGTGTTCAAGGGCACACGGGTCCCAACAAGTTGCTGGTGATGCTCGACGGTGTGCGTATTGGCAACCCGGCTGGCGGCAATTTTCCGGTAGCCGAAAACCTGGCACTGTACTCCGCCCGACAGGTGGAGGTTTTGTTCGGCCCGGCTGCAGCCCTTTATGGTGCGGATGCTGTGGCGGGTGTGGTCAATATCATTACCGGCCACGCCACGGGCAAAAACGTCAGTTCGGTGTCGGTCAGTGCCGGCGCGTTTGGCAGTCGCGAAACTTCGTTTTTGACCGGCGTGCAATCCCAGGACGGATTTGCTTTGCGCCTGGGTGGGCATCTGCAGCAGTCTGACCGGGCAGCGCTGCAAGACGATTACCCTAAAGAGTTCACAAAAAAAGACGCCAAAACCTTCGGTGGCAAGGTGATCGTTCCGGCCGCCTCGCGTGAAGACTATGTCGGTGCGATCAAGAGCCAGAGTTTGTATGCCCATCTTGACTTGGGCAAAAATCTGGAGCTGGCTTACCACCACAACCTGTTTCGCAGTTTGACCAGCACCGGGGACAAGCCTGAAACCGCGCTGTATCTGAATGATGCACCCTGGATTACCCGCACCGACACGGTGTATGGCAAGTACCACAGCCGGATTTCAGATGATGTCGAACTGGAATCGGCGCTGGACTACTCCCTGCAAACGGTGAACCCGGCTTCCAAGTACGTCAACATTTACACCAACTTTATCGACGGCCATGAGTATGTTCGCAGCCAGCGGCTGTCCTTGGAGCAGAACCTCAACTGGCGAATCAATGCGCAGCAGCGACTACAGGCGGGCCTGGGGCTGCAACGGTTCGACGCCATTGAGGGGCATACATTGCCCAGTTCGTACGTCACCGATCGCAGTGCCAGCGAGCAGGCCATGGTCTATCTCAACACCACACTGCCCATCTCCGTCAGCGAGGCCGCCTACACCAACGCGTCACTGTACGCCCAGCTTCAATCTGAATGGCGCACCGACTGGTCCACCATGATCGGGGTTCGCATGGACCACCACTCGGCCTACGGCAACTCGATCAATCCGCGTTTGGGTGCCGTTTGGCGTGCCAGCGAAAAACATGTGCTCAAAGCCCTCTATGCGCATGCGTTCCGGGCCCCATCTCCCGAAGAAAGCCTGAGTTCCTTCGGTTCATTTGACGGCAGCAAAACCGCAGATGGACGCTATGTTGGCACCGGTTTCCGGATCCCCAACCTGGCACTGGAACCCGAAAAGTCAAAAACCCTGAGTCTGACCTGGGACTGGAGGCCCGGCACCGACTTCAATCTGGTGAGCAATGTCTACCGCAGTCAGGTCCGCAACCTGATCGTTACGCTGCCCTCAGTCAATATCAACGCCATTACCGGTGCCTTGCTGGTCAATCCCGAAAGCAAGGGCAACGCCGGACAGCAACGCCAAACCGGGTTGGACGTGTCTGCCAGCTACCAATTCAGGCTGAATCGCGCATGGTCGGGCGACCTTTGGGCCAGCGCCAGCTGGATCCGCGGCGACATTGACGAAGGTGACGGTATCAAATGGGATCTACCCTTTGTCGCCAGCCAGAAACAAAAACTCGGGCTGACACTGCGTTACCTCGACAAACTCAGCTTCACGCCACAGATCCTGCGTATTGGTGACACCGCCAACGGACGCAAGCGTGACCGCAACCAACCGCCAGACCGTTTGCTGACGCCAGGCTACACGCTGGTCAACCTGCATGTGGGCTGGCATCACCTGCTGAATGGCCGTGCCACCGTCTGGCTGGACATCAACAACCTTTTTGACAAGCGGTATTACGCCGCCCACGGTGCCGGTAGCCGGACCTTTTTTGATATGCCACAGCAGCCACGCAGCTGGATGATCGGCCTCGAATACAGTTTCTGAGCCAAGCCATGCGACGTGTCTGGGTCCTGCTGCTGGCAGCTATTTCACCGTTGGTGCTGCCTCAAGGCAGCGCCGTTTCTGAGGCCGCATTAAAATCGGCCCTGTTCTTCAAGTTGCCTCAGTTTGTCTACCAGCCTGATGACAGTCGGGAGCAAGCCTTGCAGCTGTGTCTTCTGGGTGCCGGCGGCTTTGACGCCGCGTTTGAGAAACTGGCACTCGCACCCATTGATGGTCGCTTGGTACGTTCTACCAGACTCAGCACAGCCGCAGAAGCGGGCAAGTGCCATTTCATCTTTGTGACACAGAGTGAACACCAGCAGCTTGGTGCCATCCTGCGCGTGATGGCCAGTCTGCCGGTGGTGACGGTGTCGGAGATCAATGGGTTTGCCAAAGCGGGTGGCATGGTTGAGCTGGCGCTGGGCGCTCCCGGTGCACCCGTGAGCATCCTGATCAACCGTCAGGCGGCACGTCAGAAGAACATTGAATTTAATGCTCAGCTGTTGCGACTGGCCAAGGTGGTGGACCCATGAGCCGCAACTTGATCCAACGCTGGTTACACCCCAACAGCATCCGCAGCAAGCTGGTGCTGCTGGCGAGCGCGTCCCTGCTGCTGGCGGTGATGCTGGTGTTTGCCCTGAGTGTTTTTCAACAGCAACGCCTCATCCAGAACGAATGGGCCGACTCACTCACCGCCCAGGCCCGCCTGATCGCCATCAACAGCCAGGCCGCAGTGAGTTTTTCTGACCGAGCTGAAGCCACCCGGCTGCTCAGCGCTGTAGCCAGCAATCCGTCCATTCTTCGCGCGCGTCTACGCGTCAGGAATGGCCAGATTTTTGCCGAGTTTCAGAGCAATGCCAAGAATCCCCTGTACCTCGTTGTCCCTTACACCGATGGGCGGGTTCAGGTCGACCAGGGCATCATGACCGTCTGGTCCAATGTTCCGGGTGCCGAAGCGGACGATGCGCGGGTCGAGTTGACCGCTTCTCTGGATGTCATGCGTGCTGCATTGCAACGCACCGCCATTGAAAGTGGCCTGGTGTTGCTGGCTGCGCTGGGCTTGTCTCTCTGGTTGTCTGGTCGCCTGGTGCGGCATTTGTCGGCACCACTTGAGGACCTCAGTGGATTGATGACCCGTGTCTCCGACAACGCTGGCTTGCAGGAGCGGTTCCATACCCAAAGCAACGACGAAGTTGCCCGCCTGGGTCAGGGATTTAACCGGATGGTTGATGCATTGCAGGCACGTGACGCCGAACTGGCGCAATACCGGCACAAGCTGGAGGATCTGGTTGCCCAACGCACCCACGAGTTGACCCTGGCCATTGATGCTGCCAATCAGGCCAACCATGCCAAGTCGGATTTCCTGGCCCGCATGAGCCACGAGATCCGCACACCGATGAATGCCGTGATCGGGCTGGGAAAACTGCTCCTCAAGACACGTCTTGACGCACAGCAGCGTGACTACCAGGAAAAGATCCTGGCGTCGTCAGACGCCTTGCTTGGCATCATCAACGACGTGCTGGACTACTCGCGCATTGAAGCGGGCAAGCTCAATCTGGAAGCCATCCCCTTCGATCTCAATCAGGTCATGCACAACGTCGCCAACCTGGTGGCGGTGCGCGCGCAGGAAAAGGGGCTCGAACTGCTGATGCAGATTGACGACTCGGTTCCACGCCACCTGATCGGAGACCCCTTGCGGCTGAGCCAGGTATTGACCAATCTGAGCAACAACGCCGTCAAATTCACCGATTCGGGCGAGGTGGTGGTCCGTGTCGGGCGCCAGGATGGCGATTCTGCGGTGACTGCTGCGGGTGGTGAGATCGTGCTGTCGTTCAGCGTCACAGACACCGGCATGGGCATTTCACCCGAGCAGCAGCGTGAGTTGTTCACCCCCTTCACCCAGGTTGACGGCAGCATTACTCGGCGTTTCGGTGGCAGTGGACTGGGCCTGGCCATTTGCCGGCAACTGACAGAACTGATGGGCGGCAGCATTGCGGTCAAGAGCGACGTCGGGCAGGGCAGCTGTTTCCACTTCAGCGCCCGGTTCCGTGTCGCCAACGAACCGCTGGTATCGCCTGCCTACTCCCATCACCTGGCCGGAAAACATGTACTGGTGATCGACGACAACTTCAGCGCCAGGGAGATCTTGCGCCAGATGTTGGCGCACTTTGGCATGCGCGCTGAAACAGCATCGGGGGGAACACAAGGTCTGGCACTGATGCAGTCAGCCGCTGTGGCAGGTGACCCGTTTCAGCTGGTTCTGCTCGACTGGCTGATGCCTGGGATGGACGGACTGCAGACTGCCCATCGCATGCGCGAAAGCGCCGCCGCGCTGGGTGGTGTGCCTGCGGTCCTGATGGTGACCGCAGGCAGCCATCAAAAGATTGCTGACCGGCTGGCCAGCGCCGGGTTGCATCGGGTGTTGTCCAAACCCGTCAGTGAGTCGTCCTTGCATGACGCCATGCTGGAAGCGCTGATGGGCGCATCAATGGCCCGTGCACATCAACAGAACCGCGACCAGAAACGCGAGCAACACTACGATTTTCGAAGTATTCAGGGTGCCCGAATCCTGCTGGTGGATGACATCGAGATCAACCGTATGGTGGCGCTGGCGTTTCTGGGCCAGGCTGGCCTGAGTGCGGACATCGCCGTCAACGGCCAGGAGGCGGTACAAAAAGTCGGCCAGAACAGCTATGACCTGGTGTTGATGGACATCCAGATGCCAGTGATGGACGGGCTGGCAGCAACCCGGGCGATCCGGGCCATGCCGGAACACGCCAGCTTGCCAATCGTCGCCATGACAGCACACGCCATGAGTACCGACCGCGAGCGCAGTCTGGAGTCTGGCATGAACGATCACCTGACCAAACCGATCGATTCCCATGCATTTTTTAGCGCACTGCTGCGCTGGATCAAACCCCGCGCCCGGCCAGAAACATCGGCAGTGGAAGTGGCTGTCACTGAAGAGCCGACCAGCAGCCCGGTCATACCGTTGCTGGATGGCATCGATACCGAAAGTGGCCTGAGCAACCACATGCATCGCCCGGCCCTGTATCTACAAATCCTGCTTGGGTTCCAGCGCGAGTTTGGCAGTACCGCCGATGACATCGACCAGGCGCTGGCGGCGGCTGATTTCCCGCTTGCCCGGCGACTGGCCCACTCGATTAAATCGGCTGCAGCCACCATTGGTGCCATGGAGTTGTCCCGGTGTGCCAAGACACTTGAAGACAGTTATGAACAGCAACAGCGCTCGGACCAGGGACTAAGCGCCCTGGTGGCCGCCTTGCGCCGGGTTCTGGCGAGTCTGTCGACCCTGGCCCGGGAACAAAATTTCTCCAGCCGATTGAACAACGTTGCAGAAACAGCGTCATTTGAGGTACAAATGGCCTTGATCGAACGACTGGAAACTTTGTTGCAACACGACGATGCGGCCGCAGGTCGGCTGGCGCTTGAACTCAGGAGCAGCCTGAACGATCCGCGACTGCAAGACGAATTGTTGCTGCTGTGTGACCTGGTCGACGACGTCGAATACCAGCAGGCATTGGACCTTTTGACAAGAATTCGCGAAACCTTCTCAACGCCCTGAACCATGAGTACGGGATTCACCTTATTAATTGTTGATGACGAGAAACACAATCGGGTGCTCCTGACCGAGTTGCTGCAGGACGAGTACCAGATCATCCTGGCGAAAAATGGCGAGCAGGCACTCAAGATGGCGCGTGAGCGCGTCCCTGACCTGATCCTTCTTGATGTGATGATGCCGGGTATGGATGGCCTGGAAGTCATGCGGGTGCTCAAAGCCACAGACAGCACGCGCCACATTCCGGTGATCATTGTTTCGGCCCTCGACACGGTGGCCGACGAGAAGCGCGGGCTGCAACTCGGTGCCGTGGACTACATCACCAAACCGTTTCATCCACCCATTGTGCGGGTCCGGGTACGTAACCACCTGCAGTCGGTACACCAGCGGCGTCTGCTGGAACAGCTGGCGATGATCGACAGCCTCACCGAAATTCCCAACCGCAGGCGCTTCACCGAGGTCTACGAACGTGAGTGGCGCCGCTGCATGCGCAGCGCGAGTCCCATATCACTGATTGTGGTGGATGTGGACCATTTCAAAACCTACAACGACACTTACGGGCACGCCGCCGGCGACTTGGTTCTCAAACGGGTGGCAATGGCAATCCGGTCGGCACTCAAACGACCCGCTGATTTTGTCGCCCGTTACGGTGGCGAGGAGTTCGTGGTCATCCTGCCCGAAATCGATGCCGGGCACGCCCATCAAATCGCCGAGAAAATTCGCCAGCAAGTAGAGATGGAAAAAATTCCTTACCCGGTATCGGTCATCGGCCCATGGCTCACGGTCAGCCTGGGTGGCGCAACCTGTATACCCAAACAGACTGAAGTCGACCCGGCACTTTTTGTCCAGGCTGACCAAACCCTGTATGCCGCCAAAGCCAGGGGACGCAATCAGGTCCTCTGGCAAGCCCAAAGTCACGGCAACTGATCGGTGACCAACCGGTGGCAGCGCTGTCGGGCATCTTCGCCCTGCTAAAGACATTTTCCTGGCAGGAGCTGCGACAGCACCCCTGGCGCAATGCTGCGGCCATGCTGGCGGTGATGCTGGGTGTGGCGCTGGCGTTTTCGGTGCATTTGATCAACAGTTCGGCGCTTGATGAATTTGCCAGCGCAGCACGTTCGATCGGAGGACAAAGTGATCTTGAGATTCGCGCCGTCCAGGGCGGGCTCGATGAACACCTGTTTGCCCGCATCGCGCTGAACACCGATGTGGCAGCAGCTTCACCGGTACTCGAACTCGGCAGTTACCTGCTCACATCCCAGGGGAAACGCAGCCTGAAAGTACTGGGGGTGGATGCACTCAGCATAGCGGCCATATCACCCGATTTGTTGTCTGTGCCAGGCAGCGCTGCAGCTTCCGCCCGGACGAACCGCTGGGCGGTGTTTTCGCCCGGCCAGGTGTTCCTTAACGCGGCAGCGCAGGCACTGGCGGGCTCGGCAACCACAGTCAAACTGCAACGCGGCTTGCAATGGGTGCCGGTCCAGGTAGCAGGCAGCGTGCGCACCACCGGCGGCGCACTGGCGGTCATGGACATCGGCGCCGCACAAGACTTGTTTGAAAAATGGGGCCAAATCAGCCGCATTGACCTGCGCCTGAAGGCCGGTGTGGACCGGGATATGTTTGCCGCGCAACTACGCGCTTCGCCCGATTGGCCGACTCACCTCAATGTCACGGCCCCACAGGATGGTCAGTCGCAAATCAGCAATCTGTCACGTGCCTACCGGGTCAATCTGACCGTGCTGGCGCTGATTGCGCTCTTTACCGGTGCGTTTCTGGTGTTTTCGGTCTTGTCGCTGAGCGTCAGCAAACGTGCCCAGCAGTTTGCCCTTCTCGGTGTACTGGGCCTGGGTGCACGGGCCCGTATGGCGCTGGTGATGTGGGAGTCATTTGCACTCGGCCTGGTGGGCAGTGCCGCTGGCCTGCTGTTGGGCACCGTGCTGGCTGCACTGGCATTGCAGGTGCTTGGGGGTGATCTGGGGGGCGGCTTTTTTTCCGGAGCCACGCCCGCGCTTCGGTTCAGCCCCTGGGCAGCGCTGATATACGGCACGCTGGGTATCATGGCCGCGTTGGCCGGCGGTTGGTGGCCAGCACGCACGGCGCAGCGTCTGCCACCGGCGCAAACACTCAAGGGGCTTGGCAGCCTGGGCGAAACCCGCTCGCGGCACTGGATCAGTCTGACTCTGATCGTCACGGGTGCCCTGCTGACAAGTGCACCGCCTGTTTTTGGCATAGCACTGGCCGCCTACCTGGCGGTGGCCATGCTGCTATTGGGTGGCATCACCGGGCTGCCGTGGCTGATTGGCTTGCTGCTGGGCTGGCTGACGCCACGCCTGTCGCGGCAGACCTTGCCCCTGCTGGCGCTGGAGCGGGCCAGACGCCAGCGCGACACCGCCGCGGTGGCCGTCAGCGGTGTGGTGGCTTCTTTGAGCCTGGCAGTGGCGCTGACGGTCATGGTGGCAAGTTTTCGACAGTCCGTGACTCACTGGCTGGACTTGATGCTGCCTGCCGACTTGTATGTGCGCAGCGCCGGCAACCTGGCCGCCAGCGACACCGTGTACTTCAGCCCTGAGTTTGTTCGTGACGCCGCGCGTTTGTCCGGCGTCAAAAAACTGCAAACCCAACGTGTGTTACCTCTGGTGCTGCGCACCGACCATGTGGCGGTGTCCCTGATTTCACGCGAAGTCGGCGACGCGGCCAGCAACTTGCCACTGCTCAAGCCCGCGCTGCCGGTGCCCGCGGGTTCGACAGGTGTGTATGTCAGTGAAGCGGTTGTCGATTTGCATGGCGCCGAGCCGGGTCGGGTGTTTC
Source organism: Rhodoferax sp. (assembly GCA_018061265.1). GTDB lineage: Bacteria > Pseudomonadota > Gammaproteobacteria > Burkholderiales > Burkholderiaceae_C > Rhodoferax. Next base: position 2,342 of record JAGOUM010000093.1, on the reverse strand, counting down.
CGCTGCTTTCCAAGGTATTTGAGCCTCTAGCCCAATCTGCAGAAGCACAATCAGCTTCTTTTTTTGTAGCTGGTGTGTGGCGGGACTACGCGCGGCAGAATGGTGCAATCGTGATCGACCGCCGGGACTTTGAGGCCCTGACGGGTGACAGACGCAGCAATGAGTTGTCCTTGTGGCTGCACAAGCCCGATCGGGCGATCGATGTTCAGCAAGCTCTGCAGTCCCTGGCGGGGCCGTCGGCGTCGCTGGGGTCCGACCCGCAGACCGGAACCGGTGGTTTGCTTGAGTTTGGCACCACCGCGCAGATCCGCGCCATTTCCCTGCGCATGTTTGACCGCAGCTTTGCCGTGACCTATTGGCTTCAGGCCGTCGCCATCGGCATTGGCCTGTTTGGCATCGCCGCCAGTTTCAGTGCACAAGTGTTCTCCCGGCGCAAGGAATTTGGCCTGTTGGTGCATCTGGGTCTGACGCGGCGGCAGATTCTTGGCGTGGTGACGCTCGAAGGTGCGGTATGGACCAGCCTGGGTGCCATTGCGGGGCTGGTGCTCGGACTGGCGGTGGCCGTGGTTCTGGTGCATGTGGTCAACCCGCAAAGTTTCCACTGGACCATGGACCTGGCGCTGCCCTGGGTGCGCTTGCTGATCCTGTGCCTGGCGGTGGTGGCAGCAGGCACCCTGACGGCCTGGCTCGCGGCGCGCGCGGCAGCCGGACGTAATGCCGTGCTGGCAGTCAGGGAGGACTGGTAGACAGGGCTCAACTGCAGTCATGCCGGGCACAATCATTGCTTGTTGATCCAGCAGCACTCGGTATAAACCAGCGCCATGCCGCTGGATGTGTGAACGTAGAATCAAAGTTTCGTTTTTTATTAACCCGCCGGGCCAAGCCCGACTTTTTTGAAAGTTGCTTATGAAGAAACTCCTGCTTGCTGCAGCCATCAGTGCTTTGTGTGTCAGCGCCTTTGCCCAGGGCAAAGACCTCAAGGTGGCGATTGATGCTACCTATGAACCCTTTACCTTCAAGACGGCCGACGGCAAGCCCACCGGTTTTGACGTGGACATTGCCAACGCCCTGTGTGAAGAGATCAAGCGCAAGTGTGTGTTTGTTGAACAAGCCTGGGACGGCATGATTCCGGGTCTGCTGGCGAAAAAATACGATGTGATCATCAGCTCGATGTCCATTACCGAAGAGCGCAAGAAACAGGTCGACTTCACCGACAAGTACTACAACACCCCCAGCAAGATTGTGCTCAAGAAAGACATCAAGTTTGATGGCATCCCCTCCATCAAAGGCAAGAAAATCGGCGTGCTGAAGGCATCCACCCAGGAAAAATATGCGCTGGGCGAACTCAAAGGCAAGGGTGTGGAAGTGGTGTCTTACGACGCGCAGGACCAGGTTTATCTGGACATCAAGGCCGGTCGCCTCGATGGCACCGTGGCCGACACGATGGAAGTTGAAGGTGGTTTCCTGACCAAGCCGGGTGGTGAGAACTACCAGTTTGTTGGCGACCCTCTGCACATTCCGAAGTATTTTGGCATTGGTGCAGGCGTGGCGTTGCGCAAGGGCCAGGTTGAACTCAAGGGACAGCTCAATGGTGCCATCAAGGCCATCCGCGCCAATGGCAAATACAAAACCATCAACGACAAGTACTTCAAATTTGACGTGTACGGCAAATAAGTCGCACTTTTCGCTGCCGTCACACGCGCCATGCAATCCTATTTCTGGGTGATTCTGCAGGGTGCCGTGCTGACGGTGGGAGTGTCATTGATGGCACTGCTGGTGGCCATCCTGTTTGGGCTGGCCGGTGCCGCGGCCAAACTGTCGGGCCGCCCGGTGCTGGTCGGACTGGCCACTTTTTACACCACCATCATTCGTGGTATCCCTGATCTGGTGCTGATGCTGCTGGTGTTTTATGGTGGCACGATTGGCATCAACACCCTGCTCGAGAAGATGGGCTCCGAAGCCACCGTGGACATCGAGCCTTTTATGGCCGGTGTGCTGACCATCGGCTTCATCTACGGTGCCTACATGACCGAGACCTTTCGCGGTGCCATTCTGAGCATTCCCAAAGGCCAGATGGAAGCCGCGTGGGCCTTTGGTATGGGGCGCTTTCAGACCTTTTTACGCATCACGTTGCCACAGATGGTGCGCTACGCCCTGCCCGGCTTCACCAACAACTGGCTGGTGCTGATCAAGGCCACTGCGCTGGTCAGTCTGATCGGCCTTCAAGAGATGACCTACCTGGCCAAACAGGCCAGCGCCGCCACCCGCGCGCCTTTTGCGTTTTTCCTGTTTACCGGTGCCTTGTTCCTGGTCTACACCTCGGTGTCCCTTTGGGTGCTCAA
>JAGOUM010000092.1 GCA_018061265.1 Rhodoferax sp. | reverse complement strand
TTTAACTACCCTTGAGAGGAAGCTTTTTGATGAAATCCTTCGTGACCCCAAGTCTGCGTCTGACCCTGGCTGCCACGGCAGCATTGACATTGCTGGCCAGTGCCGCCCACGCTGCCGACAAAGTCAAGGTCGGACTGCTCAGCACCTTGTCCGGCCCTGGCGCGGGGCTCGGTGTTGATATCCGGGACGGATTCACCCTGGCGGTAAAACACGCCGGTGGCAAGCTTGGCGGGCTGCCTGCCGAAGTGATCGTGGCCGACGACCAGGCCAGCCCGGATGGTGCCAAACAGACTGCCGACCGCCTGATCAAGCGCGACAAGGTTGACTTCATGACCGGCGTGGTGTTCTCCAACGTGATGCTGGCCGTGGGCAAACCGATTTTTGATGCCAAGACTTTCTATATCAGTGCCAATGCCGGCCCGTCGCAGTTTGCCGGTGCCCAGTGCAACCCGTTCTTTTTTAGTGCCTCCTACCAGAATGACAACATGCACGAAGCGGTTGGCAAAACCGTGCAGGACAAGGGTTTCAAGAAAGTGGCCTTGCTGGCGCCAAACTACCCGGCTGGCAAAGATGCCTTGACCGGGTTCAAGCGGTTCTACAAAGGCAGCATCGTGTCAGAAGAATACACACCCTTGTCACAGCTTGACTATGGTGCCGAACTGTCCAAAATGCGTGCCTCGGGTGCGGATGCGGTGTACATCTTCCTGCCAGGCGGCCTTGGCATCAACTTCATCAAGCAGTTTGTCGGTGCCGGGCTGTCCAAGGACATGACACTGTTTGGACCCGGTTTTTCGGCGGACGAGGATGTGATCCGTGCCGTGGGCGATCCGATGCTGGGCATGTTCAACACCAGCCAATGGGCCCACGACATTGACAACCCGGCCAACAAACGTTTTGTGGCTGATTTCCAGAAAGACTATGGCCGCCTGCCGACCCTGTATGCCGCTCAAGGCTATGACGCAGCGCGCCTGATCGACGCCGCCGTACGCGACAGCAAAGGCAAACTCGACGATAAGGAGGCCGTGCGCAAGGCTCTCAAGGCGGCCAAGTTCGACTCGGTGCGCGGCGCCTTCAAGTTCAACACCAACCAGTTTCCGATTCAGGACTACTACCTTCGCGTGATCACCAAAGACACCCAGGGGCGCATCACCAACCGCACACTCGGCACGGTGTTCAAAAACCATGCTGATGCCTATGTGGGTGAATGCAAGATGCAATGACCGCGATTTTGCTGCTCGAGCAGTCCCTCAACGGGCTGCAGTTCGGTTTGATGTTGTTCTTGCTGGCCGCCGGGCTGACGCTGGTGTTTGGCATCATGGACATGATCAACCTGGCGCATGGGTCGATTTACATGGTGGGTGCCTACCTGGTGGCCAGCATGGCCACCGCCAGTGGTTCGTTTTGGCTGGGCTTGGCGCTGGGTGTGGGCGCCACTGCAGGTATTGCAGCGCTGCTTGAACTCACAGTGCTGCGCCGACTCTACCAGCGGGACCATCTGTCACAGGTCCTGGGCACCTTTGCCATCCTGCTGATGAGCAATGAGCTGGTCCGGCTGGTCTGGGGCGCACAGCCGATCGCGCTGAACCCGCCGTCGGCGCTGGCGGGTCCGGTGGAGCTTTTGCCAGGTTTTACCTACCCGGCGTACCGCCTCTTCATCATTGGCGTCGGGCTGGCGGTGGCGCTGCTGCTGTACCTGCTGGTGACGCGCACCCGCTACGGCATGCAGGTACGCGCTGGCGCATCCAACCGGGAGATGGCGCTGGCCATGGGCGTGGATGTGCGCCACCTCTTCACGGCGGTGTTTGCCTTGGGTGCGGCCTTGTGTGCGGTGGCTGGTGGCTTGCTGGGGCCATTGTTGGCGGTGCAGGTAGGCATGGGTGAGAGCATCTTGATCCTGGCTTTTGTGGTGATCGTGATTGGCGGGATCGGCTCAATTCGGGGTGCGCTGCTGGGGGCATTGCTGGTGGGCGTGGTTGACACGGCGGGTCGGGCCTTGATTCCGCCGCTATTTGCTGCGTTGTTTGGTGCAGAGTCCGCCGCCAATGCTGGCCCGGCGTTGGCGTCGATCCTGATTTATGTCCTGATGGCCGGTGTGCTGTTTTTCAAGCCACAAGGCTTGTTTCCCGCCCATGGCTGAACAGTGTGATCGCATCGAGTCTGGTGTGGCGCGTGCGACTGGCTTACTGGATCACCCGCTGCGTTTTGTGTCGGGTGCAGCGCTGCTTGGCCTGCTGCTTCTGCTGCCTTGGGTGGCACAGGCAATGGGCCAGGAGTTTTATGTCGGCGTGGCGAGCCGAATTCTGATTTTTGCGCTGGCCGCCAGCAGCCTGAACCTGATCCTGGGATTTGGTGGCATGGTCAGTTTTGGCCATGCGGCATTTGTCGGGGTCGGAGCCTATACCGTGGGTATCCTGATGCAGCATGGTGTGTTGTCGGCCTGGCTGGGCTGGCCAGCGGCAGTGCTGACGGCGGCGTTGTTTGCCCTGCTGATCGGTGCCATCAGCCTGCGCACCCGTGGCGTCTACTTCATCATGATCACGCTTGCGTTCGCACAGATGTTGTACTACCTGATGATGTCGCTCAAGACTTATGGCGGTGATGACGGCCTGTCCTTGCCAGGTCGCTCGGAAGTGGGTTGGGGCTTGGACTTGGGGCAAGACCTGCATTTTTACTACGCCGTGCTGCTGCTGTGTGTATTCGTGTTTCTGGGCTTGCAGCGTTTGTTGAATTCGCAGTTCGGCCACGCGTTGCAGGCCATCCGCGAAAACGAGGTGCGTATGGCTGCCATCGGCTTCCCGGTTTACCGGCTCAAGCTGATTGCATTCACCGTGGCCGGTGCGTTGGCTGGACTGGCAGGGGCGCTGCTGGCCAATCAGGGGGGCTTTGTCAGCCCCTCGATGATGCAGTGGAGCCAGTCTGGCATGTTGATGGTCATGGTGATTCTGGGCGGCGTGGGTCACTTGTATGGCGGCGTCGCAGGTGCGGTGTTGTTTCTGGTACTAGAAGAGGTATTGACCACCTGGACCATCCACTGGCAACTGGGTCTGGGGGCAGTGCTACTGGCGGTGGTCCTGGCAGCGCCCAACGGGTTGCTGAGCTTGCGGCTGAAGCGGAGGCGTCAGTGACCCACCCCAGACTGTTGCAGGTGACCGGGCTGGTCAAACGGTTTGGCGGGCTACTGGCGACCGACCAGGTCCGGCTTGAGGTCCTGGCGGGCGAGGTACATGCGCTGATTGGCCCGAATGGCGCAGGCAAAACCACGCTGATACATCTGATCTCGGGAGCGCTGGTGCCTGATGCCGGGCAAGTGCACTTTGACGGCATCGACATCAGCCCGATGGCCATGCCCACGCGCGTGGCACACGGCCTGGCGCGGTCGTATCAGATCACCAGCATCTTCCAGCGTTTGTCGGTGCTCGACAACGTGGCTTTGGCGGTGCAGGCACACGCGGGCAACAGCCTGAACTTCTGGCGTGCCGCGCGCCGTGATACCCACCGTTATGCCCTGGCAGCCGAGGTGGTCGAGCGGGTGGGTTTGGCGCCCCGGATTCACCAACTGGCGGCTGCGCTGTCGCACGGTGAGCAACGCCAGCTGGAACTGGGTTTGGCACTGGCGACACGCCCGAAGCTGCTGCTTCTGGATGAGCCCATGGCGGGCATGGGACCCGATGAGTCCGAGCGCATGATCGAGCTGTTGCAAAGCTTGCGGGGCGAGACCACCTTGCTGCTGGTTGAGCATGACATGGATGCGGTGTTTCGTCTGGCTGACCGGATTTCGGTGCTGGTGTACGGTCGGGTCATTGCCAGTGGCAGACCCGACGAGATCCGCTCTCACCCGGAGGTCCGCGCCGCCTACCTGGGAGACGAGCATGGAGCCGAGCCATGACTGCGTTGTTGGAAATCGAAGGTCTGCAAACCGCGTATGGTGCCAGTCAGGTGCTGTTTGGTATCAGCCTGTCCCTGCAAGTGGGCGAGGCGGGCACCTTGCTGGGGCGCAATGGCATGGGAAAAACGACGACCGTGCGCTCCATTCTTGGGCTGACCGCGCCGATTGCAGGGACCGTGCGTTTTCGCGGGGAATCCATCACCGGGCTGGCACCTGACAGGATTGCCCGGATGGGCATTGCACTGGTACCCGAAGGACGCCAGATATTTCCCAACCTGTCGGTCCGGGAGAACCTGCTGGCGTTTGCGTCGCGGCGCAATGGCTCTGTCACGCCATGGACACTGGAGTCGGTGTTTGCGCTGTTTCCGCGCCTGGCCGAGCGCAGCCGCAACATGGGCAACCAGCTCTCTGGTGGCGAGCAGCAGATGCTGGCCATTGGCCGAGCACTGATGACCAACCCCCATCTGCTGATTCTGGACGAAGCCACCGAGGGATTGGCGCCGTTGGTACGCGAGGAAATCTGGCGCTGCCTGGCTCAGTTGCGCCAGCAGGGGCAGAGTATTCTGGTGATCGACAAATATGTGCAGCGCCTCATGGCGCTGGCCAATCACCACACGGTAATTGAACGGGGCAGGGTGGTGTGGCAGGGGGATTCAGCCCAATTGGCTGCCGACCCTGCCCTGTGGCAACGCTACATCGGGGTATGACATGAAAACACTTTATCGCAACTTCGAGACCCAGGCCCAGATCGACGCCCAGTACAACCCGGCCATACATCTGGTCGATGCCACCGCACCGGGAAAACACTATGCAGAGCAAGCGGCCTTGGCACGCAGGCGCTTGCACTGTGAGCTGGACGTGGCCTACGGCCCAAGCTTGGCCGAGACACTGGACATCTTTCCGGCAGACACCCCTGATGCACCGGTTTTTGTTTTCTTGCATGGCGGCTACTGGCGAGCCTTGTCCAGCAAGGATTTCAGTGGTGTGGCCCTGGGTTTGCAGCCACTCGGGATCACCACGGTTGTGGTCAATTACGCGCTTTGTCCGCACGTGAGCATTGACGAGATCACCCGGCAAGCCCGCTCGGCAGTAGCGTGGACGCTGCGCAACATTGCACGATACGGCGGTGACCCGACGCGGGTGGCCCTTGGCGGACATTCAGCCGGTGCCCATCTGACGGCCATGTGTTTGCAAACCGCCTGGACCGAAGACTACGGACTGCCAAACGACCCCTTGGTGGCGGCCCTGTTGATCAGCGGCATTTACGACATTGCACCGCTGCGTTACAGCTATCTGCAACCCATGATTCAGCTCGACGACGGTGTCATACGCCGCAATTCACCCCTGTTTGGCGTGCGGCCCTGTGCCACGCCAGTCTGGATCAATTGGGGTGCTGAGGAAACAGCGGAGTTCGCGCGGCAGGCAACAAGTTTCCACCAAGCCTGGTTGGCCACCGGCAACCTTGGGGAGCTGAGTGATTTGGCCGACGCGGACCACTACCGTGTCATCCATGGCCTGGAAAATTCCTCCAGCGCCCTGTGCCACTGGCTGGCTCAAAATATCAATAAAAACCGGCTCTAGCGCTTTACCTGATTCATTAGTCAGCTATAAATAATGCCTATTGTGCGTTACGTACCGGGCGGTCGTTGACCGCCTGTACCGGACGGGCGTTGTTCGGATACAGCTTCTGAAACAAACGGATCTGCTCGCGGCTGATGGGTGTCGGCTGCTTCAGTACCATCCACAAAACACCCTCGGTACATGGGGGTGTCGTCAAGGAGCCAATGAACTGGTAATAACGCTGATCCTTGGGCAACAACAGGTTCATGTCGATGACCCCAGCGGGCAGACGCACCCGATCATTCACATCCAGCGGCATATAGGTCCAAACCGTGTTGATCACCGGGTTGGCCACACCCGGGTCCAGCAAGACCGCGACCACGGCCAACTGCCCCTCCGTGCTTTTGTGCACCAGATGCGCCACCATGGCCGTGTGCTGAAAATTCACCTGCTCTTCTGATGGGGAGTGAAAGTGAAACTGCACCAGGCGGTAAGTCTGGCTGCGCACGGTGAGGGTGTTGTCCCCTTGCAGGTCAACCTGGATGGTGTGACCGTTGTTGACCACGGTACCCGAGGACGGGTGGTAATCAAAGACCAGCGGCTCAGCGGGGCCAAGCAGGGTGGCTGAATCTTCAATGTTGATGGGTGACTGGCGTTTGCCGATGGCGCAGATATTGAATTCAGGCTTGAGCTTGCCCCAGGAGTGCGGACCGGTTTCACCCCCGTAGGACCAATGGACCTCGCCATGGCTGGTGTTGCCGTGGGACTCAGTGTTCGCTGCGGGTGCAGCGTGGCCGGTCAGTGCGGCAGCACGCGCCTTGATGTAGTCCCGACTGGCACGGGGGTTGACGACGGATGGCGCATGGGCTGGTGTCGATCTGGCAGCAACAGCGGGTGTCACCGGGTGTGCAACCGGATGTGCCACTGCGGCAGTATGGGCCGCAGGCTGCACAGAAACTGGCTTACTTGGGTTGTGATCAGGTGCGGACGTGGCCGTGGCTTTCTTGACCGGCGGTTTGTCGGTGATCACCAGGGTCAGGCTCTTTCGGTCGATGAGCTTGTCTTTAAGCGCCTTTTTTAAATCAATACCCAGATCGGTTGATTCGGCTGATACCACTGCAACAGGTTGGCTTGCGACTTTGGCGGCCGCTTTACTGGCGCTTGCGGCAGGGGATTTGCCGTGATCTGCAGGTGCAGCGTGGTCAGCTGCATGACTGAAATGGGGTGCCAGTAACAGGCTGCTCAACATTAGTCCGAGCCAAACCAGGGACCACCCATGCCGATTGGGAATCGACTCAGGGAGAGATATCCTGACTATGGAGGGTGTGCTGGTGTTGTGTTGGTTCATGGCAGTGGCCGGGCTGGGAGACAGCCGCAAAATTGACTTCTACTTGCATCTTATCGGCATAAGCGGGTAGCCCCTTGAATGGGGGACCAGCAGCGGCGCTATAGTGCCAGACTTGTTCTGTACCTGAGCCTGTCGTGAGTATCCAAACCGACGATTTTTCCTCTACCCCCGCGAAACGGGTGGTGTCCAATGTACCGGCCTCACCCAACGAGGAGGCCATTGAGCGCGCGTTGCGTCCCAAACTTCTGGAAGACTATGTCGGCCAGGCCAAGGCGCGCGAGCAGCTTGAGATATTTATCAGCGCCGCAAAGAAGCGTGACGAAGCCTTGGACCATGTGCTGTTGTTCGGCCCGCCGGGTCTTGGCAAAACCACGCTTAGCCACATCATTGCCCATGAACTCGGCGTTAACCTGCGTCAGACCAGTGGCCCGGTGCTCGAAAAGCCCAAGGACCTGGCTGCCTTGTTGACCAATCTTGAAAAAAACGATGTGTTATTCATCGACGAGATTCATCGTCTGAGCCCGGTGGTGGAAGAGATCCTGTACCCGGCACTCGAAGACTACAAGATCGACATCATGATTGGCGAGGGACCGGCGGCCCGCAGCATCAAACTGGATCTGCAGCCATTCACACTGGTCGGGGCCACCACACGCGCGGGCATGTTGACCAACCCGCTGCGTGACCGTTTCGGTATTGTGGCGCGGCTCGAGTTTTACACGCCGGAAGAGCTGGCACGGATCGTCAAGCGCAGCGCTGGTCTGCTGGCTGTGCCAACCGATGAGAAGGGTGGTTTCGAGATTGCCCGGCGCTCCCGTGGCACGCCGCGTATTGCCAATCGCCTGCTGCGCCGGGTGCGCGACTATGCCGATGTCAAGGGTCGTGGCGAGATCACGCTGGACATTGCCAACCGCGCTCTTGCCATGCTCGACGTGGACCCACAGGGTTTTGATCTGATGGACCGCAAATTGCTTGAAGCCGTAATCCACCGCTTTGACGGCGGTCCGGTGGGTCTGGACAATGTTGCAGCAAGTATTGGTGAAGAGCGCGAAACCATCGAAGACGTGATCGAACCCTATCTGATTCAACAGGGTTACCTGCAGCGTACACCAAGGGGACGCATTGCCACCTTGGCAGCCTACCGGCATCTGGGTGTGACTCCGCCCGCAAGTCACTCGGGTGGGGTGGATATGTTCAGCGTTTGAGGCAGCAATCCCTGTCAATGGTGTCTGGCATTGCTGGTACAGAGGTCCGAAGTACAGTTTGTCCAGCATCAGACCGCTGCTTTGGTTGTAGTCAGCTTGGCGACCTTGGTTCAGGTATTGCTTTCATCGAGACTGGCACGGTCCAGATGGCTGGAGTCGGCCCAGCCCACCAGCGTCAGACCCTCGGGTGTCCAGAGTAACCTGTTGATGGCGGCGTTGCTTAAAAGCCAGGTACGGGGCGCTTGCAGTTCCTGACCCGTGGCCATTCGGTAAAGCATGTCCATCACGCCGCCGTGGGCTACCAAAACGATCTGGGCACCCACATGACGCACAGCAAGCGCGTCCACGGTCGCTTGGACACGCTGGCGCATCATGATCAGCGATTCGCCACCCGGTGGAGCCCAATGTGGCGCGCGCTTTCGCCACTGCAATGACAGATCTGGCCAAATGGCCTCTATTTCTGCGTAGGTGTGCCCTTCGAACTCGCCAAAACCACGCTCACGCAGGCCGGGGTCGGGTCGCAGCGGGCAATGGGAGACTCTGGCAATGGCCTGGGCTGTCTGCCAGGCACGCATCAGGTCGCTAGCGTAAACGGTCTCTATCGGCTCGTCAGCCAGTGCATTGGCCAGGCGTTCGGCCTGCCAGATCCCAATATCGTTGAGGGGAATATCCAGGTGCCCCTGCAGTCGTGTATCGACATTCCAGGCGGTCTCGCCGTGGCGAACCGCGATGATTCGTGTGGCTTGCATGGACGTTGTTCAAGACAGCAGGGCTCGCACCTATTTGGGCAGTTGTGCCATCAATGCCTCAAACTGCTCGGCGGGTAAGCCCGGCGAGCACAAGAAGCCCTGGAATGACTCACAGCCCAGGCTGGCCAGATAGTCCCGTTGCGCTTCGGTTTCGACACCTTCGGCCACCACGTTAAGCTTGAGGCCGCGTGCCATGCCGATGGTGGCACTGACAATGGCGCGGTCGCCCTCGTCGTCGGGCAAGCCCATGACAAAGGAGCGATCAATCTTGAGTCTGGAGATCGGGAACTTCTTCAGGTAAGACAGGCTGGAGTAGCCGGTGCCAAAGTCATCAATCGACATCGAGACTCCCAGCGCGGCCAATGCATGCAAGCGGTTCATTGTTTCGTGGGCATCCTGAATCAGGATGGATTCTGTGAGTTCAAGCTCCAGAAGCCGCGGCTGCAACCCGTTTGCCTTGAGAACGGCGGCCACAGTTTCAACAAAGTCTGCCTGCTGGAACTGCAGGGCCGAGACGTTGATCGACACCGTGACCGGTGTGTCTCTGCTCTGCCACTGGGTTGCCTGTCGCACGGCTTCTTCAAGCACCCAGGTGCCGATGGTGATGATAAAGCCCGATTCTTCGGCCAGCGGGATGAACTGTGCTGGAGACATCTGGCCCAACTCGGCATCGGTCCAGCGAATTAATGCCTCAACGCCGATCAAGGCGCCATTCGTCAGAGAAACTTGCGGTTGATAGTGCAGCCTGAACAGCCCCTGTTCCATGGCTTTGCGCATGGCATGGTCGATCTTGATATGCGACAACAGGTTCACGTTCATCTGGGGCTGATAAAAGCGGAAGCTTCCCCGCCCGCGTGACTTGACCAAGTACATCGCGGTGTCAGCACATTTGATCAGGCCGTCAAGTGTCTTGCCATCTTCCGGGTACATGGCAATACCGATGCTGCAGCCGACAGACAGGCTCATGTCGTCGACATCAAAGGTTTGGCACATCGCATCCTGAATGCGACAGGCAAGCACCTCGGCGCCATGTGCGTCGATATCCTGCAGGAAAATAACGAACTCGTCACCGCCTAGGCGACAAAGGGTGTCGATGTCGCGCAGGCAATTTTGCAGACGTTCTGCCACGTTGATCAGGATGCGGTCACCAAATGCATGCCCCATCGAGTCGTTGATGTTCTTGAAGCGGTCCAGATCGACAAAAAATACTGAACACGCGCCAGCAGTACGTTCGGCAACACGCAAGGCAAACTCCACCCGTTGTGATAACAAGAGGCGATTGGGGAGTCCGGTCAAAGCATCGCTATAAGCAAGCTGTTCGATGCGTTGCTGCGCCGCCAACTCTTCTGTGAGATCTCTGAAGAATCCGATGGTGTGCAGAATCTGCCCGGATTCGTCGCGTAGCAGCACCCAGGACGCATGGACGGCACAAGGCTCTTTGTCGGTGCGCTGAATCCAAAGCTGACCACGCCACAGCGCGTTGGTATTCAGGGCGGCCTGGATGCCTGCCATGAATTGAGGCTCGTTCGGGTTGTGAAAAAAATCGCCAGGTGTGGTGCCAATCAGGCGTGCCTGCGTCACCCCAATCAGTTGCTCACAGGCCGGGTTGGCTGCAACGATTGCGAAGTCGGGGCTGGTGATAAAAATAGCTTCCAGACTCGACTCAAAAACCTTGGCAGCCAGTTTGAGTTGTGACTCGTGATGCAGACTCTGAGTAATGTCGCGAAAAGAAAACACCCGACCCGTGGGTTGTCCACGGCTGTATTGCGGGCGGGTCTCGCGCTCGAGGACGCGCCCGGACTTGAGCACCAGGATGTCTGTGGCCTCCAGCAACAGGTTGTTGTCGATCTCCCGAAGTCGGTCCAGATAGTGCTGGTCGTCGCAGACCTGCCGCACCAGATGTGCGTAAAGGGCCTGGTCATTACGTGTCAGCAGCAAGGCTTCCGGCACGTTCCAGAGTTCCGAGAAATGTCGGTTGTAGTTGCGGATATTGCCTTCCAGGTCACTCACAAGAATGCCATCGGCAGTGGATTCCAGCGTGGCGCGCAGCTCCGCAACAAGCCGTTCAAGTTCGTTTTCTGCGCGGCGCTGATGGCGCAGGTCATGGATACCCACCAGATAAACGGCACGATCCGCTTCCGCCCAGACTTTGCTGACCCGTCGCTCAACCGCCACGGCCAGTCCGTCCGAGCCACGCAGCAAGGTCTCGGAATGAATGCTGTCGATCAGCCCAGCGGCCACGTCTTCCCAAAAAAACTGGTCCTCAGGGGTGGCCGTCAACTCAACCACCGGCTTGCCGACCATCATTTCCTTGCTCAGACCAATCAGGTCACAGGCCGCCTGATTGACCGTCAAAATACAAAGATCGACCGGATCCACCAGCCAGACTGACTCCAGCAGACCGTCGATCAGCGGGTTCCAGGCGATGCGTTTCATGCGGCGCTGTCCTTGCACGGCGTCTCGACAGCGCGTTCAAAAAAGTAACAAATGCGCTGGCGGGGTGATAGGTAGTCGATGGCAGCCCTGGGCAGACTGGCGGGTTTCAGGCTGCGGCGTATCCCCAGACTCGGTACAGTCTCCAGATCGAGGATCAATGCTTCTGTTTTGGGCACAGCGGGATCAAACACAATGATGCGCGGCTTGAGTGGGCGAGACGAGTTGACTGAGACCACCATGGCGTAGCGTTCATCGGACAATTGCACCACCGACCCCGGTGGGTAAACCCCCATCATGCGAATGAACGCCGCCAACACTTGCGGGTCAAAGCGGGATTTAAGCTGCGCAAAAATCAGCGCGATTGCCTCATGAGGGGTCAGCGCCGACGTCGGGCGGCTGGGGTTGCACAAATTCTCATAAAAGTTCACCAGCGACAAAATTTTGCCAAGGCGCGACATCGACTCCCCTTTGATGTGGGCCGGGAAGCCGCTCCCATCCACCATCTCATGGTGTTGGGAAATCGCCTGCAACGCGGCGGCTGGCAAGTCCATGCGCTGGCCGAGCAGCACCCCTTGAGCCACATGCTCGCGGTAGGCTCGGGTCTCGACGCTGGAAAAGCTCTCATCCATCCAGCGCACACGGTCCGGAATCTGGCTTTTGCCAACGTCATGCAAAAAAGCGGCCAGTCCGAGGTCAGTCATGTCTGCCTCTGGCAACTGTAGGTATTTGCCCAGCAGAAGGGCAATCACACTCACATTGATCGGGTGCAGAGCGAGTTTGTCCCCCATACCATCCGACAACAAACGAATCGCCGAGTCTCCCTCGCTCAGCATCTCGCCAACATAACTGCCAACAAGTTCTCGGCAACGGGTCAACACCACCTTTGGCTGATTGGGAATCTCGTCAACCACTTGACGATAGAGGCGAACCGTCTCGTCAAAGCGACATTCACACGCTGCCAGTTCACGTTGTTGTGTCTCAAGTGACTGGCTTCGTTTCTGGCGCTCAAGAAGCAGGCTGTTGTCAGGAAGATGACTGTCGCCTGGTGTCTGCTGGTTTTCTGGTGCGCCTTTGGGGTCACCTTCGAATGAAATTGCATCACTCTTGCCAGGAACGTAACGGACCTTGCTTCGACCCAGCCCGCGGATGGTCTCAATCTGTTTCTCGTTGCTGATCTTGAAACTGCTGGTTGGAAACGGGTGTGCCATCCAGCCCAGTTCGAGCTCGACAAACATGCCGACACGCAGCTGAGCAACATCAATCAGTTCGGATGGGTTTTTCATTCAATTGCACTACACAGGCCAGCGGATACATGGTGCCACATACTAAGACTGCACTATGACACATTTGATGTGTCAACTGGAAGCAACGCGCCTGCAATGTGTTGTTTATCGTGGCACTTCGATGCCAACTCGACGCACGCCCGCCGGTGGCTGTGGGAAGCCCTGCAGGGCCGCATCAAAAATGGCGGGCCAGATCACGTCCCCATCACTCCAGGGGCCGTCGTGGCTGGCACGTGTTTCGTAAACAACACTTTGTGTGGCCTGATCACGAATGATCAGTCGGACTTCGCGCCAGTAATTGGTGCGCTCGTCCAACCCCGGAAAAAGTGAGCGATTGCCCAATGCAAAAACGCCATGATGGCCCGGCTTTCCAGCGCCAAACCAGCCGATCTGCCAGCCAAAAGACGGATG
>JAGOUM010000226.1 GCA_018061265.1 Rhodoferax sp. | reverse complement strand
GAAAATTCCCTTCATGTAAGGGTTGACATTGTTACCCAAGCCGCACAGTGGCACAGTGACAAGACCCCACGCCTTGTCATACTTTGCACCCTGCGGTGAGTCGTCAAACAGCAGCTTGGTGACGCATCCATCCCTGCCGTTGGCAATGGGCGGCCGGATGCTGCCCAAGGGAACAGACCCTTTTTGACCTTGATGCCTTGCTGGCGCGCCAGGTCTTCGGTGAGTCCGACCCAAGCCACTTCGGGGCCGGTGTAGGCCACGCTGGTGAAGCCGCCGTCATTGAAGCGACGGGTGAAAACCATTGCAGGTACCGTCCTTGAAGGAAGGCTACGTCCAGCACCATGTCGTGGGGGGGGCCAGCAGACTTGGACAGCGCACAAACCAGTCAGACGGTGTCAAAAGCAGGCCCACAGTTGGTTGGCCAACTGCACTATGAAGTGCGGTTGGGTGTAAAGCATGAACACCGCAACCAGTGCCACCAGTGCGAGGCTGAGTATCAGCAGATGTTTGCGCGGCGTCATGCGGGTTGCGTCCGGTTCGGGGGCGTGCGCGCGATGGCACTCTCATTCACTGGCAGGTTGATCAGGGCCGCCGCAACACCGAGGGCGATGGCAATGGTCCACACGATGTCGTAACTGCCGGTCTTGTCATACAGATAGCCGCCCAGCCAGACCCCCATGAACGAGCCGATCTGGTGGCTGAAAAACACAAACCCGCCCAGCATGGACAGGTGGGCCACTCCAAATATCTGAGCCACTGTGGCATTGGTTGGCGGCACGGTGGACAGCCACAAGACCCCCATCACAGCAGAAAAAACGTAGACGCTGACGGCCGACAACGGCACCCACAAAAACACCGCAATGGCCACCGCGCGCGCCAGGTAGATAAAGGCCAGAATGTGGCGCCGTGGCAAGTGCTGTCCCAAAGCCCCGGCCGCATAGGTTCCCAGTACATTGAACAGGCCAATCAAGGCCAGCGCGTAGCTGGCGACCTGCGGTGACAGCCCTTTGTCCTTCAGGTAGCTGGGCATGTGCACGCCAATGAATACCACCTGAAAACCACACACAAAGTAGCCCGCCATCAGCAGTTGAAAGCTGGGGTACTGAAACGCCTCGCGCAGCGCCTGGGTGATGGACTGCTCGCGTGGTGCAGCCGAAGCACCACCAAACCCCGGTTCGCGCAGGCCCCAGGCCATGGGAATCATCAGCAGTGAGGCCAGTCCAAGTACCACCAAAGCCTGCTGCCAGCCGATGCTGCCAATCAGAAAACCCTCGGTTGGAACCATCAGAAATTGTCCGAAGGAGCCCACTGCAGCGGCCACCCCCATGGCCCAGGAGCGTTTTTCGGCTGCCACGTTGCGCCCGATCACACCATAAATGACTGCATAGGTAGTGCCGGCCTGCGCCATGCCAATCAGCACCCCGGTGCCCAGAGCAAACTGCAGGGGCGTGTGGGCGTAGGCCATGCCCAGCAGTCCCAGGGCATACAGCACCGAGCCGACGACGATGACCCGAAAGGCTCCGAACAGGTCCGCCACCATACCGGCAAAAATGCCCGAAAAACCCCACACCAGGTTCTGAATGGCCATGGCCATGGCAAAGGTTTCGCGCGTCCAGCCCTGAGCCTGGGTGATGGGCTGCAGCCAAAGGCCAAAGCCGTGGCGAATGCCCATGGACAGCGTCACGATGATGGCACCACAGGCCAGCACCTGCGTGATGGAGAGGGAGTGGGGAGACATGCGCATGGTCTGCATTGTCGCCAATCTGCACCTTGCGCGTTGGCGAAAGCGCTATGGTTCTTTAGGCGCTGTGGTTATAGAATTCCCCCGCCATTTTGGGCAAAACCTTATTGGTATTTTTTCCTTTCATAGCGCAGCTTTCTTGCTACACCGCGTTTGCCGGGTCCGTTTTCCCAGTCCAGCGTTGTCGTGGTGATCAGGTCCAGATCCCGCCAGCCATTGGTGGATGTGGTTGACAACGCGAGGGCATTCGTCTGGTTCTCGATCACACAAGGGAGCTGACTATTTTCCATCTGGTCAAAACACCCACTTGAGTCAACCATCGTCCAGGAGCGCATGGCATGGTCACTCAGAACGGGGCGAAGCATTTTTCCTTCTTCTACAAATAGGGTCAAGTAGTCATTGCTGCCGCCCTCCGCATAGCGCGGGCTGTGCCCTATTTTCATCCTGACCCCAAAGGCCCGGACATTGGGTGCGAGACTGTATCTGGCGGTATCCAGGCTCAACCCGCAGGTGCGCCGCCGTCTCCACCATACGCCGGGTGGTGCACGAGGGGCAACTGAAACGGCCATGCCTCCCATGCGCCCTTTTGGTGGCTGGACTCGCCCACCATCCTGAAATTGCCGTGCGCCCAGTCGCTCAGGCGCTGGGGCACCTCGGCGCGCAGGCTTTCAAGGCCAAGGCGGGCGGCGGCTTTTACGGCGGTTAGGGTTGCGGAGTGGATTTATTTTAGATGCAGGTGGTTATAGTGTTGATAGATTGTTATTTAGTGGTTACTATAACCACCATAAACGGCAAAACACTCATCAAAATGCTTGAAGCCGCTGGCTGGACAGAACGGGGTTGCAAGGGCAGCCACCACATCTACACCCACCCGACCAAGCCAGGGCACATCAGCGTGCCTCACCCCAAGCAGGATCTGGGTGTTGGCATCACGCACAAGCTGCTCAAACAAGCCGGTCTGAAATAAAGGAGATTCACTATGAAATTTATCATTGCCATCGAACCCGCCACGGCTGAGAGTTGCTTCGGTGTGGTCGTACCCGACCTGCCAGGCTGCTTTAGTGCTGGCGACACGCTGGACGAGGCCATCAAAAACGCTTACGAGGCGATTGATCTGCACTGCGAGACGCTGATCGAAGACGGGGCTGACATTCCAATCGGAAAAACCATTGCGCACCACCAGGCAGACCCCGAGCTGGCAGGCTGGGTGTGGGCGGTGGTGGATGTGCCGGTGGAAAAGTATCTTGGCCCGGCCGAGAAAATCAACATCACCCTGCCGCGCCTGCTGCTGAGCCGCATCGACAGCTACGCCAGTGCCCACGGTGCCACGCGCAGTGGCTTTCTGGCGCAGGCGGCGCGGGTGGCTATGGCGCAGCAAATTTAATGTATGTAATTGGCCGTTTGCGCACGTACGACGGGCGCAAGCAGCTATTGATTATGTAGCGTCAAAGTTCATCGGCATCAATGCTGGCAGCATCGTCCTGCTCTTGTTCTGCCATGGCGTCAAGGTTGTCCTGCACCAGCTTGGCTGTAGATTTGATCCACTCGTTGCGGGCTGATGCAATCACCTGCATCAACGGATAGGAAATTCAACCGCATGAGGGCAAGTATGCTACGGATTTTCGGCTTCCGAAAGCCCGTGGTCTGTTCAGGTTGGAGCTCATTTTCTCAATCTGCGAAAAGCGGCGCACTGCATTTTGAACAACTGG
>JAGOUM010000091.1 GCA_018061265.1 Rhodoferax sp. | reverse complement strand
GGGTTGATCGAACGCCCCACGTCATGCAGGATGTCGACCCGCAACACGCGGTTTTCGCCGGTCAGCGTGTCGATGGCAACTTCAGTGCATGCTGCGCCAAACGCAAAGTAATAAAACGGCCGACCGGTCAAGGTCGTTTTGTCGTAGTGGATTTTGGGTGTTCGATAAAAGCCGTCGCTCCAAAGCTGGATTCGGTTGGCATAGGCCTGCTGTACCACCGCGTCGAAAGTCCGGCTGGCTTTGGGGGTGACGACTTGCCCGCCCTTGAAGACCACAGCTCCAGCGCCCACGCCATCGAGTCCAGAAACAAACGCCGCCAGATTTTCACGCACACGGGCCGCAGCAAACTGTGCGGCGCGGCCATTCAGGTCGGTGCCTGAAGAAGCGGCGGTCGCCGAAGCGTTGGGAATCTTGCTGGTGTCGCTGGCGGTGCACAGTACCCGCTGCAGCGGCACACCCAGCTCATCCGCGACGATTTGTGCCACCTTGGTGTTCAGGCCCTGGCCCATTTCAATGCCGCCGTGGTTAACCTGCACGCTGCCGTCCAGATACACATGCACCAACGCGCCGGCCTGGTTGAACAGGGTGGCGGTGAAGCTGATACCAAACTTGACCGGCGTGATGGCAATGCCGCGTTTGACCGTGGCGTGACTGGAATTCCAAGTAGAAATGGCCTCAACCCTCTGAGAATATTGTGCCGAATGCTTTAATTCCGAGAGCAACTCCGGCAGGATGTTGCCCTCCACCTGCATGCCGTAGTGGGTGGTGTTGCGACGTGGACCGGATTGCACGGTGTTGTTGACGGCTTCGTTGCTGTACAAGTTGCGCAGGCGCACGGCCAGCGGGTCCAATGCCAGATAACGGGCGATGTCACCCATGATCGCCTCGGTCACAATCATGCCTTGCGGCCCGCCAAAGCCGCGAAAGGCAGTGTGGCTTTGTGTGTTGAGCTTGCAGCGATAGGAGGTTATTTCGACGTCTTCCAGGAAATAGGCGTTGTCAGCATGAAAGATCGCCCGGTCAGCCACCGGTCCCGACAGGTCCGCACTGAAGCCGCAGTGCGCTGCCATCATCAGCCGCAGCCCGCAAAGCCTGCCTGTGGCATCGAAGCCCACGGTGTAGTCATAGCTGAAGGGGTGGCGTTTGCCGGTGATCAAGAAGTCGTCGTCGCGATCAAGTCTCAGCTTGACCGGACGTTTTAGCTTGGCTGCAGCCAATGCGGCCCACACTGCCAAATGCCCCGCCTGGGTTTCTTTGCCGCCAAACCCGCCGCCCAAGCGTCGGCATTCCACCCGGACCGCGTGGTTGTCGAGACCCAGTGCGTGGGCTACCCAATGTTGTACCTCACCAGGATGCTGGGTGCTGCTGTGGATCAACCATTGGTTTTGCTCTTGCGGCACCGCATAAGCCACCTGACCTTCCAGGTAAAAATGTTCTTGTCCACCGACTTCGAGTGTGCCGCTCAGGGTATTCGGCGCGCGGTGTAGCGCCGCTTCGACATCACCCCGGCGTACGGTGACAGGTGGTAGCACATAGCTCTTCGCCGCCAGCGCCTGGCGTACATCCAGCACGGCAGGCAGTGGTTCGATGTCTGGTACAACCAAGCGGGCAGCGCGGCGGGCCAGCGCCAGGTTGTCGGCGACGATCAAGCCAATCACCTGGCCGACGTGTTGCACCGTATCGATGGCAAAAACCGGCTCGTCTCCAGCAAACGCCGCCAGCATCTTGTCTGCCGGCACATCGCTGGCCAGCAGCAACGCACGCACCCCGGGCAGTGACAGCGCCACCGAGGCGTCGACGCCCTTCAATTTGCCGTGTGCCACCCGTGAAAGAATAGGGGCACCGTGCAAGGTGCCTCGCAGTTCGGGCAGGTCGTCGATATAGGCCGCAGACCCGGCAATCTGTGCGTGGGCACTCTCATGGTGCACTGAGCTGCCACAGGCCTTGTGATTCAGGTTTTGTTCAGGGGAATTCATGCGCTGCGCCCTTTAAGTCAGATGGGGGCACGTTTGCCACCGCGGTGTCGAGTAATGCCAGCCCGTCGATTGCGATATCGACCTGACCCTGAGTTTCAAGCCAGAACCGGTGCAGCAAATTGCCCAACACTTGCTTGCGGTAGTGATGGCTTGCTCGCATGTCAGAGATCGGTGAAAACTCTTCGCGCAAAACGGCCACGCCGCGCTCTATTGAGGCCAGGGTCCACGGCTGCCCGTGCATGGCCGCCATTGTTTTGCTGGCGCGCACTGGCGTTGCCGCAACACCACCGGCAGCGATCGAGATGCTGTGCACCCTGTCGCCTTGTAATTCCAGGCGCAGCGCCAGGCACACTGCAGAGATGTCATCCTCCTGGCGTTTGGAGATTTTGTAGACACGCAAAAACTCATTGACAGTCGGGCGCGGCACCATGATCCGGGTCAACACTTCATCGGGTGCCATCCGATTTTGGCGGTAGCCGGTGTAAAACGTGTCAAGTGCCAGGGTGCGGGTGCCGCGTTGGCTGGCCAGCTCGATGCGGGTGTCCAGCACCATCAACAAGGGCATCGAGTCGCCGATGGGCGAACCGTTGGCGATGTTGCCGCCAAGTGTGCCCGAATTGCGCACAGGCAGCCCGGCAAAGCGGTGCACAAAGCTGTGCAGTTGCGACCGGTCAACCAGTAGCGCGTCAAAGGCATCGGTCAAGGTCACCGAGGCACCAATACTCACGGTGTCTGGGCCCACTTCAATCTGGCGCATGTCATCAACACGGGTCACATCAAGCACCGACGAATAATCACGATAACCTTTGTTGATCCACAACCCGACGTCGGTACAGCCAGCGACCAGTTGCGCTTGCGGGTCGGCTGCTCGATAAGCCATCAGTTGGTTCAGATCTGTGGGTTGTTTATAAGACAAATTGGCATCCAGCGCTTTACTGTCTTCATTTATATGCTCTAAAAGTAGAAGCACATTACTCTCATCCTGAAGTACCAAAGGCCGCTGGTCCAATTGCTGGGCTGCGTCCAGTATTGGCCGGTAACCGGTACAACGGCAAAGGTTGCCCGAGAGCGCTTGCACCGCCTGTGCCCGGCTGACTGCCTGGCCGTGCAGCACCTGGTTCTGATACAGGCCAAACAAGCTCATGGCAAAACCCGGGGTGCAAAAGCCACACTGACTGGCGTGGTTCTCAAGCAGTGCCTGCTGCACCGGATGTGGTGTGCCGTCGGCCTGAACCAGATCAGCTGCTGTCCATAGGGCCATGCCATGGATCGAGTGTGCCAGCCGAATGCAACTGTTGACCGTGCTGTACTTGAGCCGTCCACCCTGGCGCTCACCCAGCACCACGGTACAGGCACCACAATCACCTTCATTGCAGCCTTCCTTGGTGGCGCTGTGTGCCAAGTCTTCGCGCAGCAGTTGTAATAACGTGCGGGTTGGTGGTACACCGGGCAGCGAGACAAGTCGGCCAGCGTGGACAAATTGAAGCAGGGGATGCGGCATGGGGGCTTCTTCTGCAAAAGGATCTATGGTAATCAAACCGGGGGACGCAAGTTTTTTGCCAGTCGGTATGGCCTGTGGCATTGTCCTTGCTTGAGTGCACCAACCCCACAAACTGTCGTTTTGACATTTCTTGGCAGCTTACTTTAAGACAAAATACGGGCGACACCAAAAACGCTCCAGACATGCATCAAACCCAACCGCCAAGTATCTGCCGATGAGTACGCCACGACTGCAGCTTATGGGCATCACCAAGCGCTACCCCAGCGTGGTGGCCAACAGCGGTGTGAGTCTGAGCGTCCTGCCGGGTGAAACCCATGCGGTGCTGGGTGAGAACGGTGCCGGCATGTCCACGCTGATGAAGATCATTTATGGTTCGGTCAAGCCCGATGAAGGCACGGTGATGTTTAATGGTCGGCCGGTGCACATCAAGAACCCGCATGAGGCGCGCGCGCTGGGCATCAGCATGGTGTTTCAGCATTTCAGTCTCTTTGATACTCTTACTGTGGCTGAAAACGTCTGGCTTGGCCTGAGCAAAAGCCTTGACCTCGCTGAGGTGGCCAGAGCCATCACACTCAAAGCGGCGGAGTATGGCCTTGATATCGACCCGCAACGCCCAGTGCACACCTTGAGTGTGGGTGAAATGCAGCGTGTCGAGATCATCCGCGCCTTGCTGACCAACCCGCAGCTGCTGATTCTGGATGAACCCACGTCGGTGCTCACACCCCAGGCCGTCGAAAAGTTGTTCATCGTGCTGAAACAACTGGCGTCTGAAGGCTGCAGCATCCTGTATATCAGCCACAAATTGCACGAGATTCGTGAGTTGTGTAACGCCTGCACTGTTTTGCGGGGTGGCAAGGTCACCGGTGTGTGCAATCCGGCGCATGAATCCAATGCTTCCTTGTCCAAACTGATGATCGGTGCCGAGCCGCCGCAGCTTACTCACCGCGCGCAAGACCCCGGGCCGTCCGTGCTGCGGATAAGTAACCTGATCCTGCCGACCGACGACCAGTTTGGCGTGGACCTGAAGGCCATCTCCTTCGAGGTGCGGGCCGGAGAGGTTGTCGGTATCGCCGGCGTTTCAGGCAACGGTCAGAAAGAACTGCTGCGTGCCTTGTCGGGTGAAGATGTACGCGCCCAAGCGGGTGCGGTGCGGATCGGTCGCATTGATGTGTCGGCCATGCATCCTGGGCAGCGGCGTAAATTGGGATTACATTTTGTTCCGGAAGAGCGGCTTGGCCGTGGTGCGGTGCCAAGCTTGTCGCTGGCGCATAACCTGCTGCTCACCCGCCAGGAATCGATTGCCTGGCCGCGTTTTCTGGGTGGCTGGATCGGTGTCAGGCAGCTGGAGGCGCAGGCGAAGGGCATCATCACCCGCTTCAAGGTCAAGGCGGGCGGCGCACGCTCACCAGCGCGCTCGCTGTCAGGTGGAAATCTGCAGAAGTTCATTGTTGGTCGTGAAATGGATGCCAACCCCAAGCTGTTTATCGTTTCGCAGCCCACCTGGGGTGTCGATGTGGGGGCGGCAGCGCAGATCCGAGGCGAAATACTCGCGTTACGTGATGCCGGGTGTGCGGTGCTGGTGGTGAGTGAAGAGCTCGACGAACTGTTTGAAGTGTGTGACCGATTACATGTGATTGCGCGTGGTCAGTTGTCACCCTCGGTGCCTGTGGCCGAAGCCACGGTCGAAAAAATTGGCGAATGGATGAGTGGCCTGTGGGACTGTGAAGTGCAGGCACAGCTCGCTGAAATGACCCGTCCTCCAGATTCACCACGGCCACTGAACGATGTACCGGAGGCCAGTGATGTTCAAGCTTGAGCCGCGCCCTCAACCCTCGGGCTTGTGGACCTATGCCTCACCCATTCTGGCGCTGGCCATGACCGTGCTGATTGGCACGCTGATGTTTGCGGCTTTAGGCAAAGATCCAATCAAGGGCTTGCAGATGTTCTTTTGGCTGCCCATCAACAGCGGCTATGCCTTGGGCGAACTGCTGGTGAAGGCCACGCCACTACTGATCATTTCGCTGGGTCTGGCCGTGTGTTTCCGGTCGAACGTGTGGAATATTGGCGCCGAAGGTCAGTACATCCTGGGTGCCATCTTTGCGGCAGGGGTGGCCTTGCTGGCCGACGCTGACAGCAGCCGCTGGATTGTGCTGCCGATCCTTCTGGCAGGCATGTTGGGTGGTGTGTTGTGGGCCGGTCTGACTGCGCTACTGCGCGACCGGTTTAATGCCAATGAAATTCTGGTCAGCCTGATGCTGGTCTACGTGGCGGTGCAATTGTTGAGTTACATGGTTGGTGGGCCGTGGAAAGACCCGATGGGTTTCAACTTTCCGCAGACCAAGAATTTTGATGCCGTCACCCGCATTCCACGTTTGTTTGACGGCTCTCGAGTGAGCATTGGTGTGTTGATGGCGCTGGTGGGTGTTGGCGGCTTATGGATCTTCCTGTTCCGGACTCGCGCCGGGTTTTCTCTGCAGGTGGGTGGCCTGGCACCGGCGGCCGCACGTTACGCCGGGTTTTCATCGCGTCGCGCCTTATGGTCGGCCCTGCTGATTTCGGGGGCAGCTGCCGGACTGGCGGGCGCACTGGAGGTGGCCGGGCCGATCGGGCAGCTCACCATTTACTTTCCAGCGGGTTATGGCTTTGCCGCCATCATCGTTGCTTACGTGGGGCGCTTGCACCCGGTGGGCATGGTGCTCTCGGCCATACTGATGAGCATGTTTTACATTGGTGGAGAAATGGCACAGTCGCGCTTGGGATTAACCAAGTCCCTCACCGGCGTGTTTCAGGGGCTGCTGTTGTTCAGTCTGCTGGCCTGTGACACGCTGGTCAATTACCGATTGAAGTGGGGCAAATGATGGAGTCTTATGCGCTACTGTTGGCTGCAACACTCAACGCGGGCACCGTGTTGGCCATTGCCTCGCTGGGCCTGCTAATCAATGAAAAGGTGGGCATTGTCAACCTGGGTGCCGAGGGCATGATGCTGTGCGCTGCAATCGCTGGTTTTGCCACGGTGGTCGGCACAGGGTCAGATACTCTCGGATTTATAGCTGGAATGGCTGTGGGTGCTGGGCTGGCGGCTGTTTTTGGTCTATTGGTGATCTGGCTCAATACCAATCAGTACGCCACTGGCCTGGCGCTGACACTCTTTGGTACCGGCTTTAGCGCTTTTGTCGGCACCCGCTTTGTGCAGGCCAAAATACCTGAACGCGAGAGTTTTGCCATTCCCGGTCTGGCCGACATTCCGTGGGTCGGGTCGGCGCTGTTTCGGCATCACCCCTTGGTCTACCTGACAGTGCTGTTCGCATTGGGTCTGATCTGGTTTTTGTACCGCACACGTAGCGGCCTGATTCTGCGCAGCGTGGGTGAAAGTCCGGAGTCAGCCCATGCACTGGGTTATCCGGTGCGCATGATCCGGCTGGCTGCAGTTGCCACGGGTGGAGCCTTGTGTGGATTGGCCGGTGCCTATTTGTCTGTGGTTTATACGCCACTGTGGGTTGAAGGCATGGTCGCGGGTAAGGGTTGGATCGCTTTGGCGCTGACCACGTTTGCTACCTGGCGTCCGGCACGGGTGCTGCTGGGTGCCTACCTTTTTGGTGGTGTCACGATGTTGCAGTTCCACTTGCAAAGTATTGGTGTGGATATGCCCAGCCAGTTCCTGAGCACTTTGCCTTACCTGGCGACCATCGTGGTGCTGGCACTGATTTCGCGCAACCCTCAGTGGATTCGTGTCAACATGCCCGCCAGTATTGGCAAGCCGTTTTATCCGGGGGCGTGATGAATTTTTGCCTATATCACCCGACACGTCGATAATCCCGTTGTTTTGTTCTCGTTTCGTTTCCCTACTTCCTTGAGGATTTCACATGACAGACTTGCAAAAACGCTCCCTGCTCAGAATCGCTGCTCTCTCCGCCGTGGCTTCCGCTGCGGCGCTGGTGGGTTGTGGCAAAAAAGAGGAACCCGCACCTGCTCCGGCAGCTGCTGCTCCAGCATCTGCCCCTGCTGCGGCGCCAGCCAAACCTGAGCCCCTGAAAATTGGCTTTGCCTACGTTGGCCCAGTGGGCGATGGCGGCTGGACTTTTGCGCATGACAACGGCCGCAAGGCGATCGAGAAGGAGTTTGGCGACAAGATTGTTACCTCCTTTGTCGAGAATGTGCCCGAGTCAGCGGACGCTGAGCGTGTCATCCGCGACATGGCAGGCCAAGGTAACAAGTTGATTTTTGGCACCACTTTTGGTTACATGGAGCCCATGCTCAAGGTCGCTGCTGATCTGAAAGACGTCAAGTTCGAACACGCCACCGGCTACAAACAGGCCGAAAATATGCGCACCTATGACAGCCGTACCTACGAGGGTGCCTACATGGCGGGTGTGATTGCTGGCAAGATGACCAAGAGCAATACCTTGGGAGTGGTGGCGTCGATCCCGATTCCTGAGGTGATCCGCAATATCAACAGTTTTACCCTTGGTGCGCAAAGCAGCAACCCCAAGGTCAAGACCAAGGTGGTTTGGGTGAACGGCTGGTTTGACCCGCCGAAAGAAACCGAAGCTGCCACCAGCCTGATCAATGGTGGCGCTGACGTGCTGTTCCAGAACACCGACTCGCCCGCCGTGCTCAAAACGGCTGAAGCCAAGGGCAAACGCGCGTTTGGATGGGATTCCGACATGACCGCCTATGGCCCCAAAGCCCACTTGGCATCAGCCGTCATCAATTGGGGTCCGTATTACATCCAGGCCACCAAAGAAGCCCTGGAAGGTAATTGGAAAGGTGGCGGCGCCGTTTGGTGGGGCGTGAAAGAAGGCGCGATCGACATCGTCTCGATCGCGGAAGACGTGCCCGCAGAAACCAAGGCCAAGGTCGACGAGGTCAAGAAGGGCCTGGCCGACGGTAGCTTCGTGATCTGGAAAGGCCCGATCACCGACAACACCGGCAAGGTGCAGATTGCAAAGGATGCCGCTGCGGACGACAAGTTCCTGAGTGGCCTGAACTTCTATGTCAAGGGTGTCGAAGGCAAGATTCCTGGCGGAAAGTAAGAACTAGATGGCCTGCTCGCGGGCCATCATCAATGTGTCAACCCAGCCCTTGCGCTGGGTTTTTTAATTTTGGAGTCAGGCGATCACCATGCTTACACCCTTACTTGCTGCCGAGACCTGGCTCTGGTCTGAGGCGCAACAACGCTTGTCTGAGCCGGGCCCCGGAGCCACAAGTCTCCCCGGTGAGGTCGCAACAATCGGGTCGGCACCTGGTGCGGGGCCAAGGGTGACTTACTCCAGTACCGGGCGCGTGCTGGTGCTGGGCGCGCCCGGCCCGGTGCGACGCGCCGCGGATCTGCTGGGGCACACGCTGCAGGTGAGTCTGCTCACAGACACTGCCGCCGAGGCACCCGCGCGGGCCACAACGGGCGCAGGCCGTTACCGCTGGCTGACTGGAACATTGGTGTCGTTGAGTGGTTTTTTGGGGGAGTTTGACCTGCAATATCAATTGCTCAAGGCGTCGCAAGAAGGAATACCAGCCGTCTCTGAAACATTTGACTTGGTGCTGGATCTGCGTAGCACGCCGGCGTTTGCACAGCATGTGTTTCCGCCGGGTTACTTCTATTCGCCAATGACCAGCGGCACCGAGGCTCAGTGTGACCCGCGATCGGTTGACTTGCCAACCGCCGTGCGGCAGTTGCGGCAATTGGTCGGGCAGTTCGACAAACCCAGGTTTTTTGACTACCGAAACACGCTGTGTGCCCATGGTCGCCAAGGTGTTTTGGGTTGCAGCGCCTGTGTTGATCTGTGTTCTACCGCTGCCATCCGCAGCGACTTGCGCCAGCAGCAGATCCTCGTTGATCCACATTTATGTATGGGCTGCGGCGTCTGTAGCACGGTTTGTCCAAGTGGCGCCATACGGTTTGACTATCCTGACGCCAGCGTTTTGGGCGGCAGGCTTAAACAAGCGCTCAGCGGATTCTTTGCACAGGGTGGTGTCGATGCGATTGTGTTGCTGTATGACCACAATGGGTCGCGCAACCTGCCGCAGTTGACGCAATTCCCCGCTGTTGTCGGCCGCTTGGTGCCGGTGCCGGTGTGGGACGCGGCTTCTGCTGGACTGGAGATCTGGCTGAGCTCCGTGGCCTACGGTGCGTCGCAGGTTTGGGTTCTGGCTGACGATGGCGCAGCGCCGTTGTATCTCGATGCATTGCGCCAGCAGATGGCCGTGGCGCAGGCACTGCTGTCTGGCCTGGGTTACACAGGACGGCATTTCGAGCTGCTGCTGGCGGGGTCGGCTCCTGTCTCACGGCGTCTGGAGCTCCCGATGTCTGCGACGCCAAAAGGGGTTGGACAGCGCGCCAGCTTTGAGGTACAGCCTGACAAGCGTACCAGCCTTGAGCTGGCCCTGGCGCATCTGATGGCACAGGCACCTTCACTGCCAACGGGCAGCATTGCGCTACCAACGTCGGGGTCGCCGCTTGGCGCTTTGCAGATCGATCAGCATACCTGCACCTTGTGCCAGAGCTGCGTCAGCGCCTGTCCCTCGGGTGCGTTGACCGCCAGCGCGGACGCCATGCAACTGCGGTTCAAGGAGCGGAGCTGTGTGCAGTGTGGCCTGTGTGTGCGAACTTGCCCCGAGCATGCGCTTGGTCTGCTGCCCCGGTTCAATTTACTCAGCGAGAGAACACAGTCAACCCTGTTGTTTGAGGCGGAAAGTTACCACTGTGTCCGCTGCAAGAAAGCCTTCAGCTCGCGCAAGGCGGTTGAGTTGATGCTGACCAAATTGTCTGGACACCCGATGTTTCAGGGCAGCGCGCTGGAGCGCCTGAAGATGTGCGGTGACTGCAGGGTGATCGACATGCATGGGGGAAGCCCTTGAATTCAACGGGATCTGGCACCCATTAGCGGTATGAAGTTTTAGCGTCTGCGGTATCGTTCAGCCATGGCTATTTCATTTTTCAAGCTGGGCTGGTCCTCGTTGTGGCGAGACCTGCGTGCCGGTGAGTTGCGTTTGCTGATGGTGGCGGTCACGCTGGCCGTGGCGGCGCTGACAGCGGTCGGTTTTTTTTCGGATCGACTCAAAGGTGGGCTGCAGCGCGACGCGCGCCAGCTGCTTGGCGGGGATGCCGTAGTCGCCAGCGATAACCCGACACCCGCCGCGTTTCTGGAACAAGCCCGCGCCTTGGGGCTCAAGCGGGTGCAGACCCTGAGTTTTCCAACCATGGCGCGGGCACCCGATGCCCAGGGTGGCCAAACCAAGCTGGTGGCACTGAAAGCCGTGCCAAGCGGTTACCCCTTGCGTGGCAAGCTGCGGGTGGCTGACGCTCTGGGGCAAAAGCAGGTGGTCACCGAGGATGTTCCGGCAGCTGGTCAGGCCTGGGTCGACGCGGCTTTGCTCGATGCCCTGGGTCTGCAAGTGGGTGACAGTTTGCTGCTGGGTGATGCCAGCTTTCGCCTGACCCGCATCATTGTGGTTGAACCCGACCGGGGTGGCGGCTTCATGAACTTTGCACCCAGGGTCATGATCAATCAGGCTGACCTGGCTGCCACCGGCTTGGTTCAACCCGCCAGTCGGCTGAATTACCGGTTTGCCGTCGCGGGTGAGGAACAGTCGGTCCAGGCGTTTGTGGACTGGTCACAGCAGCAGGTACAGGCGCGTGCCGTGCGCGGTTTGCGGGTAGAGGCATTACAAGGCGGCCGCCCCGAGCTCAGTACCACCCTGGAGCGCGCGGAAAAATTTCTCAATCTGGTGGCGCTGCTTGCGGCGCTGCTCAGTGCCGTGGCCGTGGCGCTGGCAGCCCGTGGCTTTGCGGCCGGGCATCTGGACGATTGCGCCATGTTGCGGGTGCTGGGTTTGTCACAGCGCAGTATTGCGGGTGCCTACAGTTTTGAGTTTGTCATGGCCGGTTTTCTGGCCAGCGTGGCGGGTGTGGCGCTGGGTTTTCTTGTGCATTACGGTTTTGTTGCCTTGCTGGTCGGTCTGGTGGATGCAGATCTGCCCGCGCCGGGTGCATGGCCCGCCCTGTTTGGACTGGGCATGGGGCTGACCCTGCTGCTGGCATTTGGCCTGCCACCGGTGTTGCAATTGGCCCGGGTGCCGCCGCTGCGTGTCATCCGGCGTGATCTGGGTGGACTCAAACCCGCTTCGCTGGTGGTATTGGGGCTGGGCGTGGCCGGATTTTCAGCGCTGCTGCTGGCGGCCAGCAGCGACCTGAAACTCGGGCTGATCGCGGTTGGGGGTTTTGCCGTGGCAACCCTGCTCTTTGCCGGGCTGAGCTGGATGGCGGTGCGGCTGCTCAGAAGGGTGGTGAATGACAGTACAGCACCGACCGCCTTGGTTTTGGCGACGCGGCAGATATCAGCCCGCCCGGCGTTTGCGGTGGTGCAGGTCAGCAGTCTGGCCGTTGGTTTGTTGGCACTGGTGCTGCTGGTGCTGCTGCGCACCGATTTGATCAGCAGCTGGCGCCAAGCCTCATCGGCGGACGCGCCGAATCGCTTTGTCATCAATGTGATGCCGGAGCAAGGGCCGGCTTTCCGTCAGGGCCTGATCGATGCGGGAGTGGCCCAGTTTGACTGGTTTCCAATGATCCGAGGGCGACTGGTGTCGATCAATGCGCGTGAGGTCAACCCCGACGACTACACCGACGAGCGTGCCCGTCGGCTGGTCGACCGCGAGTTCAATTTGTCCCACAGTGCCGTGCTGCCCGGCCAGAACCAGGTGGTCGGTGGCCGTTGGCAGGAGAACGAGGCCGGTGCCATCAGCATCGAAGAGGGGATCGCCAAAACCCTTGGCCTGGCGCTGGGTGACGAGCTCACTTTTGAGGTCGCAGGGGTTCAGATGACATCAAAGATCACCTCACTGCGCAAGGTGGACTGGGGTTCCATGCGAGCCAACTTCTTCGCCATGTACCCGGTGCAGCAGTTGGACACACTTGCCGCCACTTACCTGAGTGCCTTCAAGGCACCAGCCACCGCGGGTTTTGACAACAACCTGGTGCGCAAGTTTCCCAATATCACGCTGGTTGACCTGAGCAGCACCATTGCCCAGATCCAGCGCGTGCTGGACCAGGTGATTGGGGCTGTCGAGTTTTTGTTCGGCTTCACATTGGCGGCGGGACTGGTTGTTCTGTTTGCGGCGGTCACCGCCACCCGCGAGGAGCGTGCGCGTGAGTTTGCCATCATGCGCGCGGTGGGTGCGCGTGCCTCGTTGTTGCGCCAGGTCCAGCGAATCGAGCTGATCGGTGTGGGTTTGTTGGCGGGCTTTTTGGCGTCAGTGGTGGCAAGCGTTGTGGGTTGGGCACTGGCGCGATTTGTCTTTGAGTTCAGCTGGACGGTGTCTTTGTGGGTACCATTGCTCGGTGCCCTGGCCGGCGCAGTGCTGGCTTTGGCTGCAGGCTGGTGGGGGCTGCGTGAGGTGCTGAACCGGCCCGTTGTGCAAACCCTGCGACGTGCGGCACAATAGTTACCAATTGAGTCTATGAAAATATATAGCTAAAGACTGTTACAGAATAAGCGCTTGAGCCATTATTGGCTCGCAGATTCAAGCACGAAGTGCATCAGTGGGTAGTTTAATAGCTGTCGTTTCCAAGTGATAAAAGACCTCATGCGGGGTGCGATAGTCCAAGCATTTGCGAGGCCGATGGTTGAGGCGATACAGC
>JAGOUM010000090.1 GCA_018061265.1 Rhodoferax sp. | reverse complement strand
GGGCTTGTTTATGAGCCAAGGCGGCTTTGTAGCCGCTGGGTGCGGCGTTGCGCTTGAGTTCGCGGAAAATCGTTGAGCGATCACGCTGGAGTTCAGCAGCAATGCGGGTAATACTGATGCTTTGCCGATTCAGTGCGTGAATTTGGTATCGTTCTTCTTGGGTCAAGTGTTTGTAGGTCATGGTGCTCGTTGAGACTGGCTGGTCACAAAGAGCTCATCCTATTTGCTCTTGGCCCAACCTGTTTAAAACGATGCACTTCGTGCTTGAATCTGCGATCTGATTTCTGACAAAGAGCGCAGCAGCTTCTGGAATTGCGGCGATTGCAGTAAAACCTTGCGGCCTGCTGCCACAAGTTGGTCGACCTCACCAGGCGAGATCGAAAAAGCTGTCGGCACCTGAAGCAGCGTTCGCCGCTCAGTCAATTCCGGTACATCTCGCAGGTTCACATTGACCAGATGAATTTGTGCGTCTGGTGCAAACGGATCTTTGCCATCTACAGCTTCCTGGCCAAGTTCACGTCGCCATGCCTGAACCGTGTCCGAGAGCAAGCCCAGCGTCTCGGCTGTGGCACGCGAACCGGCACCAAAAAGCAGGGTATCCAATACTTGTGCGATGCTTGGCACTTTATCGCTGCTGTCGATGACTACCCCAGGTTCACGCTCGGCGTTGACCGCAACGATCACCAGCCGTGCAATTTTGCCCCCACCGGTTTGCCGCACGCTGCTGCGCAGACCACCATCTGCCTGGGACCGGTCCAGCAGGCTGCGCAAACCAAGGTTGTCGGCCAGCCCTCCATCAACCAGATGGATATAGGGGCGTGCTCGGGCGTCAAGATACGAACGCTGATATTGACGCAACATTCGAACACGAAAGTCGTCTGTCACAGAGGTTTTCAGGTTTGGCACTTTCGGGCAGTCGCCATTGTGATTTTTCAGGGTCAGTGGGCTCAGCGCGATGGGCACAGCAGACGAAGCTGCCACTGCAAACGACAAGGGCACACTGTCCAGGTCTGAACAGATCAATGCAAACTGTCGCCAGGTGAATTCAAAGCTGGAGCCAAGAGACAAATCGGTGGCAGTCACGAGCAATCGGGGGCGGCCGGGCTGCTCAGTCAGGTCACCGAAGGTTTTGCCCTGAAAAAGCTGCTCGAGTCGACGCTCCAGCAAATTGGAACGACCAAACCAGGGCGAGGTCAGATCGTAAAGGTTGTCAGGCTTGAAGGCGTGGCTGATCAAACCATCCTGAAAGTTACGCCGCAAGAAGGCGTGTTCAAAGCCTGGAAATGTCTCCGCGCCAAACGCCGCGAAATACGCCGCTGTGATGCTGCCGCCCGATACACCACTGATGACATCCAGTTCATCGAGCAAACTGATGTCCCGGCCTTGCCACATCACCCGGGTTTGCCGCAGCGCATCCAGAACTCCATAGCCAAAAGCTGACGCTCGGGCGCCACCCCCGGACAGGCTGACAAACATCAGCATCGATCGCTCGTCACTGGTGATGGCGTCCTGCTTCACAGTTTTTCGCGATGTAACGCTCCCCATCGGCTGGTTTTGCCATGGTCGCACTGCAGAACATGACGCCAGCAATAACAACATGGCCAGTCCTACCACCCGACACCAGCTCCCGACTCGCGAATCAGGTTTAGTCATCACGGCTTTTACTTGCGCCAGAACTGAGGAACAAATAACACCATCACTGCCAACAGTTCCAGCCGGCCCATCAGCATGCCGATGGTGCAAACCCAGGTTTGAAAATCGTTCAGCGAAGTAAAACTCCCCTGCGGTCCGACACTGCCCATCGCCAGGCCGATATTGTTGACGCTGGCCACAACGGCCGATATGGCGCTGACCACATCCATGCCGCTGATCAGCAGCAGCATGGTCAGACCAATATGGGTGGCCAGAAAAATCAACATGAACGCAACCACAGAGGCCATGACTTTGGTCCCGATCACGGCGCCGCCCAACGTCACCGGGTTGACTGCGCGGGGGTGCACTGCCAGTACCAGTTCTCGGCGCGCCTGCTTGAAGAGCAAGATCATGCGAACCATCTTCAAGCCGCCCCCGGTCGAACCGGCACAAGTGGCGAAGCTGCCCAACGCCAGCATCCAAACCGGCGCAAAGATGGGCCACACCGAATAGTCCTGCGTCGAGTAGCCCGTGGTGGTTGCAAAAGACACGACGTGAAAAGCTGCTACGCGCAAGCCATCCCAAGGGTTGGTATAGGTCCCGTGATAAACCAGGACACCTGTCACACCGACCACCGAAGCCAGCAACACCAGAAAGTACGCGCGCACCTCGGCATCGCGTAACAAAGAGCGCGGCGATTTGGCCCGCCACACCATAAAGTAGCGGGCAAAACTAACCCCCGCGAGGGTCATGAAGACCATTGCAACGCCTTCGATGAGGGGCGAGTTAAAAAAACCAAAACTTGCGTCGTGTGACGACAGACCACCCAGCCCCATGGTGGAGCACATGTGCATGAAGGCATCCGGCCAACTCATACCCGCCCAGCGGTAGGCCAACATGCAGGCGCCAGAAAACACAAAGTACACGCTCCACAGGCCGCGCGCGGTCTCGGCGATGCGCGGGGTCAGCCGGTCGTCCTTGATTGGGCCGGCTGCCTCGGCTTTGTACAGTTGCACACTGCCCAGCCCCAACAGCGGCAACACCGCCACCACCAGCAGCATGATGCCCAGACCACCGAACAATTGCAGCAGACAGCGCCACACGTTGACCGACACGGCCAACTTATCCAGACCCGAGAGCACGGTAAACCCGGTGGTGGTAAAACCGCTCATGGCCTCAAAATAAGCGTCGGTAAAACTCAGTCCTTCAATCGCCAGCATCAGAGGAATGGCAGAAAACGCCGGCAACACCGACCACACCAGATTAACCAGCAAAAAACCGTCGCGTGGCAGCAACTCGCGCCGGTAATCCATGGTGACGTACCACAACAGGAACCCTGCAGTCGCTGTCGCGGCGATGGATTCCCACCAGACTTCTCGAACCTCGACTGGGTCAAGCTGCCAACCCCAGGCCAGCGGCACAAGAAACATGGCCGAATAGCCGACCAGCACTCGGGCCAGTACATTCAGAACAGGCGCAAAAAAAGCCATCGCTTGTCAGAAAAACGTGGCACTGACCTGAAACAGCTTTTCCACCGCCCGCAGCATGCGCTTGTCTGGCAGATAGATGATCACATGGTCACCTGCCTGGATAGTCAGATCATGATACGGCATCAGCAGCTCGCAAGCACCACTGGTGTCACGAACTACACCACCGATGCGTGCACCCTTGGGCAGGTCAATCTGCTCAATGCGCCGCCCCACCAGCCGTGAGGTGCGAGCATCGCCACGCGCCACGCCCTCGATCGCCTCGGCAGCCCCCCGGCGCAGACTGTGCACTGCCGCCACATCACCGCGCCGGATGTGCGTCAACAGTTCGCCTATGATGGTCTGAGACGGCGACAGGGCGATATCAATGGTGCTGCCCTGCATCATCTCTGCGTAGATGCGCCGGTTGATCAGAGAAATCACGCGCCTCACGCCCAGCCGTTTAGCCAGCATGGCCGACAGGATGTTGTCCTCGTCATCTCCGGTGAGAGCAATAAACAAATCCATGTCACCGACGTTTTCCCCAGTCAGCAATCCCTCGTCAGTGGCGTCGCCTTCAAGCACCAGCACCTCGCTGGGCAGCTCGCTGGCCAGGTACTCGCAGCGCTTGAGGTTCAGGTCGATGATCTTCACTTGGCATTGCCCAACCAGGCTGCGCGCCAGCCGCAAACCCACCTTGCCACCTCCAGCAATCATGACACGGCGCACGGGTTGGTCGAAATTGTGAATGGCACCCAGCACATGGCGAATCTTGTCCTTGTCGGCCAACACAAACACCTCGTCGCCTGGCAAAACCCGTGTGCCGGGCTCCACATGCAGTTCGGCGTCTTGCCGGTAAATGGCGACCACGCGCATGGTGGCGCTCGGAAATAGCGCCTTGAATTCGCTGATGGTGTGGTTGACCAGCTGACCCTGGGCCGAGGCCCGGACCGCGATCAGATGGGCTCGCCCCTGGGAGAACTCAAGCACCTGTAACGCTTCGGGGTAGTCAATCAGCAGGTGGATGTAATGCATCACCGACTCTTCGGGGCAGATCACATGGTCCACCGCGAAACCGGACTTGCCCAGCAGTGCATCACCCTCCAAAAACTCGGGGGAGCGCACCCGCGCGATGGTGGTGGCAACATTGAACACCTCGTGTGCCACCTTGCAAGCAGTCAGGTTGGTTTCATCCAGCGCAGCACAGGCGATAAACATATCAGCTTCGTCTGCCCCGGCGCGGCGCATGACCGACGGTTGAATACCATTTCCGGCCACACCGCGCAGATCAAACTTTTCCTCAAGCTCGCGCAACCGTATGGGGTCGGGGTCAATGACCGTGATGTCATTTTGCTCGGAGACAAGGCTTTCAGCCACACTTTCACCGACTCGACCAGCACCCAGAATCAATATACGCATGAATTGGCACGATAAAACAGTCACCAAATCATAGCCGGGGGCTGCCAAGGCAGCAATGTTTCGCGTCAGGCGTTGTAAACCCGCCCGTTTTCCAGACGAGCAGCGCTGGATCGCACCAGCTCCGCAACCAGTGTGTCAAGCCCCTGCTCCAGTGAAATTGGCCCAAACAGGCGATGAAACAACTCGGTCAGATAGGGCGTGCCCTGTGCCCATTCCAGCAGTTGCGACCGCGCCATTGACTGTGATTCGAGCAATTTGAACTTCAACAAGACCTTGGCCGCATACTGGACGTGTTTATGTGGGTCGGCGATAAATCCCGCCAGACGCTGGCGCGCCAGATCGAGTGCCTGTGACACATTGGTAAAGGCACCGCCATGACCAGGAATCACCACCACCGGGGCAAGCGACTCAATGATGTCGAATGTGGCCGACACCTCTGCGAATGCGTTGTCGCCATCCAGCTCAGGGAAAACCACCCCAAAGCCACGTTGCCACAAGGCGTCGGCCGAGATCAGACAGCGGCTGCGTGGCTCAAACAGAATGACCGAATGCGGGTCATGGCCGGGTGCCGCGTGCACCTGCCACTGCCTGCCACCCAAGCCCAGTTCTGTGCCGGGATGCAAAACACCATCCAGACCAAAGCGGGGGCATTGCTGTCCGGTGGCCACGTAACTCAGCGCATCCATATCCCAACGACGCACCGCATCCGACTCTCCGGGTGGAATCAAGGTACACAAGCCCGGGTAAAAAGCCTGCAATGCCGCGTTACCGCCGCAATGGTCACTGTGCAAATGGGTGTTGATCAGCAGGTTTAAGGCCCGGCCATTCAAGGCTTGGCGCACCAGCGCCAGCGTTTGACCGGCATGGCTGACATAACCACTGTCCACCAGCGCTGCCCCTTCAGGGCCGTCGAACACAATGCTGTTACTTGACAGCCAGCCCCGCTCCAGCAGCGTCAGACCTGGTGGCAAATGCGCACAAGCGCTCGAATGGTGTTTCATCCTGCGACAAGCCAATGGGCCATTTCGGTCTTATGGGATACGTTTGAGTTTGATCAGCTTGCCATACCAGGTCTCGGCGTCCGCCGTGGTGGCTCCAAGTATTCGGGTCACCACCAGCCAGCCACCGCGCTCATAAGACAGAGTCGGATAAACGCCATTGGGGCTATCGATCCTGACTGCCTTGTCGGGGTCGTTGGGCACAATGGGGAATTTGGTACCCGGTGGATTGGCCATCTTGCGCCATGCATCGGCGCTTGGTGCCGGATTCGGCCCCGCGTCGACCAGAAACTTGATCTTCCCGTTGGCCGACACATACTGGCATCCATGGGCCAGGAACCCCTTCTCAGGGACCCCCGCCTTCATGGCGATGCCAAACTGTGCCGACAAAAGTTCAGCTTCAAAATAGCAATCGGCATTTTTCGCAGTTTGCGCGCCGGCAGATGGCGCAACCACCGCCAATAAGATTGCAGGCAACACCAAACGCATGGTCAGCTCCTGAATGACGAAGAATTCGAAGGCAGGAGCTTATATGAAACTCAGCCCAGCTTGCGCCAGCTGGTCTTCACGCCTCAAAGTGGGGTTGCAGCTGCCGGATGCGCTGCATCACCATGGCAGCCGCCGCTGTGCGTGTTTCCACACCGAGCTTGACAAAAACGCGTTCCAGATGTTTCTTGACCGTCATCGGGCTGCTTCCCACAATGTCGCCGATGTCGCGATTGATCTTGCCCTTGACCACCCAGTACAAGACCTCGGCTTCGCGGGGTGTGAGCTTGAAGCTCAGGGCAATCGACTCGATCACGCTGGCGTCGCTAACCTCCTGCATGATGATGAGCCAGTCACCACCACCCTCACTGTCACCAATCTGCTGGTGCAGCCGGAATGTCAGGCGTTGCGCCCCTTGCTCGATGCTCAGGCGCGGTGGCTCGTTCAACGGCTCGCGGGCCTGCACATGACGGCGCAACCAGGTCAACACCGGTATCGGCGTGGTGGGCGCATCGGTGCCGTAATAGCGCAGCAGCAGGTCGCGCGCCAGCGGGGTTTGCCACATCAGTCGCCCATCACTGACGCGCACGGTGATGCTGGCGTAGCCAAAAGCATCCAGGGCACTGCGCGCCTGGCGCTTTTCGCGTGCCCCTTGCAGATGCACTGCCATGCGCGCCAAGACCTCTTTGGGCTTGATGGGTTTGGTGACGTAGTCCACCCCGCCACACTCCAATGCAGCGACCAGATACTCGGTATCGGTGAGGCCGGTCATAAAAACAATCGGGATATGCGCTGTTTGCGGTGTGGCCTTGAGCCGCCTGGCCACCTCAAACCCGTCCATGCCGGGCATCATGGCGTCCAGAAGAATGATGTCGGGAAAGACCTGGGCAGCGCGTTGCAGGGCCCCCTCGCCGTGGGTCGCCACCAGCACCGTGTAGCCCGACTCGTCGAGTGCGTCGTGCAGCATCGCGAGGTTGTCGGGCACGTCATCAACAATCAGCACCACATCGCTGTTGGCGCGATCGAGCGTACGGTCCAGCGCAGGCCGGGGCAGCGTACTTTGGAGATCAGCTTTCATGGGTCACCGTGGCCAGTCGGCCAATCATGGTTTCGAACTGAAACTGTTTGGCCAGTTGCCGCATGTCATTGACAAACTCCGTACACACCGGGTGGTGCCGCTCGATTTCGTCGAGCTGATTCAGAATCCCACGGTAATAACCCAAGGCGACCAGCTCGCGCAAGGCGTCCATTTCATGGCGAGGGGGCAAACGCCTCTCACCCGCTGGTGCTGAGCCGCCGAGCGTAGCGGCCGACGGGGTATCGAGCCAGGTCAAGCTTAAACGGCGCTCCAGCCAGTCCAACAAATCGGCATGGCGTACCGGCTTGAGGATGAAGTCTTCAGAGGGAATGCCCACGTCATTGTCCAGCCCTCGATCAAAAGCGTTGGCCGACACAATGGCAATTTTGGGCGCTGGATGCGGGCTGTCCTTCAATAGTTCGCGCAGACGACGAATGGTCTCCCAGCCGTCAATGCCCGGCATCGCCAGATCCATCAGTATCGCCTGGGGTAGATAGCCTGCCGCCAGCAAGTCAAGACAGTCGTGCCCACTGGCGGCCAGACGAATCTCAAAGCCAATGGGCTGCAAAACATGCACCAGCAGCTCACGGTCAGCCTCCTCATTGTCGACCACCAGAATACGTCGGCGCGACCCTTCGTAACTCAAGCGCGGTCGCCGCACAAACAGCCGGCTCTCGTGTCTGGAGGCTGGCGAATACACGGTACCCGGGGTGGCCACACGAACCTCAGGCAAAAACAGCTTGACCTTGAACACCGAGCCTTCACCCGGCGCACAGCTCACGGTCAATTCTCCGCCCATCAGATCCGTCAACATCTTGGCAATCGTCAACCCCAGCCCAGCGCCGGGCTGACCACCTGCATTGCCGTGTTGTCCACCACGTGTAAAGGGTTCAAAAATGCGTTCATGCTCCTGCGCCGACAGGCCCGGACCCGTGTCTTCTACCTCGACCCAGGCCATCTCGCGCGCATGGCGCACCCGCAGAACCACATGACCCTGGCTGGTGAATTTCAGGGCGTTACCCAGCAGGTTGATCAGAATCTGGCGCACCCGCTTCTCGTCGGCGCGCACCACCGGTGGCAAAAGCCCCTCAATCTCAAGCCGAAAAACCAATCCCTTGGCCTGCGCCTCGAGCTCAAACAAACTGGCAATATCGTGGATCAGCTCGACAAACTGCATCGGTTTGGGGTTGAGCGACAGACGGCCCGCTTCGATGTGGGCGATGTCCAGCGTGCCCTCGATCAGTGAGAGCAAATGTTCCCCGCCGCGCTTGATCACATTGACCGCCTGCTTGCGATGAGGCGGGATGGATACGTCCTCCCCCATCAGTTGGGCATAACCCAAAATGCTGTTGAGCGGTGTGCGCAGTTCATGACTGACCGCGCTGATGTAGCGGCTTTTGGCCTGGTTCGCCTGATCCGCCGCCGCCCGAGCCTGCTCGGCGATGCTTCGGGCCTGCTGCAATGCCTCGTCTGTCTGGCGGTGCAACTCGATCTCCCGCATCAGCAGGCTGGTTTGCCGGTTGGACTCTTCCTGCGCCACACGCCGACTCTGATGCGCCAGCACCACCCACCAGGCCACCAGGCCGGCGATCAGGATCAGTGCCAGATACACCTTGATGTAGGCAGTGCGCAGCAAGTCAAGCGCCAACGCCTGCGTTGGCAAAGCCAAGAAAGATTCGCCCAAACTGCGAGACTGCTGGTGGTACAGCAACCCCAACACGCAGGCCAACAGCGGTGCTATGACCAGCATCAGTAGCAAAAAAGTGCCCAGCCCCTTGTCCAGGTAGGCCCAGGCAGGCTTGGGCAGCAGCCAGCGCAGACCCGCTTGCCACTGGCTGGACAGACTGGCGTGGGGCTTGCACAAGTCGCCACAACGGGCATCAAGCGTGCAGCACAGTGAGCAGATGGCCCCCTGGTAGGCCGGACAATGCGCCATGTCCGGTCCCTCATAGTCACGCTCACAGATCACGCAGCGCTGCACCTGCAAGCGTCGGTAGCTTCCTGAGTCTGCCTCTGACGGCACGGCAGAGCGCGCCAGATAGTACTTGCCACGCGTGATAAACGCTATAAATGGTGAAGCAATCAACGCCGTGCCTAAAGCGATCAAGGCAGAAAATGCTTGTGCCATGGCACCAAACGCACCCAGGTAGGCCGACACTGAAAGCACCGAAGCCAACACCATCGCCCCAACACCCACAGGGTTGATGTCGTACAGATGGGCGCGTTTGAACTCGATACCGGGCGGCGACAGTCCCAAGGGTTTGTTGATCACCAGATCGGCCACAACCGCCATCATCCAGGCAATGGCCAGGTTGGAAAACAAGCCCAGCACATCACCCAGCGCAGCAAACACATTGATCTCCATCAGCGCAAAGGCAATCAGCGTATTGAACACCACCCACACCACGCGACCCGGATGACTGTGTGTCAGCCGCGAAAAGAAGTTGCTCCAGGCCAACGAACCGGCGTAGGCATTGGTGACGTTGATCTTGAGTTGGGACACAACCACAAACAGCGCCGTGGCCGCCACCGCCCAGCCGTAGTGCGGGAACACATACTCATAGGCCGCAAGGTACATCTGGTTGGGGTCGATGGCCCGGTCAGCAGGTACCGCATGGCTGATGGCGAGGTAGGCCAGCAAGGCGCCGCCCAGCATTTTCAACACCCCCAACAACACCCAGCCAGGACCGCCAATCAACACGCCCAGCCACCAGCGCCAGCGTGTGGCCGGTGTCACCGCAGGCATAAAACGCAGATAGTCCACCTGCTCACCCATTTGGGTCATCAGCGCAATACCGACCGTTAATGCCGCACCAAACCAAGGCAACCCAAAACTGGCGCTGCCTGATTTCTCACCAACATGGTGCAATGCACCAGAAAATGCGCCAGGTTCGCTGAAGATGACCACCACAAACGGCACCACCAGCATCAACAGCCACAAGGGTTGTGTCCACACCTGCAGCCGGCTGATCGCTGACACGCCGTGGGTAACCAGCGGGATCACCACCAAAGCACAGATCAGATACCCCCAGTGCGGCGCAATGCCCAGCGCCAGTTCCAGCGCGTAAGCCATGACGGCCGCCTCAAGCGCAAAGAAAATGAAAGTAAACGAGGCATATATCAGAGACGTGATGGTCGAGCCAATGTAGCCAAAACCTGCCCCGCGAGTCAGCAGGTCCATGTCAACGCCGTAACGCGCGGCATAGACGCTGATGGGCAGTCCGGCCAGAAAGATGATCAGGCCGGTCGCCAGGATGGCCCAGAAGGCATTGGCAAAACCATATTGCACCAATAACGTGGCGCCGACGGCTTCGAGGATCAGAAATGAAGCTGCACCAAACGCGGTATTGGCAACACGCCACTCCGACCATTTGCGAAAACGCTGCGGCGTGAAGCGCAGCGCGTAGTCCTCCATGGTTTCGCTGGCCACCCATCCGTTGTAGTCACGCCGCACCCGCGTGATGCGTTGCACCGCCTTGTCGGGTCCGGCAGCGGGCTGTTCAGCAGGGTGGATGGTGGTGGCGGATGGAGTGGTCACGGCCGGTAGGGTGCAGGTTTCGTGCCACTCGTGTTCGCCAAGCGCGGCACAAGTTTTGCATAATGCAGCGCATGGAACTCACGCCACGCGAAAAAGACAAACTTCTGTTGTTTACAGCTGCCCTGCTGGCGGAACGCCGCAAGGCCCGCGGCCTCAAACTCAATTACCCCGAAGCGGTGGCCCTGATCAGCGCGGCGGTCATGGAAGGGGCACGGGA
Source organism: Rhodoferax sp. (assembly GCA_018061265.1). Classification (GTDB taxonomy): domain Bacteria; phylum Pseudomonadota; class Gammaproteobacteria; order Burkholderiales; family Burkholderiaceae_C; genus Rhodoferax. The sequence goes on along the minus strand of JAGOUM010000090.1, from coordinate 2,341 downwards.
TGGCAAGACAGTGGCCGAACTCATGAGTGCCGGGCGCGAAGTGCTGTCCCGCGCCGATGTGATGGACGGCATTGCCGATATGATTCCCGACATCCAGGTTGAGGCCACCTTTCCCGATGGCACCAAGCTGGTGACGGTGCACCAACCGATTGTCTGAAACCACGATAAACCACTAGGAGTCCGCTGTATGAATCGTCCGTTCCGTGTGTCACGTCTGATCACCCTGACACTGAGCCTCACTAGCCTGAGCGCCCTGGCCCATACCGGGCATGGCACCAGCAGCCTGATGGAAGGATTGGTGCACCCGTTCGGCGCGGACCACCTGCTGGCCATGGTGGCGGTAGGCATCTGGTCGGTCAGCAGCCTGCCTGCCAACAAAGCATGGCAGGGACCGGCCACTTTCATGCTGGCCTTGGCAGCGACCGCAGTGCTGGGAACCCTGGGTGTGACTTTGCCCTATCTGGAACACGCCGTGGCCTTGTCGGTGGTGTTGTTTGGCACCATGCTGATGCTGGCGGCCAAGCCCATGCCCAAAGCAATGGGACTGGGCCTGATTGGTGCTGCTGCCGCATTACACGGCTTGGCGCATGGGTCGGAAACGCCTGCGAGCGGTTTTGCCGGGTACGCCGTCGGCTTTCTGTTGACCACCGCAGCGCTGCACCTGAGTGGCATTGGCCTGGGCTTGAGCATTCGCCGCTGGGTGGCAGAGCGCAGCACCTGGGCGCTGGGCGGCTTGGGCACCGCACTCGGTGGTACCGGCCTTTACCTGTTTAGCCAAATCTGAGTGACACCCAATGACCCCGGGTGAGATCTTTACCGACGTCGGCGAACACACGCTCAATATCGGTCGACGCACCCTGACACTGGTCGTGACCAATGCCTCAGAGCGGCCCATTCAAGTGGGCTCGCACTACCACTTTGCTGAAACCAACGGCGCGCTCAACTTTGACCGGTCGGCAGCACAGGGGATGCGCCTGAACATTGCCTCGGGGCTGGCGGTTCGTTTTGAGCCGGGCCAGCAACGCACAGTTGAACTGGTGGACATGGGTGGTTCGCGTCTGATCTACGGCTTTCGGGGTCTGGTGATGGGGCCGCTGCACTGATTCTGGTCATTTCGAGCTCTAGACCTTATTGAATAAGGATTTAAAGCTCTTTTTTTGATATCTTACGAAGGGTTCAGCATGGCTAGCATTGGTCGGCGCGCTTACGCCGAAATTTTTGGCCCAACCACCGGTGACCGGGTCCGCCTGGCCGATACCGATCTGATTATCGAAGTTGAACAGGACTACACCCTGCGCGCGGGCTCCTACGGCGAAGAGGTCAAGTTTGGTGGCGGCAAGACCATTCGTGACGGCATGGCGCAGAGCCAGCGCACGCGCGCTCAGGGTGCGGTGGACACGGTGCTGACCAACGCGCTGATTCTGGACCATTGGGGTATCGTGAAGGCCGACATCGGCCTCAAAGACGGCCGCATCGCAGCCATCGGCAAGGCCGGCAACCCCGACACCCAGCCGGGCGTGGACATCATCATCGGCCCCGGCACCGAGATCATCAGTTGTGAAGGCAACATTGTCACGGCCGGCGGCATCGACAGCCACATCCACTTTATTTGCCCGCAGCAGATCGAAGAAGCGCTGGCCAGCGGCATCACCACCATGATGGGTGGCGGCACCGGGCCGGCCACTGGCACCTTTGCCACCACCTGTACGCCGGGTCCGTGGAACATCGAGCGCATGTTGCAGGCGGCTGACGCCTTTACGATGAATCTGGGTTTTTTGGGCAAGGGTAATGCCAGCCTGCCTGATGCGCTGCACGAACAGGTTCAAGCGGGTGCCATTGGCCTGAAATTACACGAAGACTGGGGTACCACACCTGCGGCCATCAGCAATTGCCTGGACGTGGCGGACGCCCTGGACGTGCAGGTGGCGATTCACTCCGACACCTTGAACGAGTCGGGTTTTGTTGAAAACACCATTGCAGCCACCAAGGGCCGCGGCCTGTGCGCGTTTCATACCGAAGGCGCAGGTGGTGGCCATGCGCCCGATATTCTGAAAGTGGTGGGCGAGGCCAACTTTTTGCCCAGTTCCACCAACCCGACCATGCCCTACACCGTCAATACACTCGACGAACATGTCGACATGCTGATGGTCTGCCACCATCTTGATGCGGGCATTGCCGAGGATCTGGCCTTTGCCGAAAGCCGCATCCGCAAGGAGACCATCGCAGCCGAAGACGTGCTGCATGACCTGGGTGCCATTTCGATGATGAGCAGTGACAGCCAGGCCATGGGCCGGGTTGGGGAGGTCATCATTCGCACTTGGCAAACCGCCAGCAAAATGAA
>JAGOUM010000225.1 GCA_018061265.1 Rhodoferax sp. | reverse complement strand
TGGGTGCTCAATGGCGTGATGAGCCAAAGCGAAACCCAGGCCCGCAGTCTGTGGCGGCTGCGGGAAGACATCTCGGAGACCATTGCCAAATTCACTCCCTACAAAAACGACATTTCGGTGCTGATTAGCCACATTCCAGCGTTCATTGCTGATATCGACGCGATTGTGCAAACCCACTACCCGGACTTTGAGATTGTCTGGTTCGGCCACATTGGCGACGGCAACTTGCACCTGAATATTCTCAAACCCGAGCATGTGAGCAAGGAGGCGTTTTTTGCCAAGTGCCAGGCAGTGAACCAAGCGGTGTTTGAAACCGTTCAAAAATACGATGGTTCGATTTCTGCCGAACATGGTGTCGGCATGACCAAAAAACCGTATTTGGGCTATACCCGCGCGCCGGAAGAAATTGCCTACATGCAGGCCATCAAGCGGGTGTTTGACCCGAATAACATTCTTAATCCGGGAAAGATTTTTGATCTGGACTGAGCTGGTCTGATCTGGCTGCGGCGATAGAGGTGGGTTAAGCATCACCCATCCCGTCCATCCGGCCGGGGCGTACCAAACCAGTAGCCATAGCGTAGCGCCCAGCACACCATGGCCACACACCATGCTGCCACCGCAGTCAGTAACACTGCCTGCGCATACGCCTGCGCAACTGCCGCGACAACCCGTAGTGCCACGGCCGTCTGCAAAGCCCAGTAAAGCCACCAGACCGCATTGTCTGCAGACTCTTTGCGGCCGCCGTGGCCGCTGGCCACCCGCGTGACCATGGAAAACATCGTGCACCCCAGGTAGCCCTTGGTCATGGCGTGCAGGGGGGCCAGGCCCAACGACACCGAATCGCCCGTGGAGGCCATCAATGCGTGAGACATTGCATTGAGCCCTAGCGCCAAGCCAAACCAAACCAAACCGCCATACAACATCGCCAGCAGACGAATCTTCAGATTTTGGATGAAGCCCCAACGCGCCGCCAACCCCAGCATCAGCAACGCCAGAGAAACTTCCAACCCGGCCTGCAGCCAACGCAGCGCCTGCGGCAGCGTCTGCCACCACAGGTCGACCATACTGCTTACGCCTTCCAAAAGCAGCGCACCGAGCATGACGGTGAGGAGCCAGTTTGGTCTCCAGGCATCAAGGAATGGAATCAAACTCGCATTGAAAAACGGAACCATACGGTGTGAAACCACCGCGAACACCGGTGCTAAAAACCACCAGATACCCATGTGAATGCCCATACGCAGAAGCAGTGTTGAATGCAGCGCCAATGCTACGGCCAGCGCCACCATCACCCCCACTCCCACCAGGCATGCGGCATTGACAAGTGCCATGTGCGTTTTGTCCTGCACACGACTGCGCCACACCATGCAAGTAAAGCGCAAGCACAGTGCGGCCCAGCCCAGCGCAACCAGTACCATACCCAGTGCTGCCACTTGCCGTTGCCAGTGCATCCCAATCAACGTCACCAGCCAGCCGGTCATGAGGAGGGCCAACGCGGGTACAAGACTGCGCGCGCTGACTGCTGGCTGCTTGAGCCATTTGGGGCCTGCTGTGTACAAAAAGCCGCAAAAAAACAGCGGCATGTAAGAAAGACTAAACACAAGTGCATGCATCAAGCTAGCGGGAACAACAGGATTCAACGGCCACTGCAACGCGCGCGCTAGCAATACGCCTGCCCACCAAAGCGCGGATGCGCCTAGCGTCACCGCCCCCATGAAGAAAGCCAAGCGATGCGGTGCCCGCAACAAATAGCGAAAGTGCCAGAGTGGCATTGGAAATGTGGCCATCAACGCTGGAGTTCGGTACGTTTGTTGTCAACCTTGGCCCATGCATCCGCATCTGGCAGGCTTGGCTTGGTTTTGAGAATTCTTTTCCACTTCGGTGCCAATTCGGCGTTGAGCGCAATGAAGTCTCGTTGATTTGCTGGCACGTCCTCCTCGGCGTAAATGGCATTCACCGGGCACTCAGGCACACACACGGCGCAATCAATGCATTCATCTGGATCAATCACCAAAAAGTTTGCTCCCTCTCGGAAAGCATCGACCGGGCAGACATCTACACAGTCTGTGTATTTGCAGCTGATGCACGATTCGGTCACGACAAAAGTCATAAAGATTCTCCTGGAGGTTACCCAGCCAATTGGCGATGCGCAGCGCTGCTGCCCATTCACCTGGGTTACACAACCCGAATTTCAAACACCGCGGCGTCATGCGCATGCTCCAGCAAAATCCGGCGCACCCGGTCCTGCCAGAGGCGGCCAAACTCGGTGCGTTCCTCGGCGCTGGCCTGCCCCGCTAGGCACAACTGCATCAGGCGCCGCGTCTGCGGGTCGCCGGCCACCTCCTGCACGTTGGCCTGCGCCAGCACGGACTGCCCGGTGTCGGTGCGGGTAAAGCGCAGTTCCGTCTCGATGGGCACGTTGAACCGCAGCAGACCCCGGCGCACAAACTGGCCGCCCAGCCCGGCAAAACCGCCATCACCTGCCGCTCCGGTCAGCAGGCTCAGCACGCTGGCCACCACGCCGGTGACTCCTTCGTACTGCGCCTCGCGCAGCTCCACCGCCACTGCGCCGCGCTGAGGCACGGCCTCGCCGTACAGGGCGCGCAAGGCCCGCACCCCCAGCCAGTAGGCACTGGCCACCGTGGGGCACGAGTGCCCCGCCAGGCGCACGGCGTCGGCATAGCCGTAGTGCACCAGGCCGCCCTGGGCCGCACCCAGCAAATCGGCCAGCGGGTCGTGCACGGTGATGCCGGGCACCTGTTCAAAAAATGCGGGGAAGGTCGTCATGGCAGGTTCCTTTCAAGGTGGGTAAACGGTAGATCACAGGCCCAAAGCCAGTTGTGCGTCTTCGCTCATCATGGAGCGGTCCCAGGGTGGATCAAACACAATCTCCACATCAACCTGGCCGACCCGGGGCAAGGCTTCGAGCTTGTCCTGCACCTCCTGGGCAATGCCTTCGCCCATGCCGCAGCCGGGTGCGGTGACGGTCATTTTGATGGAGACCCGGAAGCGATCGCCCTCCATGGGCAATACATCACACACATACACCAGGCCCAGGGAGACGATGTCCACGGGTATCTCGGGGTCGTAACAGGTTTTGAGCACATCCCACACCACACCGCGCAAGTCCTCGGGGCGGATGTCATTCGGAATCACCGGGGGCACGGGAATTTCTTTGCCAATGGCATCTGCATCCGCACCGGCAATGCGCATCAAAAAGCCTTCCACGTGCAGCGTGAACGACGAGCCCATGGCCTGGGTGATGACACCCATGGTGCCTTCGGGCAATTCGTACACATCGCCGTGCGGAATCAACTGGGCGTGCACCGGGCGGCGCACCACCACGGTTTCGCGAGGGCGGCTCATGGGGTGTGCTCCTGTGGATGGTCGCTGCCGGGCAGCGGGGTTTCCAATGCGTGCCCCAGCGCATGCCAGCCCAGCAGGGCGCATTTGATGCGGCTGGGGTAACGCGCCACGCCCGCCAGGCTGATGAGT
>JAGOUM010000224.1 GCA_018061265.1 Rhodoferax sp. | reverse complement strand
ACCCGCTCAAACTCAATGGCTATGGCATCACCTATGAGCAGGTGCGCCAGGCGCTGATGAATGGCAACCAGGAAACGGGTGGCTCGGTGCTGGAACTGGCCGAGGCTGAGTACATGGTGCGGGTCAATGGTTACCTGCGAACCCTGGATGACTTCAGGGCCATCCCCCTCTCCAGCCGGGGCGATATCGCCGTTCGGCTGGGGGACGTGGCGACCGTGCAAGTCGGGCCGGAAATGCGCCGTGGCGTGGCTGAACTAGATGGACAGGGCGAAGTGGCTGGTGGCGTCGTCTTGCTGCGCTCCGGCAAGAATGCCCAGGAAACCATACGCGCCGTTAAAACCAAGCTGGCCGAACTGCAGAAAAGCCTGCCGCCAGGGGTGGAGGTCGTCACAACCTACGACCGCAGCGCCCTCATCGAGCGGGCCATCGACAACCTCTCCGTCAAACTGCTGGAAGAGTTTGTGGTCGTGGCGCTGGTGTGTGTGCTGTTTCTGGGCCACCTGCGCTCCGCGCTGGTCGCCATCATCTCCTTGCCGTTGGGTATCGTGGTGGCATTTGTGGTGATGCATATCCAAGGTATCAACGCCAACATCATGTCCTTGGGCGGCATCGCGATTGCTATTGGTGCCATGGTGGATGCGGCCGTGGTGATGATCGAGAACGCGCACAAGAAACTGGAGGCTTGGCAGCATGCCCATCCTGGGCAGTCCTTGGAAGGCCAGAAACGGTGGAACGTGATTACTGAGGCGGCTGTCGAGGTCGGACCGGCCTTATTCTTCTCCTTGCTGATCATCACCTTGTCTTTTATTCCGGTGTTCACGCTGGAGGCACAGGAGGGGCGCCTGTTTGGCCCCTTGGCTTTCACCAAAACCTACGCCATGGCGGCCGCTGCCGGACTCTCTGTGACCTTGATCCCCATCTTGATGGGGTACTGGATACGGGGACGCATCCCGGATGAACAGCGCAACCCGATCACGCGGGCCTTGATCATGGTGTACCGCCCTGCGCTGGAATGGGTGCTGCAGCGTCCAAAGGCTACGTTGGCCATTGCCGTTCTGGTTTCTGCCACCACACTGTGGCCCGTGAGCCAACTGGGCGGGGAGTTCCTGCCGCCCCTGGATGAGGGGGATTTGCTCTACATGCCATCGGCCTTGCCAGGGCTGTCCACACAGAAAGCGTCGGAGCTGCTGCAGATCACCAATCGCATGATCAAGACCGTGCCAGAGGTGGAACGCGTTTTTGGCAAGGCAGGCCGTGCGGAGACTGCCACCGACCCGGCGCCCATGGAAATGTTTGAGACCACGGTGCAGCTCAAGCCACGGGATCAATGGCGTGCCGGCATGACGCCGGAGAAGCTGATCGAGGCGCTGGACCAGGCTGTCCAAGTGCCAGGACTGTCCAACATCTGGATACCGCCGATTCGTAACCGCATCGACATGCTCGCCACCGGTGTCAAAAGCCCCATTGGCGTCAAAGTCAACGGCACCGATCTCGCCACCATCGACCGTATCGCCAGTCAGATTGAACAGGTCGCCAAAGGCGTACCGGGCGTGTCCAGTGCCCTGGCCGAGCGTTTGACCGGAGGCCGCTACGTCGATGTGCAGATCGACCGCGTGGCGGCCGGGCGCTATGGTCTGAACATCAATGGCGTGCAGGCCCTGGTGGCAGGAGCCATTGGTGGAGAGAATGTGGCAGAGACCATCGAAGGCTTGGCCAGGTTCCCCATCAATCTACGCTACCCCAGGGAATGGCGTGATACCCCTGAAAAACTGGCCCAACTCCCCATCCAAACACCCATTGGGCAGCAAATCACGCTGGGCACTGTGGCCAAAATCAGAATCACCGATGGTCCACCCATGCTCAAGACCGAAAATGCTCGTCCCTCCAACTGGGTCTACGTGGATGTGCGCGGGCGTGACCTGGCCTCCGTCGCCAACGCGCTGCGTCAAGCGGTGAACCAACAGGTCAAGCTCGAACCGGGAGTCAGCATTTCCTATTCGGGGCAGTTCGAGTTTCTGGAACGGGCCAATGCGCGACTCAAGGTGGTGGTGCCTGCCACCTTGCTCATCATCTTCGTGTTGCTGTACCTGACCTTTAACCGGTTGGATGAAGCCGCCTTGATCATGGCCACATTGCCGTTCGCTCTGACGGGAGGGGTTTGGTTTCTGTACCTGATGGGCTACCACTTGTCGGTGGCCACGGGGGTGGGATTTATTGCACTGGCGGGTGTGGCGGCGGAGTTTGGGGTGGTGATGCTGCTTTATCTCAAGCAAGCGTTGGCGGAACGGATCCAACGAGGCGAAGCACCCGGATTGGCCATGGTTTTGGATGCCATCCGCGAAGGTGCCGTGCTCCGTGTGCGCCCCAAGGCGATGACGGTGGCGGTGATTCTGGCGGGACTGATTCCCATCGTCTGGGGCAGTGGCACCGGTTCAGAAGTGATGAGCCGGATTGCGGCACCCATGTTGGGAGGGATGATTACGGCGCCTTTGCTGTCGCTGTTCATCATTCCTGCGGCTTACTGCTTGATGCGAGTTCGCGCTATGGAATAACAGCGGTATTTCGAACTAGCTATGGGCGTGGCGGTGGTGAAATTCCGGAAAGTTCCCATGGCTGTGACGAATTTCATCGTGGCGATGGGGATGTGAATGAGGCTCCACGCGATCCCATTCGAAATCGTGGCTGTGCTGGTGGTGCTCATCGTGCCGATGCTTGTGTCCATGACTCAGCGCGGTGTGCTGGTGTTCGTGGACGTGGCGCTCCGTTAGGTGCAACCAGACACCGGCGTCCATCAATATGGTCGCGACCCAGAACGCGAGGCTAGTAGGTTCCACAAGCACTTTTGACCGGAAGCACGGCCACCTAAAACCTGCTTCGACATTTCTGGGCTATCGCTACTGAGGCAGGAGAATTGTGAATACAGTTTGTTTGTCTGACGACTCCACCGCAATTGATCCGCCGTGCGCTGCGACGATTGACTTGGTAATTGCCAACCCCAACCCTGTCCCATCTGCACTGTGCTGGCGAGATGGATCGCTTCGAAAGAAGCGTTCAAACACCCGCTCCAGATGCTCTTCAGGAATAACATCCCCGGTATTTGCGATGCGGATTTCAATGCCTTGCTTCGTTTTACACACAATGACTTCCACCGCCGTGTGGGGTGTGGCATGGCGTATGGCGTTGCTCAGCAAATTGCCCAGCGCCCGGCGCAGCATGAGCCGGTCTGCGTCCAGGGTGCAATCACCCTCCAGGATGAATTTCACCCCCTTCTCGTCTGCCACGGCATCGTAGTAGTCAAACAAGGCCTGCACTTCGTCGGCCAGTTGCAAAGTTTGCAAGTTCGGAATAAACAGGCCGTTGTCGGCCTTGGCCAGCAAGAGCATGTCGGCAATCATGCGGCCCAGGTGTTCGAACTCTTCCGCGTTGGACTCCAGAATGCGTTGGTACTCGGCCGTGCTGCGCTCGCGGGACAAGGCCACTTGGGTCTCCGTCATCAGGTTGCTCACAGGCGTGCGC
>JAGOUM010000223.1 GCA_018061265.1 Rhodoferax sp. | reverse complement strand
TGAAACACGCGCCTGATGGTTCAGCCGTTGACATCAAAGCGTCGCTGCGCAGCGGGCAAGCGCAAATCGACATCCTGGACAACGGTGGCGGGGTTGCCGCAGACGAGTTGGACCGCATTTTTGAGCCTTTCACGCGTGGCCGCAACGCTGTGGGGGCTGGCCATGGCTTGGGTTTGGCGATTGCCCGCCGGGCCATTCAGGCGCACGGCGGTCAGGTCAGCGCCGCCAACACCGCTGGAGGTGGCTTGTGCGTCAGCATCAATTTGCCAAACTGCACCGGGCAGGCGCAGCCGTTGTCGCATCCATCACCGGCCCCGCCCTAGAATTTCTTGGAACAAAACCCTGTAAGTTTGTCTATCCATACTGCTTAAAGAGACTGCCTTGAATCTCACAACACTGTCAGCCTGCATCACCACAGTCCACGTTACAGAATCGCGGGATTTTTATGTCAAGTATTTTGATGCAGTCATCACTTTTGATTGCGGCTGGTACGTCAATCTCGCCTTCGGCCATAGGGCCAGCCTGCAATTCATGGCGCCACAGCCCGATCAGCCGACAAGTACCCCGGTCGGCCTGACCTACAACTTCTGTGTGTCCGACGTGGATGCCGAGCACCAGCGGCTGATGTCAGCGGGATTGAGCGCCATCATGCCGCTGGAGGACCACCCCTGGGGCGACCGGGGTTTCGCCGTCCAGGATCCGAATGGCGTGGTGCTTTATATCTACTCGGACCGGGAGCCCAGCGCCGAATTCAAGCCGTTCTTCAAATCCTGAAGGACCATGCATCGGAACAAAGCATGACATCCGCCGAGATCATCGAAGAGATTTGCCGCCGCTTTGCGGGTGTCGTGCCCAAGGCAAGTTGGGGCGAAACGGCGCTGTTTTACAACCCCGGCCGGCTGCTGGCCCACGGCGTGTACTTTTGCACCCTCAAACAGCAGGATGGTGCCAACGACAAGGCCTCTGCGCTGAATCGCGCGGGTGTGTTCAGGGTTGCCATCGGTCTAGCGCCAGCCAGCTATGCCATGCTCTTTGGTAAAAAGCCCGCCCGGCCGCTCAAGGGCGGCTGTGTCACCACCGGTCATGATTTCACCGCCTTGAATGTGCAGATGCCGCACCCGGTGTACGCCTGGATGGGTTGGGCACAGATTCTGAGCCCCAGTCGAGAACAGTTTGACGAAATCTTTCCGCTCATCGCTGAAGCCCATACGGCTGCGGTGGAGAAGTTCAACAAAAAACAGCGGTTAAGCCTGCCAAAGAGAAAGCTTGACCGGCCCATCATGCCCGCCCTCCCTAAGTTTGCCTTGGTCGATGAAATTTTGGATTCACACGCCCAGGCGCTGGGACCAGACCTGATGGCTTACCGCAACCATGTGACCCGCGTACTGCATTTCGTTTTTGCCATAGACCCGCAGTTACAAAGCGCCGCGCAGCCCTTGTTGATTGCGGGTGCCTTTCATGATCTGGGCATCTGGACGGCCCACACTTTTGACTACCTCGACCCTTCATCAGAATTGGCGCACGACTTCTTGGCGGCGCATGGTCTTCAGCCAATTTGGCCCGAGGTCGATTTAATCATTCAGCAACACCACAAGCTGCGCAGCTACACCGGGCCTTTTGCTCAGTCGGTCGATGCATTTCGCCGTGCCGATCGGGTGGACCTGTCACTGGGGTTGATTCGCAGCGGCCTGTCGCGCGAGTTCGTTCGGGCGGTGCGCGGCCAGTTTCAAAATGCTGGTTTCCACTCCCGCCTCGCCGTGTTGACCGTTCAACAGTTCCGTCGTACGCCGTTGAACCCCTTTCCGATGATGCGGTGGTAGTTGGCACCGGTTGATGTCTCATTTGCCGCGCCCCCTGAAGCACCTACACCCGCTCTCAAACGCAGCACCTTGGGGCTGGAGCGATTGCTTGGCGTTCTGCTGGGAGATGCCTCTGTAAAGGACTGCCAGGGATGGATGGTGCAGTAGGTGCCCAAGGTATCCTACTTCCACTTTGCCACCTACCGTGGCTACACTGCCGCCACCGGTGCACTGGTCGGCACTGGCCGGTGCCAACTGCGGCGCAACCAAGCTGCCCGGGCGCTAACGGCACGGCAAGAAGAACATCTGAAGTCAGCGACGCAAGGCAGGGTGCACAATCCGTGTTCACCCACTTGAGGACGCAAAATGACCACACCCATTCAAGCCACGCTGATCCCAGGCGACGGCATCGGGCCAGAAATTGTTGACGCGACGCTGGCCGCGCTGGAGGCGCTGGGCGCGCCCTTTGAGTGGGACCGGCAGATCGCCGGACTCGGTGGCGTGACTGCCTGTGGCGACCCGTTGCCGCCTGCCACGCTGGACAGCATCCGGCGCACCCGGCTTGCACTCAAGGGCCCGCTCGAAACACCTTCCGGCAGTGGTTACCGCTCGTCGAACGTGCGCCTGCGCGAAGAGTTTCAGCTGTATGCCAACCTGCGTCCGGCGCGCACCATCATCCCGGGCGGACGCTTTGACGCCATCGACCTGGTGGTCGTGCGCGAGAACCTTGAGGGCCTTTATATCGGCCACGAGCATTATGTGAAGATCGACGACGACCCGCATGCGGTTGCCATGGCCACCGGCATCAACACCCGCGCAGGTGGTTTGCGGCTGCTTGAATACGCGTTTGAACACGCGGTAACAACGGGTCGCAAAAAAGTCACCATCGTGCACAAAGCCAACATCATGAAGGCGCTGACTGGCATCTTTCTTGAAACCGGCCTGAAGCTGTACGAGGAAAAGTACAAAGGCAAATTTGTGCTCGACACCGTCATCATCGATGCCTGCGCGATGAAGCTGGTGCTGAATCCCTGGCAATTTGACATGCTGGTTACCACCAATCTGTTTGGCGACATCCTGTCCGATCTGGTGGCCGGCCTGGTGGGCGGACTCGGCATGGCACCGGGTGCCAACATAGGGGCAGACGCCGCCATTTTTGAGGCGGTGCACGGCTCGGCACCGGACATTGCCGGCAAAGGCATTGCCAACCCGATTGCACTGATGCTGGCAGCGGCGATGATGCTGGACCACTGCAAACTGCCGGATATGGCGCAACGGCTGCGCAGCGCCATTGACGCCACACTCAACATTGATCAGGTGCGCACCGGTGACCTGGGTGGCACAGCAGGCACGGCTGAGTTCACTGCGGCATTGGTGCGGCGCATCCGCGCCGGTTAGCGCTTGCGGAGTAATCACTGGTCGGGGTGAACACATGACGGTTTCTCGCCTCATTTCGCGTTTGATGACTGGGCTGCTGGCCGTCGTCGACTCAGCGCAGGCCAATGAAGTGGTTCGGCTGGTCGATCACATTGTGGTGCTGGACAGTGGGCGAGTGGTGACAGTCGGGCCGCTAAAGGACACCCTGGCGCGGCTGACCCGCCGCTCAGCCGTGGGCTTGGGGCTGTTGCCGGATTTGCCGGTCTGGGTGAAAATCAAGGCGGTGACGCTGATCGGTTAGTGTGATAATCTACCCTATCAAAGTTTTTGGTTCTTTTGGCTTCTAGCCCA
>JAGOUM010000015.1:38632-49269 GCA_018061265.1 Rhodoferax sp. | reverse complement strand
ATTGAAGACTTACGAGCCGCCTCAGCGGATCTGATCAATCTGTATGCCCAATTCGAGTTGCCACAACAATGGGGAAAGGGCCAATCTGCGGCAGCCGATGGCACCCATTTCGAAACGTACGAGGACAACCTGCTTGCTGAACATCACATTCGTTACGGTAAAACCGGTGGCATCGCCTATCGACACGTTGCGGACAATTACATTGCGCTGTTTAGCCGATTCATCGCCTGCGGGACCTATGAGGCGACGTACATTTTGGATGCCCTGCTTCAAAATCTATCGGATGTGAAGCCCAATCGGCTGCATGCCGATACACATGGCCAGTCGGCAGCGGTCTTTGGGCTTGCATACTTGCTGGGTATTGAACTGATGCCGCGCATTCGACGCTGGCATACGTTGAATCTATATCGGTCTGATAACGCCAACAGGTACGCAAAAATCAACTCACTGTTTTCCGGCACGGTTAACTGGGCGCTGATCCATGAGCACTACCCTCAGTTCATGCAACTCGCTCTGGCGATCCAGAGCGGCACCATCGCGCCTTCTGCCGTCTTGGCGAAGATCAATAGCTACAGTACCAAAAATCGATTCGCTCTGGCTTTGAAAGAACTTGGTAATGCGGTTCGCACAACGTATCTTCTGGAATGGGTCATGGACGAGTCCTTACGTCGTACGGTTCATAAGGGAACAACCAAGATAGAGCGGCACCACAAGTTTTCCAAGCACCTCGCATTTGGTTCTGGCGGTCATCTCCGGTCAAATAACCCGGCCGATCAAGAAAAAGCCATTGTCTACAACGAGCTCGTGACAAATGCAGTGGCGCTGCAAAACGTGGTGGATCAGACCCAGGCACTTCATATGCTGAAGGCAGACGGCGTCAGCATTCGTCCCGCAGATTTGGCATTCCTCAGCCCGTATGCCACCAGCAAGCTGAAGCGGTTCGGTGATTACCCGATCGACCTAAAGCCTGAGTCGATGCCGACTTGCATGGCCCTGCCAATATAGGATTTGATCGAAGTGGCCGGTTTTCACACGAATCTTACTGACAGGCCAATTTCTGGCCGTGTTCAGTTTCTCCAGCGGCAGCTTGAGCAGTCTGGGCGGCAACAGTTGATGGCGCCTGTGCCTTTGGCTCGGCGGTGTCTGCGGCGGTGCAGGCCGCAAGTGCAAGAATCGCCAGAAAGCCAAGAACAGGCGGGGGGCGCACTAACCTTAACTTTCGACGCCCGGTTGTGACGCAGGCGCTGGCAACTTAAACGCGTTGCCTTTCTCACCAGCAACAATCCGTCCTGCGTCAGTGAGCTTTTTAAAGGCCGCTGTCATGGAACCCGTTGGAATACCCGCAGCCTTTGCCACTTCAGACTGAGTCACTTCAACAAAATCATTGACGTTGAGTATTGTCTCAAGATGCTTGAAAAGCTTGTCAGGATTGCTGCCAACTTTGATGGCGGTGTTAACCGGTTTTGCAGCCTTTGCACGGGGCTTTTTGGCAACCACTTTCTTCTTGGCCTGTTCAACGGTTACAGCTGCGGTCACAGCATCGGCCGTTTTGACCTTTGCCTTTGGTACTTTCTTGCCTGAGGGTTTGGTCTCTTTCGTGGCTGTGCGAGTGCCTTTGACCTTTGCAACCGCGTCGTGCGCAACGTCCTTAACGACCTGAGCGCCAACCTTAATTGCTGCCAAAGGATCGCTCTTTACCAAGCGTGATGCCGCCGCATATGCCTTAGCGAGTTCGTCCTCAATGCTCTCCAATGACTTGGAAATTTGTGCGACAGCTTGCCAGGCCGCTTGCAGTCCTGCGATTGCTGGGTCATGCGGATTTTTCTTCATTGCCGCAGTAACCTTTTCAGCGTAATCATTTGTTGATGCGACCAGCTTTTCCTTAGCAGCGAAGGCTTGTGCTCCGAGTTTTTGAATGGCAGCGATGGTCGAACTGGAAATGGTCATAAGGTGTAGTCAAGTAAATTAAACAGAACATGAGCTTGCCTTGAATAGGCGACGAATCCGAATTATCCAACAGGCTCTTGCTGGTACGCGAACGACCTACCACCAAACCACAGTGAACGCGGGGTAACTTCGCGATGAAGTGAATCGATGCTTGCGTAGAAAAGTGGCTCCGTCTGTGCGGGGACGTACACAGATGGCAATCATCAAATACAAGAATTCGTTGTCCGTATCGCATTGGTAGCATTCACTCTCATTTAAGGTGTGTCTGCGTCCAAGTAGCATCCCGGTGCGCATCAATGAAGGCGCCTTGCTCCAAAGCTTCCTCATAGGTCTGGTGACTGTTGCAGCTATCGCTCGGCCCCGGCGCACGGGTCGGTGCCGGATTGAATGCCGCGCAGTTCGCAAAGGTGCGCTTGGTGATGTTATCGCTCACGGTGTAGTCCTTAAGATCGTTTCAAAAACCGCAAAGGCAGTCAGTTAAATTTCTAGGTACTCATAACGGCGTGCCACACACCTTGGCGCTGTTTGGCTTACAGAATTGGTTGGGCCGACTTTTTCGTAAAACACAATAATAATTGTGACACTGCCATTGATCACCATTGACCCTACCGTTGCACTGACGAGCAGTCTTTTCTATTGAGCAATCCTTGGCGCAGAAGTCAAAATTTGGATGCGAGGTTCTTCTTCTGCCGGTGAACCGGGTGCCAAAGTCAGCACTCGCGCCTAAAATCAATGACCACGTGGCGCCCTTGGAGGCTTCCTTGGCTCATATTAAAGGGCTCTGACCCGAGGCAATGCGTGTGCAACGCAATGGGGCTTGCGCCATTTTGATCACGAAATCGAATCCGATGGTTCTTCCAAGCGAACATCCAAGGAGAAACCCCCATGAAAATTGAACAATTGCATTCTGAGTTGGATACCCTAGTTGCAACTCAAGCAGGCCTGATGGCCATCGTAGGCTCACTCATGGCCACGCATCCCGAATACGAAAAGTTCCAACTTCACCTGACGGGACTGCTGGAAGTGTTGCTTGCCGGAGAGGCTGGAACCAAGTTCACCCCCAAGCAGCGCCAACAAGCGCGTGAGTTTGTCGAGACATTGCAGCATTTGAACAAGGCACCTGCCAAAATTGAGCCCATTGTGGTCCAACCCAAGTTGCGCAAAAAATTACCCTCGACCTGAAGCTCGCTTGGCCGTTGGGACAAATTCAACCGCGCTGGCTCGCCAGTCAATCAAAAAAACCCCAAGGTGTGTGAGTCCGGGTTGGAACTCTTGCGAGCCACTGCGGAGGTAGAAAGTCGTCGTGGGGGTATGCGTAACCCGCGCTCAATTTAGCATTGTCATGTAAGGCTCAGGTTACGCTTAAGTAAAGAGTCAGCAAGCAAGGTGAGCCTACGATAAAAAAAGCCGCCAACGGCGGCTTTTCTAGAGCAGCAGGAAATTAAATCATTTGCCGCCGATAACACCGGCTTCGTTAGCAGCGGTGTTGTTCTTGCCTACTGCCACGGCAGTTGCATTCTTTTGCGAAGCTTTGATCTTGGTGTTACCTTGAATCTGTGTGCCGCCCTTGATGGCGCCAGCGGTGTTCTTGGCGACGTTGCCTTCACCCACTGCCACAGCAGTCACGTTCTTTTGGTCAGCCTTGATCTCGGTGTTGCCCTGGATCTGAACCGCATTGGGGTTAGACGAAGACTGGGACTTTTGAGCAAAAGCGGGAACAGCGAACAGGGTGGAAACAACCAACAAAGTCATCAAACGCATGGTAAATCCTTGAGTTAAAAGTTAAGGCCGCGAGGTGTGCGACACCCACCCAAAACGAGGGTCAAGTCGAATGCGTTGACCGCTTTTTGGACGTTTAAGGTCGATTCAGTCGATTGCGTCAGATGTGCGCTTAAAGCGGTAATTTGTCACACAAACACCCCATCGGCGTCAAACTTTGGCCGTTGCTTGCTCATTGGCTGACATGTGTCTGAAAATCCCCCCTGCTCTATTTTCATTTCTTAAAGTTCACCCGATGAATCTCACCAATCGATGCCGCACCTGTGGCGCCACCAGTTACAAGCCGGTCATCAAGCGCGATGGCAGCGGCAAGATGCGCTCATCCGGTCAATACCAATGCGTCGGCTGCCGTTTGGTATTCACAAGCATCAACGAATGGCGCATTGGCGCGGCTGCTCAGGGTCAACCTTCTCGATCGGCGCAGTAACGCTCAGTTGTTGGTTTTGCCTTTACCGGGCAACGCCAGCAGCGACCGCCTCGGCGTCGCTGGCACCTTGGCACGAAGGTGCACAGACGGCCTGCGATTTTCCGATGAATTTGCGAGTTGCCATACTTGAGCGCACTCGGTGCTTACCGCATAAAAAACACGACATTGTTGCAACACCAAAACTGAGAGCAACATTGAAGGGCGAACCGCTCACTTTGGAATGGTAGAAAGGCAATGACTCACTCTTCTTTTGCTGCCAGCGCAGAGATTGCTTGTGCTACCAAGAAAAATTTGTTGCTACCAAGATCACGGATTGTCTTGATGCCGAAGGCCTTTGCTAGCAACTCAGCATCGCTTGCAGATACGCCTTCAAGCGCATCAACCGGCGCATCTGCGATTTCCTTCAGTGATTTGGTTTCGAAGGCTTTATCTACTGCTTTGTTGATGTTCATGTTCAGTGCTCCAAATTTTGAAAATGGTTAAGTGGACGTCAGCTTGCGCTAAAGGCGATGCAAGCCGTCAGAATCGTACAGCATGCGCTTGTAAAACAACCATTATTTGAATTTATTCAAAGTCCAAAACGCCAAGATGTCGACTACCAACGGCAAACGTAGCTGGCATTGCGCTTTGTTTGCCGATGAACCTGTTCGTTGATTGATCGCGGATTTGATTCGTTCAGTGCAATAGACCACATTTTCGGCAATTTGTCACAAACGCGCCGTAGCATCATCAAATCTTGATTGGCGGTTGCACTTTGACTAACCGTGCCTGAAAATTCCTCCTCCCTGCCCTATTTCCATTACCTGCGTCCATTCCATGAAACCCGTCAATCGCTGCCGTATCTGTGGTGTCACCAGTTACAAGCCGGTCATCAAGCGCGATTACAGCGGCAGGATGTGTTCGTCGGGTCAATACCAGTGCGTCGGCTGCCGTCTGGTGTTCACAAGCCTTGATGAGTGGCGAATTGGCGTGACGGCTCAGGGGCAACTTCTGGATCGTCGCGGTTGCAGTAAATAGCGCTCAGTTGGGGTTCTGCCTTTGCTTGGAAACGCCCGCAGGGGCCGACTCGGCGTCTTTGGCACCTTGGCACGAGGGTGATAGAGGGCGTCAATTCCATTGACGCCGATTTAATGGCGATGTCGCTCACCCGACAGAAACGGCACGTCATGTGGGTGCATCATCAATGCAAATCTGAACCACACTTCCCTCAATCGTTCCTTGATCTCGGCAGTCGGCATCGACCACTCTATGCAGGTACGCATATGCTACGCGCCACTGGACACCAGCGCATAACAAGGACACGGTTTTGTCATTGAGACGAATGATTTTGCCGGTGCGTTGGTTTTGGTCGCGGTCAACAAAATCAACCGTATCACCAATGCCGACTTCATTGCGCCCGAGCCCTTGTGCTTTGTTTTCGCGGATTTGCACGTCGCTGCCGTCCAGGTTGATGGCGGCGTAAGAAATCAGCCATTTCCTAGCGTCAGCCAGGTCCACCACCACGGCTTGTTTTCTGCGCAGTTCGAGGAGCCTGCCTTGCCTGAGTGCATTGGCCTGGGGATCGAAGTACTGCACTTCCTGTCCAACCTTTAAGCGAACCTGTACCGATTGCATCCAGCGCGGCTCATCCAAGACCCGATCAATGGCTGCGCGCATACGGAAAAGGTCAAACGCAGATGCGTTGTTAAGTGATTTGATAATGTCAGAAAAGTTCATCTTGTAATTCCCACCCAGTTGTCTGCCGTTTATCCCTCTTGGACCACCACCCGTCTCTTCATCCCTGCACCGCCCGTATCTTCCTGGCCAACTCCTGCGTCGAATAAATCGACGTGGTGTCGATGCTAGCGTGACCGGCGAGTTCACTGACCACCTCGATCAGCACCCTATCGACCGGCGCTTGCCTGACAAATTTGTGGCGCATCCAATGGATGCGGGCTCTCATGAATCGCTCTGGATCAAGTCCGCCCTCCCTAGCCGTTTTGGCCGCCAGTGCAAAAAAAAGCGCTTGAACACCGCATAAATACCAGCTGCTGACAAGGCACTTCCGGGGGGGGGCCCAGATGGTGCTTGCAACCACCGCACCTGCTGGCATAGCCGTACTGAAAGGAGAGTTGAAAATTCGGGAACCCCTGAAACGCGACGATTCAGCACAGAGCAAAAACGAGGGTATCTGAGGCAAAGTGTTGCCTAGGACTGCCTCCGGTTTTGACTGCTCTCCTTCACGGCTGCAGGGGACGTTCACTCGATACTCCTTATCGATTTTTAACGGCGCACTATCACTTTTACCATCACGAAAGTCACAAAATTTACTTTCGCGCACAAGCGCCAAGATTGGTGCGGGGAAGTTCAGGCCGCTACAGCCGCTGCCCAAGCCTTAACGGACTTTAAATTCCGTTTTCTAAGACGACCCCAACCACAGTGAAATACCATTTCACGAATACGTTCCTCAACAAGCAAATGGGGCAGCCGTTCATGAAGTAACCATTCCACCGCATCGGCCTGCAAAACATCGCGTCGACGCTTTAACGGATCGCGGTCCGGCTCCTTGGACATCCATCGTTTAAAGCTGACGAATGTTGAAGGATGAATCGTGGTCATCCTGGCCATGGCCCCACCTTCTGCCACCACGATTTCGGAGAACTCGGGTGCGTTCGCCAAATCGCCAGCCCGTTTGGCCTGCACCACCCAAAAATCGTCTAGGGCGTCACTCAAGCGAATGGGATGGGGGTCCCCCTCGGTGGCGATTCTGCGAATGATGTCGACCTCAAAACCATCTTTGTTGATAGCCGTATACTTTTGATCCTCAATGATCTGAAACGTTTTGTCCACTTTTTGCAAGACCGCCAGCATGGAGGGCGAGTCTTGCGAGAGCCTTTGAGAAAACACCACCCGCTTGCGGGTATCCCAAAGCAGATCGATGTCGCGGGTCGAAGTGATCTCTGAAGAAAAGCTAACCCCGGCGGCCGCTTCATAGGCATAAAGTGCGTGCGTGCCAACTACCCTGAAATAGGGTTCGAGCCCCGCATTGGCCAACCGGCTCAGGATGGCTAACGCAATGTTCGGCATCCGCCCCACTCGCAGGGCCCGGTTCATGCGCTCCTGTTTGGCAACCCTCGTTTTTATGCTGCTGACACGCTCGTCCATGGTCTGCTTTTTCTCTTTGAAACCTTGGTAGATAGCCTCGGTTTCTGCAGTCCGCCTGCCCAGACCCTTTTGCGCACCGGTGGCGCTGGTGCGAATGAGGTATTCCTTGCCATCGACGGTTTTCCAGACCATTCCGCCACGCACCTGCAGCGCATTTTTTTTGGTGCGCTCCATTTCAGTAAAGGCGGAGCGCGCGTCGATGTACTGACGCGCGGCATCCGGGTCTATTTCCATATTTTCCAAGTTAAATTGCATATTTGAATATTACTTGGAAAACCGGTGCCTAGGGTTCAAGCGGCATATTTTTATACTGTTGATTTTGGAAAAAGTTGATCACTCCAGATTGAATTACGGTCTCACAGGATCCCAAGGTTACTGAGCAAAATAGGCCTCTAGGCCAGCTTGGTGGTTGTGAATGAGAGCAATCAAGACCGGAGGCAGCCGTTAGCAGTACTGAACGGCGAGCTGAAAATTCGGGAACCCATAAACCGCGACGATTCAGCACAGAGCAAAAACGAGGGAATCTGAGGCAAAGTGTTGCCTAGGACTGACTCCGGTTTTGACTGCTCTCCCCTACGGCGATTGATTTCGTCATCACCGATCTCAAGGCCAAACACCCCAAGCTGTCCGTCTACAAGATGCGCTGGATCGAGCCGCAGGTGCCATCGGAGAATTCTTTCTTAGCCGCGCCACTACACGCTATCAAGCATCCCGCCGATCCTTCCGCGGAAAAAACCGAACTGCGCGGTCGCTTGGTTCACAGGCTTTGCCAGATTGATCACGCCTTGACAAGCAGTTGCGCCGCGTTCAGCAGCACATAGTGGGCGCACTGCCCTTTGGCCCGGTCCCCGTCGTCGCTGACGATGATGACCATGGATGCGCCCTCGATGATGGCCGGGCTGATTCCTTCTGCGTGTTCGAAACCTGGCAGGCCGTCAACCGAGACGCGGCGCGCGGGCGAACCCGGTGCGCCGCTCCACAACCAGAGTTCGAAATGCACCTTCTCGCGAATTGCCGGCCCGCCGATGATCAGGTAGCCATTGAGTGCGGGCATGTAGGCCATGCCGCGAATGCCATTGCCGCCCAGATCCAAGGTTTCTAAGCTGGCCGAAACACTGGGTGAAGCGCCCGCGTCGAAGATGGCACTAGGGTTGTCCACGCTGGCAATGATGGCGCGGCCGTTCAGCAAGGGGCTGCGAAAGCCAATCAGCAGCCGCTGCTGATCCGGGCTGATATCAATCGCCTCAATATTCAGTCCGCCGTCGCTCTTGGCGTCACGCACCTTGATCGCCGCCGCCAACACCGGATGCGCGGCTGCCAGAGCCCTCTTCAATCCACTGACCACGACGGGCTCGACGATCCGGTCACCATCGAGCCGAAAGCGCGCCAATTTGTCGCGCGATTTCTTCTCGTCCCCATCGCCGTCACGTGAATGCGAGGTGAGCACGTAGACGCGGCCCACACGGTCCACCGCCAAGCCTTCCAAGTCATCGAGCTTCCAAATGGCCTCGCCCCCTTCGAACCAACCCGGACTCAAGGCCGTGCTGCTGGTTCGCCCAGCGGCATCCATCGAGATAAGGCTGAACGGGTGCTGTTTTTCATCCTCGACCACCAGAAAACGGCCGTCGGCAAGTTGTCCGATGGCCGAGGGCTCATAGACTCCGCTCAGGGGGAGGAATCGAACAGGTGTTGGAGATGTCATTGCAAGGGCACCTTCACGCGATATTTTCACCACAGTCTCGCCGTTTAATCATCCGGCCAAAAACGCAACTTCGTTCGACCGGACTCCACTATCGAGACAAAACCGTATTTCGCCTATCTTGAGCGGTAGGCCCGCGCTCGCGCCATGTTGGCCTCAATCGAGGTGGGTCTAGGGTTGACAATGATCACGGCTTCCTCGGAGCCCAGCCCATTTTGACCGTCGTAGCGGCTCCAAGCATGGGCTCGGCGCAAATTGTGGCTGATTTGAGGAGAGGTTGACGCTGAAACCATGGCCAAAGACGAAGCGCTTGGGCGGTGGCGTGTCAAGTAATGCGGCGAATTGGCCATTTGATAGGCGTCATCGGTCGCATACAGCACAATGGTCGCCGACGCTGGGAGAACCGCCCCTGCGAACACTAGGGCGAGAATTCCCTGGCGAATCCAGAGGCTAGTTTTAAGAATCGCTGATTTGGCCATTTTTGCCTCCATTAATTTTGTAGCTTACACAATCGCGTTGCACACTCCTGCAGTGCTGCCGAATTGGATGCCATGGCCAATTGCAAGAGCCGGGCGGCGTACCCAGAATCCGTATGCAGGCGTGTCGAGTCAATCCACCAGCCATGACCGGACATCAACCATTTGAAACCAACTTCCGCAACCAGCATGGCATCCACGTCGCCACCGGCGGCGGGGTGGGAGCGCTGAATTTCGATGACCTCATGTTGCATGGAAAAAATTCCGAAGTGCGACCGAAGCCGCAAGACCTTCATAACGTGCGACGTGGCTGATGCGCCGACCTCAAACGCTTTTGAGTGATATCTTTTACTACACGGTCAGTCACGGTCAGGCTTTGATGAAGTTGCGTAAAGGAATGACGGCATCGCAGACTGATTTGTCAGTTAGTGTGTGGTCGCAGGAACCGTATGTGGCCAAGGGTGCTGCGATGATTCCCAATTCTGTGATCCGGGATTGGTCAGATAACGTGGGTGCTGAAGAAGCCGTCGGCGCAGCAGATGCGGCTGTATCCATATCCCTGAAGCCGACCAGTAAGTTGGCACACAGCGCGCCGATGCGGCCAAGAGTTCAGGCTCTGCAGCCGTGAGTGCAGCAGAAAAAGTTATCGGTATTGATATCAACAAAGACGGCAAGATCGGTTGATCCCAGAGAAGGTTGGGCACTAATTTCCGTAATCTTCGGATTGAACTGAGATTTTTGGGTTCAATCACCGTAGCGTCGGCGCCAACTTTTCACCTGCGATTCTTAACACAAGCCTGAAACTCGGCGCGACTCGCCTGTCAGACAGGCGCTCGGGCGCTCTGCGCAACCGGCGCGCGCAAGCGCAGGGCCAGCCAGACCAGCAGCGCGCTGACCACAGGATCCTTGTTCACCTGCACGGCCACCAGTCCCATACGGGTGAAGGTGGCGATCGCCAACAGGGCGAACAGGCCGCCGGTAGCCGCGCCTTCGCGCCCGACATGACCGATGGCGATGGCTGCCGTCATCGCACTCATAAGTACCGCAGCCCAAGCGCCGCCGGCGAGAAACTGCAGCGTCAGCAGCAATTCCAGCGAGGGTGCGACGGCGGCCAGCGCCGAGGCGAGCGCACCGACCACTGCGCCGCTGGCCATGACGACGGTGC
>JAGOUM010000015.1:0-38532 GCA_018061265.1 Rhodoferax sp. | reverse complement strand
AGTACCGCAGCCCAAGCGCCGCCGGCGAGAAACTGCAGCGTCAGCAGCAATTCCAGCGAGGGTGCGACGGCGGCCAGCGCCGAGGCGAGCGCACCGACCACTGCGCCGCTGGCCATGACGACGGTGCCGCCGAAGCGTTCGTTGGAACGACAGGCCGGAAAGATCAACAGGTTGAAGCCGACCCAGAACACCGGCATCAAATAATCCAGCTCTGCGGGTTTGGCGAAGCGCAGGTAGAGTGGTGCCGAATTCAGCGCGAAATGCGCTTGGAAGCCGAGACCGAGCAGGGCCACGGCACAGAAAAACAGGACGACGTCGGCGCCGACCGGCTTTTTCACCACGGCTTCAGGTGCTGGCGCAGCGGCCACCGCGCTGGCCAGATGCTCCTGCGCCCAGTGCATGGCACTGACGGCGACGATCAGGGCGATCGAGGACAGCGCAAAGGGCAGGTGCGGATCGACGCCGCGCAGGCTCACCGTCAGGTAGGGCGCAGCGGCGCTGGCGATGCCCATACCGAGCAGGGTCAGCGTCGACAGCCAAGGCAGCTTGGACGCCGGAATATATTTGCCCAGCAGCGCCATGGGTGGCGCGCGCAGGGCCGAGGAGGTCACGGCCCAGATGGTGATCAGCGCCAGGAACAACAGCGGCGAGCCCGACGGCGCGGCCAGCGGCAACAGCAGGAAGGCCGCGCAGGACACCGCCGTGACGATTACCAGCAGCCGACCGAGACGACCCAGAACGCGCTGCACGCGGTCGGCGGCAACGCCCAGCGAGAAATCCATCAAGGTGAAGATGACTTGGTCGGCCATCAGGATGTAGATCACCCATTTCTTTTCGATGCCGGCCTGCACCGCGAGTTGCGGCAGGAAGATGACATACACCGTCCAGCAACTGACAAACAGGAACTGTACCGCGGAGAAATAAATGCCGACGCGCGTCATAGTCGTCTCAGGCGGCTAGTATTTTTTGTACAGGCGGCCGCCGCGCGCAATCGACGATTCGGTTTCGGCAGCAGTGGCCGAAGCCCCATCAATGAGGCGAGGGTAGCACCGGCAATGAGGGAGAAAACGCGTTGAACTGATCGCATGGTATCTCTTGGGAAGATGAGTTGATGTAGCGAACTGACGCTTTTTACCCTAGGGCGTGGTTCAAACACATGTAACACTTTAGCCGAATTAGAACGTAAACAGTTCGCCCGGCCAAAGGGACAGATCTGTCAATTCCGTGATACTTGGCGAGCCGAAGGTGAGCTTAAACGGGGACCTGATGTTGGCGAGAGAAACGTCAGTTCGAAGCGTCCAATCGATCCGAAGGCACCACCCGCCTCTTCATCGTTTGCACCGCCCGAATCTTCCTTGCCAGCTCCTGCGTCGAGTAGATTGACGTGGTGGCGATGCTGGCGTGACCGGCGAGTAAACTTTGCAACAACACTGGCATGAATCAAGAAGCGAGACAAACACATGCGGTTGAGTCGATCTGACACGATGCAACGCAGGCAATTCCTTGCGGGTTCGCTAGGCGCCATTCTTTTGTCGGGCTGCCGCAAAACGACCAAGCTTGCGGGAATTCGGTCAGGGCAAACCGTTTTGGCCTTCGGCGACAGCGTCACGTTTGGCACCGGAGCCGCCAGTGGCGAGGGTTGGCCGACCCTGCTGGCACAAAAAACCGGCTGGAATGTCGTGAATGCCGGGATTTCTGGAGACACGGCGAAAAACGGTAAAAACCGAGTATCCGCGCTATTGGATGCGCATCGACCTGCGTTGGTGATTATTGAGATTGGTGGCAATGACTTTCTGCGTCGTCAACCATCCTCCGTGGTGAAGGAAGACATTCGCCAGATCATTCAAGCCGTCCGGCGTGCCGGTGCCGTGGTAGCGCTGGTGGCCGTCCCGGAACTGTCCTTGCTGGGAATCGTCGCCGGAAAACCAAGCGACTCCCCCATTTTTGAGGAACTGGCGGACGAAGAGAGAGTGCCTTTGATTGCGCGGGTGTTCTCTGAAACCCTTGGCCGCCCTGAGCTTTGCGCAGACAGAATCCATCCCAATGCTCGGGGTTACCAGCATATGGCCAACGGGTTCCATGCGCGGCTCAAAGAGATCGGCTTGGCGGTTTGAGACGGTAGAGCTGCAACAAGATGCAGTTGAAGGTCATGTTCAGAATCAGTTTGAGGGGTAGTGCGAACACGCAGTAGCATGGGGAGCCGACCCCAGACTTTCTAACGCTCTCGTCATTTGCAGCGGGATCCGTGCAACAACGCCTAGTGGCGTCCATCCCATTGATTAGGCCTGAGCGCGCACACTGGTGAGAGCCTGGGTTACAGCCCTCTCAATGGCGTGGAGGTCGCCCGCTTCCACTTCCTGGACGCCGGGAAGTTGCGTCAAGCCGCAGGCTGACGACGCAACTACCGGAACCCCGGCGGTGATCGCTTGCAGGGCTGCGCGTGGTTGATGCTCTATGTACGCCGGCAGAACGACAACATCTGCCTCGCTGAGCCAGTCGCTGGAGTAAGGGACTACCGACCAGTTTACGCCAGCCCAGGCTTCGGCGTCGCTGGGTGGTGCTCCAAGGATTAGCACGCGCATGGCAAGCCGTCTGGCAACTTCGGCTACTTCTAGCGCGCCTTTTCGCGGCAAAGCACTTGCGGGAAAGACCATCGTTGGTGATTGACTGTTTCGGCGACTATGTCCTCTTGACAGCGCCGGGCGGCACCAAGGTAAACATTCAACCTTGAGGCCTGCTCGTTCAAGCACTCTCTGTATCTCCGAATGCGAGGAAAGTACTGTCCTTGCGGCCGCAAGCGCGGCCCATTCGTCTTTCTGCCAGTCGGCATCCACTCGGAAGTCGCGCAGACTTGCCGTTCCTGGGTTGACTCTGGCTGCTGCGTCAAGGCGAGCCTGGACTTCGGAGGCTGGAAGTTCGGAGACGAACACGTCGTAGCTACGGCCGCCGAGCGCGCCGGCTCTCCAAAGGGGAACAAGCAATTCTTGAGAGAGAACAAGGTTAATGTGTTCCGGGCGTAAGCGATCCGCGTAGTGCTTGGCGAGGTCTGCGGCTGCGCGCAGGCGGCCAGCTTGGCGTACACCTCCCTCGCCACGGGTGAGTCGCTGCCGCAGGACGCGCTTCTAGGCTGGCAACAGCGCAACACTGACTTGCGCACGCTCGGGCGCTGACCATCCTAGGTGGCGACGTCTGTGTCGTACCCAGGGCAGAAACCAATCGTCGCTGCCCGCCCGCTCCTGCAGCCATACGGCCAACTCCGGCGATCGTTCATTCAGCAGGAAGGCGGTCCGTGCAGCGGGCTGTGCGGCGTAACGCCGATTGCGGAAGCAGGCCGTCTGATCACAAGTCAGGCAGCCGCGTGCTGTTGGCTTCGTTTCCTCTTTGGCACCTTGGGTTATCTGGTGTCTGCGCAGCATGCTGGGCGCAGTTGCGGATCGGACTCTTATGACAAGTTCGTCCTGCGTCAGTTGAACTTCCACGGTGAAGTCGAAGTCGGCCTGCAGCCGAAGATCGATGTAGTTCCACGCGACGGTTGCGTCTACGGAGTCACTTTTTCGTTGCTGCTCGATCAATGCGCTATGACGGTGGTGTTCTACAAAGCGAATGCCTGCAATTGCTGCGACTTCTGCCAACGCATTCGATAACTGGCAAAGACCTCCACCGACGATCGGGACGACGCAGCCGTTGACGATTTCTCTACCCACGGCGTAGCCTTTTGACTTCACCGGCTTCCCCAGTTGAGACCAGAAACTCAGGACTTGGCCATTCAGCACTTCGATCCCGTCGAAGTGGCGTACAGCTACACGAAGATTCTGAACCTTGCCACAACGAAGAACGAATTCGTCTTCCCTGCCGTCCAGCCACAGCGCTGACCGATACTCAGCAACTATGGGCGCTTCAGCGGCTCGACCAGAAGGGCTTATTCGGGTAGGACCGTGAAACCAGTTTTTAGCCGAGCGCAGAACGACATGCGCCAGCACCTTGCAGGCGCGCCAAGCCGAGGCCAATCGAGTCGGCTCAACCCAAACCGCCGAGGTGGCAGCATGGCGTGGAGAATGGACGGGGGTCGACACGTTCGCGAGAATGAAAGGCAGCAGGAGATGAAAGTATTCAGATACTGAGGCCTCTTAACGAATAAAAGGGACTTCCTCGTCCTGAACTGTAGAACTGCTGTGCTGCGGACATGGTTAATCCTGTCTCAAATTGTCACTCAACTGGTTGCGGATTTTGATCAAGTCTATCTGTTCGACATATGGCGAAAGCGAACAGCGGTGCATGACATTGGCTGACGATGCTTGGTTTTGGTCCGCTGCAGCCGCAGCGAAGCTGACCCGGCGCAGGTCAACAGGCCTGCCGCCACTCCATCGTACCGAACGATTAATTCCGAAATCCTGTGGGAGGTATGGCCACGTCTGTGTTACCCGAAAGCGGCCATTTTTGAACCACGCCACCGTCGGCCACTCAAGCCTGCATCGAAATCCGCACCACATCCGGCCCATGGAAGTAGTGCAAGCCCGAAGGCAAGGCAAACATCCGGTGGTCTGGCGTCAGCGCGGTGTTTTGCACCACTCTGCCCGCTTTCCCCGGCCTGTCGCTGAACACGAGCAGTTCGCCACTGGGGTGCACTTCCACGCCCACGCCCTGCTCGTTGACGGCCACATTAAGCACAAGCTCGTCAGTGCGCTCGGCGGCGGTGATTTCAAAACCTTGCTGGGCACCGCTGCGGCTCAGGCTCAGGCGATAGGTTTGGCCGTCTGCGCGGGAGTAGGCCAGCGCCAGAACCTGCTCGGGTGAGACCATGAAGGCGTCCAGCAGTCGGTACGCAGCCAGCGCACTGGCCTTGGTGACATGGACGCTGTCGCCAGCGGGCAGCACCAGATACGGCGTACCCAGCGCATCGAATACGGCTATGTTGGCAAACAGGGTGGACGCTTGGGCCAGAAAGGGCCAGCTGGCGCGCACCGACAGCAAGGTTTGCGCGCCGAGCTGGTCCACGGCAATTTCGCTCAAGCCTTGGTCGCTGCTGGCGTTGACCGCAAAAAGTCGGTTGCCAAAGGCCAGCAGGTGCTGGGCCAGGCAGGGCAGGCTCCGGGCCTGCTGGGGCAACAGCGCTGCTGGGTCGCGCTCGGCGGGAACCCAGCGGCCGGTGATGCCGCTGGCGGGGCCGGCGGTATTCAGGGCTGCGTAGAACAACCCACCAAAGCAGCGCACCAGCGCGGCCTGCCCATGGCGCATGGCTTCCAGTTCGCTTGGAGCGAGGCTGGGCAGGTTTTGCTTGCGTTGCAAGTCAATGGCGCGCAGGCTGGCTTGACCGCTATGACTTTCTCGCCACAGCGCCACGCCACAGCCCAGCACCTGGACCACTTCGCCATCCAGATGCACCAACAGGTCGTGAACGAGCGTCTGGCTGGTGAACGGGGTGGCTGGCGTGCGCGCAAGTCTCGGTTGGCTCACGGCCACCGCGCGCGCTGCGAATACACCGGGTGGTGCGCTGCGCAGGCCGTGCTGGAAAACGTTGTGGTACCAGTCCAAAAGTGCGCCGGGCACCTGGCCATAGTCGCGCACGCCGGCGTTGACCGACACACGAGGGTCGAACACCGATGCATTGGCCAGCATGCGTGCTTGCAGATCACCGCGCTTGAAGTCGGGGTGCACACCTTTGTAAGGATGGATGCCCACCAGCACCTGAAAGCTCACCACCGCCCAAGAGAACCAATCGGTCAGTGGCGTGAATCCCGTGCTGTGCACATCGCGGATGGAGGGCATGATGGCGCTGGGCTGGTAGGGGCCAATCTGCCAACTGTCCACATCCAGCAGGCGCGGGGTGGTGCCGTCGGCTAGGTAATTCATTTCATTGGCATCCACCAGCACAGCGCCGATCTGGTGCGCGGCGATCACGGCTAGGCGCATGTTCTCCACCAGCGCCAGTGATTCTTTCAATCCAAAGTTGTTCGGGTCGCGCCACGCGTTGGTAAAGGTTTTGACCAAGGGCACGCCGCTGGCCTGGGGCATGTAAAAGCCCACCACCTCGTGCTGGGCGTCGTGCAGCACGTCGATGGGAGCGACGATGTGCGGGTGGCGCAGGGTTTTGAGCAGGCTGAGTTTGGCTTCAATGCCCCGGGCGCGCGCTGCTGCAGGGTCGAGGTAGAGCTTGTAGACGTAGCCGCCCTTGGCGTAGAGCGAGCCTTCGCCGCCGGTGGCTAGGTAGTCGGTTTGTGCCAGGGTCACTTCGCCCTTGCCGGGCAGGATCACACGCTGAACCTGCTGTCCGCGAAGACTGAAACTGAAGTTCATGGTGTGCCCTGCTCTAGTGCAGGCCCCCACGCTCCACCGATACGCGGGTCGCTGCCCCCCGCTGCTTCACCTTGGGGCGGCCCGGCGGTGAAGCCAATCAACGCTGCGATGGAAAAATCATCTTGCGGGATGTGGCCAGCTTTCTTCCACTGGGCCAGCGCTTTCAGGGTGCGGCGTTTGACAAAGCTGCCCTCGAAGTTCTTGAAGGCCAGACAAGTGGTGGCAACGTCCAGCGTTTTCAAACCGCTGATCTGGGCGATGCCGTCGCTGCAGATGGTCAGCGCGCTGATGTGGGACAGCGGGAGGTCCACTGTCCAGCCGTTTAGAAATTGCTGCACCGGTATTTCGCGCGTGCTGCTGCCTGCGCCGGTGCTGTGGGTGGTGAGTTGCACGCTGGCCGATACTTTGGTGGCGGGCGATGCAAATTGAGCGGCCACCCCGGGCTGCAGGCAGTAGCCTAGGTAGTACGGCGCGTTGTCAGGCCAGGCAACGTCGGTGACCTGCACGCTACCATCCAGGCGGTGCAGGGCATAGGCACCGTCACCCGCCATGAAAAGCCTGACCGCGTTACCGTCGGCGCAGAACGTAACTATGCTGGCCAGATAGTCCTGCGGCGTGCCCCCCAGCGGCATGGCCAGCAGGCGCTGGCGGATGCGCTGCACAAACGCGGGCGTGAAACAGTCATCTAGGCTTGTGGTGTGTTGCAGCTCGGCTTCCATGCACAGCGCCAGCACA
Organism: Rhodoferax sp.; assembly: GCA_018061265.1. Taxonomy (GTDB): domain Bacteria; phylum Pseudomonadota; class Gammaproteobacteria; order Burkholderiales; family Burkholderiaceae_C; genus Rhodoferax. The sequence continues at coordinate 31,503 of JAGOUM010000015.1, read as the reverse complement.
CGCGCGCCGAGGTCGGTGCGGGCGTTGGCACCGGAGCAGCCGTCGGTGACTATGCCGTACACGCGGCCATCTGGCAGCGTGCCCGACAGCGCATAGTCCTGGCAGGGCTCGCCAGCGCGGGCGTGCGAGCTGCCGATGCAAAAGTAGTGGTCTACGTGCTGGTGGTGCATGAGATATCCTGAGTCGAATCAGAACACCAGCGGCTGGCTCGCGCCGCCGGTGCCCAGGCTTTGGGATTGGGCGGAGATGCTGCGCGAGACGAACTGGGCCAGTTGCGCCAGCTTGGTCGGCGTGGCGTCGCCCACGTCCACGTACTGGCTCAGGTCAGCGTCCATCTGGAAGGCCTGCAGCTCCTTTTTGTAGCGGCTGGCGTTAACGCCGACCAGAATGACGCTCAGCGACTCCAGCCACTCCTCGGACACGCCGCGCCGCACTTCGGCGGCCACCTCAGAAGGAGTGTGGTGCGAGCAGTTGTCGTCACCATCGGTGACCACCACCACCAGTCCATTGACGCTGAAATCCTGGTCGCTGAGCATGCGGGCGTAAGCATTGGTGGCCATGACGGCATTGCGGGTGGCGTCAAACAGCGCGGTCGAGCCACTGCAGCGCGGGGCGTGGTAGCCAGCGGGGTCCACGCGGGTGAGCTCGGTAAAGCCGTGTTCTTCGTCCACCCGTTCATTGAACTCGGTGCTGCGCAGCATCAGGTAGTCGGCACGCGGGCTGCGGTGGCAGGCCTCGACCACGGCCTGCTTCATGGACAGCAGTTGCCGCTCAAAGCCGCTGACACTGCCGGTTTTATCAATGACCAAGGTCACCAGCGTGTATTCGGTCGAACCCAGCTTGTCGGGCCGCACGCCCGAAAAGGCGAAGTTGGCGATCTGGGTGGTTTGCATGTTGGCGTCCATCAGTTTCATGTTCGTTCTCCAGTTGGTTGACGAGGGGGCAAATTTTTGGGCGCACTGACCCGCGCCGTGCATGCGCACGGCAAACGAGGTGCAAGGCGCTATCGGACAGGTCCGACGGGTGTTGGCTAGAGCATGTAGTCGGTCGAGCGGGCCGTCTGCATGCCGCGCGCACTCATCTCGGCGACAAAGTCGCGGCCTAGCTGCTCGAAGCCGCCCACACTACTGCTGCAGTCGGTCAGCAGTACCAGCTTGGCGATGTTGTCTGCGCCAAAGTTGCTGGCGATGTCACGCACCGTGTTGGCCACGCAATGCGACAGCGCCTCACCGGCGACGATGACCACATCAGCATCAGAGAGTGTGCGGATCAAGCGGCTGTTGAGCAGCGTGCCGGGGTCGCTGGGGTCGGGCACTTCGGCCTGCACGGCTGAGTAGTGCTCGGTGAAGGGGTTGGAGCCTTTGGTCACAAAGTCGACCACGTCGAGCTTTTTGCGTGCCCAGACGTTCAGCGACTGCGCCACGCTGGCATGCACGTTGTGGCCCCAGTGGCCAATCAGGCAGTGCTCTGGCCACACGACCAGAGCGTAGCGCTGCGCGGCATCCAACTGCTCCACATACTGGCGACTGCGCTCTTGCAACAGCGGATTGCGCGAGCGCCACAGGCCGGCAGCCACGTCCTTGGCGGTGATGACAGTAAAGGGCGCAGGCGCTTGGCCTTTGTCATTTGTCCACCAAGTGGAGTGGGCAATGTCAATCGGGTTGTGCGAGTCGAGCGTGACGTGGATGTCAAACAGTTTGTCGCCCGCGCGCTCGATAAAGGCGGCCAGACGCTTCATGTCCTGATCCGCGCCGGCGACGGGCAAGGCCGGCGCTATGCTGCGGCCACCCGCCAGCGGATCTGCAGGCTGCTCGGCCTGCGGGATGTCGCAAAAATCGTTCTGCGGATCGATGATAAGCAGGTGGACTTGGGTGCTTGATTTCATGGCGAGGACTCCATTGGGGTGATTGATGGTGCAAGTCTAGTCCTGTTAATTGCATTTTGCAAGTAACTAAATGAGTAACTATTGAAATTTTTTGCTTTTTACAATTCACTAACAAAAATCAAGAGGAAGCAGGAAAATCAAGGCGGATATTTTTTTGTTAAAAGCTAGAATGAAAAAACCATGACCCAAACCAATCGAGACCGCAACATCATTGTCACCGTGGATGTTGTGCTATTTGCGCTGCACGACAAGCGGCTGCATGTTGTTCTGACGCGCCGCCCCCGTGAGCCCTATGCAGGTCAGTTGGCATTGCCCGGTGGCTACGTCCATCAGCAAGAAGACATCGACAGTCTGGCCGCTGCGGTGCGTGTGCTGCGCACCAAAACCGGCATTGCGCCGCCCTACCTGGAGCAGCTTTATAGTTTTGCCGATGGCGCGCGTGACCCGCGTGGCTGGTCGGTCAGCCTGGGGTACTTTGCACTGGTGGATGAATCGGTTCTGAGGGCCGCCCAATCGGTCGAACCGGGCTTTGGTTTTGAACTTTTCGATGTCAGCTCGGTGCCCCGCCTGTCTTTTGACCACAACCGGATTGTGGACGTTGCGCTGCAGCGCCTGCGCGACAAGAGTGCTTACTCCACCTTGCCCTGCTACCTGCTCCCCGAGCAATTCACGTTCGCGCAGGTGCATGAAACCTACGAGCACGTCATGGGTGTGGCGTTGGACAAAAGTGCATTCCGCCGCAAACTCACTGAAATGGATGTGCTTGAAGAATGCAAAGGGCAGCGCGTGGGCGGCGCACACCGCCCGGCCCAACTATTTCGGGTCAAGACCGACCTTGCCCACCGGTTGCGATTGTTGGATCGACCGCTGGCAGTGCCAAATCCTGACAAAACGGCAACGGGACTGGCCTAAGCCAAGGGAAATCCTGTAAGTTTGGTGCCGTAGCCCAAATATCGTCAAATCCAGACATGTTCAGTCTGAACCAAGGGGTTCGCTTAATCGGCAATCCAGCTTCCGACCCAGCCAGCAACAAGCCGTGCAAACGCACAATCGTCAAAAAACTGAGCCTAATTTTCAGGTCGTCATCGCGTTTTGCGGTCACGGCGATGGCCCCAGTGCGAGACTGTGTGCTGAAACAGCAAGCTCAGTTCGCTACAAAAACAGGAGCTAGTGACGCAAGCTTAACAAGCGCTGGTGGCTATTTTTTCCTCTATGCCACTTTAATATCCGCGCCATCGGAGGGCACTGCTGCTTGGCCCAGCGCCATGGCCAACAGCTGGTCATGGTCAAACGCCAGGCATTGGGGGCGACGCGACAGGGGCACAAAAAAGGCGCGCGATGTGTCGGTTCCGGCGACCAGTGTTGCCTGGCCGGGGCCCGGGTGGCGGATGCACGCAAGAACGAGATGCGAGCGCACCCAGCGCTCGGCCGTGTCGCGCGGGTCACGTCCACCGCCCTCGACGCTAGCCACGGCGATCAGCGCCGAGGGCGCAAGAACCAAGCCGGTTTCCTCGACCAGTTCGCGTACCGCCGCATTGCCTAGGGTTTCGCCTGCCAGCTTGAAGCCGCCGGGCAGGGCGAAACGGCCGTTTTCCGCTGGTGCGTCGTCGTGGCGGCGCACCAGCAGGACTTCGGGCTCCGGGTCGGAACTGCGGTAGCGCAGGACCACGATGTCGACGGCGTCGTTGGCACCAGGGTGGAACAATTGTTCACGCTGCGGGCCGGTGACAAGTTTTTCCAGCACATGCCGGGCGGCCTGTTCTGGCTCCAGCAGCGATACCGCATGACTGCGATCGAGCAAACATGCCTTGGCACTGGCACCAGGCAGGTCATCGATCAGGCAGTAGTGCAGGCCAAGATTGCGCGCAGCCTGGATTTCGTCGCCGACGATGACCCCGCCACCGACAAACAGCGCCAGAGCCCGGCATTCCTGCACCAGCGTGTAAAGGGTCGCAGCCTTGTCGTACAGCGTGGAGGAAATCACGTGCAAGCCGCTCAAGCCCTGCGCATCCAAGCTTTCCAGTGGAACCTGGGTGCTGATCAGTGCGATCACTTCGACCGATGGTGGGTTCATGCGCTGTGCACAGCGGTGCAAAAGGCCCTCAACGCCTTCGTTGGTGCCGCCGGTGAGGATGACGCCGCACAGCGGGGCCAGGCCGGACAACAGTGCCACAAAAAATACCGTCAACCGGGCGATGTCCTTGTCATCCAGTTGCTGGTAGCTGTTGCGCCAGGCACCGGCCAGATTCAGTACGGGACGCTGGGCCAGGTGCGTGCGCAGACCTGCGGTGTCGAACAGGGGCCGCGACAGGGCGCGCAGGTGGGCCTGCAATGCTTCTTGCGCCGCAAGTAGCTTTGCATGTTTTGCGCGTGCCACGGCCTCGGTGTAATGCAAGGGCACGCAGCTTGGGGGCACCTCAAAGCTGCTCCAGGACGGTAGCAAGTTCTGCTGCGCACGTTTGCGTGCGAGCAGGCGTTGTTCGGTAGCGGCAATTTTTTGAACGTCAGAACCACTCAGCCCGGTGGCCCGTGCAGCCTGCGATTCATCCTGCACATCGGTGCGGTACAGGCCTGATCCGTCGGTGCCGAGCACAACATCCACGCCAGCTTCGAGCACGCGCCGCAGCGGGACGTCAAAGGTGGTGCGAATGTTGTTCAATGCCAGGTTGCTGGTCAGGTTGAATTCGAAGACCACACTGCCGCCTTCTGGCTTGAGGGATGAGGACAGCGCGGCCACGTCGTTCAGCGTGTCGTCCTCCAGCCCGTAAAGGCCATGGCCAATGCGAAGTTCCAGTCCCTGGTCCAGCACAAAAGAGCGCAGTGCCGCGATGGCCTCGCGCACGTTTTCGGCAAAGGCAGGGTTCTCGCCCGCATGCACCCGCACCACCCAGCCCGGGCGGTGGCAGGTCAATGCGCCAGCTGCCTTGAGTTGGGGCAGGAACGCGCGGGTCGAATTGGTTTCGTGGCCCATGAAGTCGATGCCGACAATGGCCCGGCTGCCCAGACTGGCTTTGACCTGCCTCAGTACGTCCAGGTCCCACTCTAGGTCGTCATGCCGTGACAGTGCCACCAAAAACCGGATGCCCACCCCGGTCTGCGCTTCGATGGCAGGCAATGCGATATGCGCCCGCGCCAGTGTGGCGGGATCAAGAATGCTGGACAAGGAGAGCTCTAGGTACGCCACGCCACATTCCTTGGCCCGGGCGGCGATGCGCCAGAGCTGTGCCTCAAACAGTTCAGCACACCGTGTCAGGGGCGCGCGCAGCGCATAGAGACGTTCCATGTCCAGGAAGGTGACCTGCCGATCCAAGGGAATGTCCAGAGCGCAGGCCAGGCGGCCACGGGCTGGCGGGTCCAGCAAGCCCAGGGGCGTGTCTGACTCGCAGAACACGCCGACCTGCGCCAGAACGGAGTGCGGGATCGAGGCGTTGGCCAGCAGGCCCAGTTCCACCAGGTCATGGCCGCACAAGCAGCCGGCAAAGTGGCTGTGCAGATCGGTCTGTAACGGTCCTGCCGCATGGTGGCCGGCCACGGCATTATGTTGGAGCGGCCCGCCGGCCAGCGGCAGCCCGTTTTCGGCTAGGAAGCGGGTGCCAAAAGCGGTCAAACGCCGGTGTTCGATAAGCTGCGCGCCGCGCAGGCGTGCCACCCGACTGTCACCCACGAAAACCTGCCGTTCGTCGCCGACATGGCGCACCGATGTGTGACGCCGCAGCGCTGGACCGAGGCGGCTGCGCTCATCTGCCCCCGGGTGGACACTGGCGTCAAACACAATCTGCCAGTTGCCGGGCGCATCAAGGTCGAGCAAGATGCAAAATGCATCGCCGGGAATCAAGCCGATTTTGAGGGTTGAAGCGGGCATGGGGCAATGGTAGTACGCAAGCCCCAAAGATCGTCACAGAAAATACTTAGGTGCAATGTGCATTTAAGTAGACTACAATGCCATCACAATTTCGAACGACATGCATTTTGGAGTTTTGCCATGACCACTGCGCCAAGCCCGTTTCAGCCGATCATCCGCAGCTTGCTGGAGGTGGATTTGTACAAATTCACCATGCAGCAGCCCATGCTGCATTCCATGCCGGCCAACCAGGCCGAGTACCGCTTCGTTTGCCGCAACAAGCCCGCGTTTGCATTGAGCGAATTGCAGGCGCAGGTTGAGGCGCAACTCAATGCGCTGTGTGCCTTGCGCTTTACCGAAGACGAGTTGGCCTATCTGGGTGCGCTGCGTTACCTCTCGTCGGATTACATCGACTTTCTGCGGCTGTTCCAGTTTCAGCGCCGTTTCATCACGGTTTCCAGCCAAGGCGATACCCTGTTGGTGGTGGCGAAGGGGCCCCAGGTGCATGTGATGGGCTTTGAAATTTATGTGCTGGCCATCATCAATGAGCTGTACTTTCGTCGCATGGCACGGGAGGTGGGCGAGGACTTGGTGCTGGGCCAGGCGCGTGCGCGTTTGCAGGAGAAAATTGCGCAGCTGCACGAATACGAACGGAGCAACCCAAGGCGCCGGCATCCGTTTGAGTTTTTTGACTTTGGCGTGCGCAGGCGTTTTTCGGGCACGTGGCATGAGGAAGTGGCCACCACCTTGGCGCGTGAAGTTCCGCAGTATTTCAAAGGCTCCTCCAACGTCTTTCTGGCCAGAAAGCTGGGATTGACACCAATTGGCACCATGGCGCATGAATACCTGCAAACTTTTCAGGCCATGGATGTGCAGCTCAAGGGCTTTCAAAAGGCCGCGCTGGAGTCCTGGGTGCAGGAATACCGTGGCGACTTGGGCACGGCCTTGACCGATGTGGTGGGCATGGATGCCTTCCTTACCGACTTTGACCTCTACTTTGCGAAGCTCTTCGACGGTCTGCGCCACGACAGCGGCGACCCGGTGGTCTGGGGCGAAAAAGCCCTGGCCCATTACGCCAAACTGCGGCTTGATGCTCATACCAAGCGGCTTGTCTTTTCAGACGGGCTGGACGTGCCAACGGCACTCAGTCTGCACAGCCACTTTGCCGATCGTGTGCAAACCGGTTTTGGTATTGGCACCAACCTGACAAATGACACCGGAATCCAGCCCCTAAACATTGTCATGAAACTGGTGCGCTGCAATGGCCAGCCAACTGCCAAGCTCTCCGACGCGCCGGGCAAGACCATGTGCGATGACGAAACTTTCCTGGCCTATTTGCGCCAGGTGTTTGCCCAGCCTGCCTGAGCCTGACATCCATTTGATCGATTTAAAGTGAGGACAAAGCCATGCTGCGAATCACCAGTGCCCAAATCAATCCAACCATCGGGGACATCGTTGGCAATATTGCCCTGATGCTCCGAGCGGCCCGCCAGGCACGCGACGAGCAGTCTCAGTTGGTGGTATTTCCCGAGATGAGCTTGAGCGCCTACTATCCGGGCGACCTGCTTGATGACGCCAACTTTCAGGCACGGGTGCAGCTGGGTTTAGCCCAGCTCAAGCTCGCCACCCGCGAGACGCCCAACTTGGCTTGGGTGGTGGGTGCGCCCATGGTGCGCGCAGGTGTTGGCAAGCCATTCCACAATGCGCTGTTGGTGCTCAGAAACGGCGAAATATTGCTTCAATACGCCAAGCAGCTGCTGCCCACCTACAACATTTTTGACGAGCGCCGCCACTTTGAGCCCGGCCCGGATGTCGCACGGGTGCTGCGCTTGGGGGATGTACAAATCGGCTTCATGGTTTGCGAGGACGGCTGGAACGATGCCGGCCAGGACTATGGCGTTAATCCCTTCCAGCGTCTGGCCGATGCGGCCCCGGATCTGGTGGTCTCGATCAACGCCAGCCCGAGCAATGTGGGCAAGCGCGAACAACGCCACGCCATTTTTTCCAAGGCCTGTGCGCGCCACAAATTGCCCCTGCTCTATGTAAACCAAATTGGTGGCCATGACCATCTGGTCTACGACGGGGCATCCTTCGCCGTCACGGCTCAGGGTACCGTCGTTTATGAAGCGCAACGTTTCACGGAAGATGTGACGACGCTCAGCTTTGATCCGCGCACACAGGAGTTTTCAAGCGGCGGGGGCGGCAGTTTGCCTGCCGTGTCCTGCGAGGGATTGCCCACCATGGAGTTTTATCGCCAGCAAATCGTTTTGGGGCTCAAGGACTACGCCCGGCGCTGTGGCTTCAAACAGGCAGTGGTGGGTTCATCCGGTGGCATTGACTCGGCGTTGACCTTGGCGCTGGCCGTGCAGGCCCTGGGCGCGGCCAATGTGGTCGGTATCACCATGCCGTCCAGGTTTTCCAGCGAGGGCAGTGTGTCCGACTCCGTGGAACTGTGCCGCAACCTCGGTGTCAGGCTGATCGAGCATCCCATCAAAGAAATTGTGTCCGCTTTTGAGGCGACGTTTCACGCCTCTTTTGGCGAGGAACTCCAGGGCCTGCCGCTGGAGAATCTGCAGGCGCGCGTGCGTGGAACCACCCTCATGGAGTTTTCCAACCGCTTCGGCCATTTGCTGCTGACCACCGGCAACAAAAGCGAAGTCTCGGTCGGCTACTGCACGCTGTACGGCGATACCAATGGTGGGCTTGGCTTGATTGGAGACCTGTACAAAACCGAAATTTTTGAACTGTGCCGCCATATCAACAAGACGGCTGGCCGCGACTTGATTCCGGATGCCATCATCAATAAACCGCCGTCCGCCGAGTTGGCCCCCGGCCAAAAGGACACCGACAGCTTGCCACCGTATGAGGTGCTGGACGGCATCCTCAAGCACCTGATCGAAGGCGATCGCCTGCCGCAGAGGGAGCGCGAACGCACCGAGGCCGAGGTGGCGCAGCTCAACGCCACGGCGGACGGCACCGCCTTGCTTGTCAAAATACAAAAGATGATTGCCCGCAACGAATACAAACGCCGGCAGGCGCCACCGGTACTGCGTGTGCGCGGCAAGGCTTTCGGCAGTGGCCGCCAGGTGCCGATTGCGGCAGTTCAGTACGCTTGACCCGTCTATAAACCAAAGGATCCGCCATGCCTGCAACTCCAACCCCTGCCCAAGCTGGCATTACCGTCATTGTGGGACGCTGGCAGCTATTTCACAAAGGCCATGAAACCTTGCTCAATGCAGCGCTGGCGCTTGCCGGGCAGGTGATTGTGGTGGTCGGCTCAGCGTTTCGTGCGCGTGACGTGCGCAACCCGTTTACGTGGGAAGAGCGCCAGGCCATGATTGTGGCGACGCTGTCAGATACGGAAAAAGACAGGGTCAGGTTTTTTCCGGTGCGCGATTATTACGATGATGTGCGCTGGAACAAGGCCGTGCGCGAGGGCATCGCGCAACTGGTGCCGGAAAACGCCCCCGTCACGTTGCTGGGGTTCAAGAAAGACCACACCAGCTACTACCTGGACCACTTCCCGAACTGGACCTTCAGGACGGTCGCGCAGGAAGTCGATATCCATGCCACAGCCTTGCGCGCGGTCTTTTTTGAGGGGGTGGATCCGGATGCGCGTCTGGCAGTGCTCCGCCCCTATCTGAGTGCGCCGGTGCTGTCATATTTGCAGGCGTGGTCGAGGCTGCCGGAGTACGCCCAGCGCGTGGCCGAGCAGACGCTGGTGGCGCAGTACCGCAAAAAATGGTCTGGCGATGTTTACCTGACTGCCGATGCGGTGCTTGTTGCCAACGGCCATGTGCTGCTGATCCGCCGGGGAGGTGAGATCGGACGTGGCCAGTGGGCCATTCCCGGCGGTTTTGTCGACAAGGATGAACGGTTCTATGGCGCTGCCGTTCGGGAATTGCATGAAGAAACAGGCTTCAAGACCTTGGACTCCACCATGCGCCAGGCCCTCAAGGCATCAGAAATATTTGATCATCCACTGCGCAGTGCGCGGGGACGCTTGATTACCTGTGCCTTCTTTTTTGACCTAGGTGCCATCCGCTTGCCAGAAATCAAAGGAAGTGATGACGCCATGGAAGCGAGGTGGGTGCCATTGGTGGATTTACTGAAACTTGAAGATCAGTTATTTGAAGATCATATTGCGATTTTGGACCGATTTGTCGGCGTGTACCGGCGTTAATGGAATGGACGCCAGGATTATGGCTGTCTCTCTGGTCGCCCAAAACCCATCAATGTGCTGCAGTAGGATGCTTAGAGTGAAACGGTTGTATTTTCTGCCGCACCTGCCAAGGAATCTCCCATGTTGCGTTACCAAGTGGCGTTGTCCGACATCAGCTTTAAAGTCATGGGTGCCAACCTCAGGCTTTTCAAGGCCATGCATTTGCCGGTGATCAGCACCGCGCGCCCATTCGAATTTTATCGAAAAGTATTTTTTGAAGATGCCTGTCAGGCCGATGTCTTGAGTTCCTTGGCGTCAAAACGCGTCGTTGACATCGGCTGCGGGTTGACGCCGTTTACCGAAGACTCCATGTTTCAGGTGTGTCGTCGCAGTGGCGTCGACTTTTACGGTATCGACCCGAAATTGGCCGATGGATTCAAATTTGGCCTGTTTGATCGCTTGAAATCCGTGGCCACTGGCGCCACCAGCATGCCTCGTGCTGACATGCCTGGCCAGGAAAAAGCCATTGCTGCCTTTGCCGATAATTTGCCATTTGCAGACCAGTCCGTGGACCTCATTCTTTCTTGCTGGCTGCTGTTTGCCTGGATTCAGGACGAGACGCTTTTGGTCCGAATTTTTACGGAGTTTGATCGCGTGTTGGTGCCAGGCGGTCACATCAGCCTGTTCCCCACCATGGGCTGGCCAAGCGTAGAGCGCAGGTATCCGAGCCTTGCAAAGTTACTAGCGTCCTACCAAGTGAGCCAGCGTTTTTTGGTGGGAGTCAATCCTAGCAGTATGCCGCCGACCTTTGTCACTCGGTTGGTCAAATATCTCATTTAAACGATTCGTACCAGAGTGTTTAGTCGATCTCGTCGCCAATTGTCAAAGAGAGCGATCCAAACCGTGGGAGGCCAAATCAAGCGGCCTAGCGTGAGGGCGACGAGTTCGCGCACGGCATCTTGGCCATGCGATGGCTGACAACCTAGTTCACTGCAGATTCAGCAATGCTGCTACTGATCGGCAACCCCTTGTGGTAGCGAGCGCCATAGTTCACGAGTGTACCGGCGTTGTTGTCGATATAGCAGGACAGGCGGTGCAAATTCCACCACAAGGTCGAGAACTCATAACGAGTAAGGTTAGATCGTGCGGAGCCACGATCTGAACCGGTTGTTGGACGAGCCCGGTCAGACCTACCTCTTTCTGAAAATATCTTCTTACGCCACACCGCCCGCAGCGCAGCCTAGGATGATCCAAGCCCGCCGGTGGCGATGATTTAAGCCATCATTGCAATGGCGCGCTGCCAAAACTGGCATTTTTCCTGACCCAATCAGCCCAGTTGTGCTGTTTTTGACCGAGCCTCGCCACAGCACCCGTTGGGCACTGATGCGCTGGGATTTGATTCTTGCGGTTTACGTCGCTGCCGTGCCCTCACGGTTGGTGCCTGTCGGCGGCGCGATCACCGGCAAGATACGCCTGCGCACAATGGCCATGGCAGCGCCGCAGCAGCGGCAAAGCAGCTTGGGCCGCTCAGTTGGGGCCACTGGTGCGGATGGGGCGCAAGCCTTATTGCAAGTCTTGAACACCAGCAGCCGCAGCAACGCAATCAAGCGTTTGCTGTTGGGGTGCAAAAAACCATAATTGCGTGCCCGCCTGAAACCCTTGGGCAACACGTGCTGCAGCACCAGCCGTAAAAACTCGACCCCACTGACAGTGCGTTGTTCTTGCTTTTTGGTTTTGCTATCCCGCCAGCGGTAGGTGACTTGGCCGCTCTCACAGCGCAAAATATCTTTCTCCTGAATCACCCCCCGGTACAAATAGCGCCCCAGATAGACCAATGCCTTTTCGCCGTTGCCCACACACTTGCAGTCCACCACCCACGCATCGGGCAAGTCCGGTGGCAACTGCAACCCCAACTCAGCCACGGCGGCCAAGAACTTGGCCCGAAACACCTTGGCCAGTGCCTCATGGTTGAACAAATAGCCGCCTCCTTTGGACGTCTTTCTCAGTGTGCGCCACAGGCCCTTGTTGGCATCCAGTGCCGCCGCTGGCATCGCCACATGCACATGCGGGTGAAAGTCGAGTTTGCGTGAATGCGTGTGCAGCACCGCCACCGCACCGGCACTGCCCTGCAATTGCCGGTGGTTTAGGCTGAACGTGCGCAGCGTCTCCCAGGCGCACTCCATCAAGGCGGCATACAGCAGGCGCTGATGCTGCCAAACCAGGGTTCGCAGCTCAGCGGGCAAGGTGAAGGTGATCAGGAAGTAGCTGCCCGGCACCAAGGCCTGCGTTTGTCGCTCAATACAGCGCTGGCTCTCAAAGTGCTGACAGTGCGGGCAATTGCGGTGCCCACAGGAATGCGGCACCACGCGCTGCCCGCCACAGTCACCACACTGGGCCAACATGCCTGGGCCCAGCATAGAGCGACAGTTCTTCATGGCTATGATTGCTTGGCGCTGACTGGGCAACACGCTGGCACCGTACTGCGCCAAGTAGTCTGCTCCAAAGCGCCCGATGATGTTAGCCATGGTGATCATTTGACTACCCCCCAATCGATATTGAAGCGGCTCATCAAGGCCTCGATGCGCGCGTTGGCCTAGTCGTTGGTGTGGCTGGTCAGATGGGTATAGCGGGCGGTGGTCAGAATGGAGTAATGACCCAGAATCTTCTGCACCTCCAGCAGGTCAACCCCGGACTCGATCAGGTGGGTTGCATAGCTGTGGCGCCTATCTCTCTAACGACATAGGCGCCACACACATGCCACTCACGCACTAGCACGTGGCGCTGAGCTGACCACCGTTCGAGACAATTTACGGCACGCGTCGGTGGCCACCACGTCGATCTACCTGCACACTGACGAGGTCAAACGGGCTAGGCAGATGGGGGATGCGTTTGCGGCGCGACCATGAATGGAGGGGCAGGATAGCGCATTTTTTTAGCTCTACCTTATTCCATTGACGGAATATTCCATGGAGGCTATACTTATCGCATGATTTGGGATGTTGAGTACACAGACGAATTCGGCAAGTGGTGGAACGGTCTGTCTGAAGATGAACAAGAGTCTCTGGATGCATCCGTGCGCTTGCTGGAGGATCGAGGCCCAAATTTGGGGTTTCCTCACAGCAGCGGGGTTAACGGATCGAAACACAGCCATATGCGTGAATTGCGCACGCAGCACGATGGGCGACCGTATCGAACCCTATATGCGTTTGACCCTAGACGTTCGGCCATCTTGCTGATCGGAGGCGACAAGACTGGGGACGACCGGTGGTATGACGTACACATCCCGATTGCGGACGGACTCTACGATGAACACATAGAGCAACTTCGGAAGGAAGGACTGATAAATGGCAAACAAATTCTCTGACTTGCGCTCGCGCATGGCGCCCCAGGCCCAAGCGAGGGCAGCGGCCAAGGCGCAAGCGATGCTTGCCGAAATGCCACTCAACGAATTACGACAAGCGCGTGGCCTGTCCCAAAAGATGCTGGCCGAGGTGCTGCACGTCCAGCAGCCGTCTATCGCCAAAATGGAAAAGCGCACGGACATGTATTTATCAACCCTGCGCAGTCACATTGAAGCGATGGGTGGGCAGTTGGACGTGATTGCGCGCTTTCCGGATGGCGCGGTCAAAATCAGCAACTTTGGTGACCTTGGGTCCGCTGCGGTAGCGTGACTAGTCCGGGCGAGTGGAGCCAAAGGGATGCCTTCTATGGCAGGTATTGCCGAGTGTCATGAGCCTATCTAACCTAGGTACCACGTCCTGAAAGGACGTCTTGATGTAGCTCGGGCTTGACTAACTTTACTTTCCAAAAATGCGCAGCACAGCATATTTTGGGGCATGTGTCATGCGAACTAAAGTTGTTTCTCCCGCAATTGTCCGCTTCAGAGGGAGAATCCGATCGCAGGATGGATTTCGAAACAACAGTACTTCAATCTCAATTGAAGTAAAGTCGTTACCCTTGTATTGTTGCCGCCCTCCGAAGCTCCGGACAGGATGGCAGCAATCGCAGGCAATGCGATTGCATTACCATACAAGACATCCATCCTTTGACCGGAGATCGCCATGCCTGCCACCATCGACGTCGAATCCACGTTGACCGACCGTTACCAGACCACGGTACCGGAAACGGTGCGTCGCGCCCTGCGGCTGGGCAAGCGCGACAAGATTCACTACAGCATCCGCCCCAGTGGCGAGGTGGTACTGACCCGCGCTGCAAGCCACGAAAGTGACGACCCGGTGCTCGGTCAGTTCCTGGGCTTTCTGGCCCGCGACATTGCCAGCCATCCTGAGCGCCTGCAGGCGATGGATGCGGGCCTTGTCCAACGGCTCCAGGCGCTGGTCGGTGGCATCGAGGTCGATCTTGATGCAGCCCTGTCGGCAGACGATGAATGAGCACGGACAAACCCGCGCCCCTGATCATTCACGGCTGGACGATCTTTGCCCACCCGCTGTTTCTCGCACAAATTGAAGCGCTGGCGCAACAGGTCGATGCCTTGAAACAGAAGGATCCGGCCGGGTACGTGAAGAAGAACGCCAGCAAGCGACTGGCGGCAATCACCAAACTCGCTTTCGACGTCGTCCCCCAAGACCCAGCCCGTCCTGAATACCGCCAAGGCGGCACCTTGGGCGACGACCACAAGCACTGGTTGCGGGCGAAATTTTTCCAACAGTACCGCCTGTTCTTTCGCTATCACGCGCCCACCAAAGTGATCGTGTTCGCATGGGTCAACGACGAGGATACCAAGCGCGCCTATGAGAGCGGCGACGACGCTTACCGGGTGTTTCGCAAGATGCTGGCAAGCGGTCATCCGCCGGACGATTGGAACCAGTTGCTGGCCGAGGCCCGGGCCGAGGGGGAGCGCTTACAGCGGTTCGCCGCTGGCGTAGCGACGTAAGGCTTGGCTTCTATGGTGACTGCCCTTGGTTGGAGTCGCGATGATTGCCATCATCGCTTACCAAGCCTACCGGGCACCGGTACAAGTTTTATAAATCGTCCACTTTCAACTTCACGCATCCGACCATCGCGGTCGGTGGCGTTATTGCCTTCAAGTCAGCCCAATGCAATATGAGAACCACTGGTACGAGGCACAGCGTAAAAAGGCCGCGTAATCCGAAGGCTAAGAGCTACACGGAACAGCGGCAAGGTCAGAAAGACGCAGGCGTGTCACAACTGGCGCACCAGCAATCTCCGACTCAACGGTCTCGCGCAAATTGATTCGAATTTTTGAATTAAAGTGGCTGGCCATGCGGGACACCAATGGACCTGAGCGCGACATCGAGGCGCGTTCGAGCAGGTAGGCGTCGAATTTGAGGCTGATGAGTACACTTTGATCGGTTTTCTCAACCGACATAACGCTTTTCATGGCAACGTTTTCTTTCCCCACTGCCATATAGAGAATTGCCGGACACTGGGGCACGACTTCAGGCGTCATGGTCACATTAAAACGATCCTCCAATTTCTCCACAGACTCCACCAAGGCTGCAATTTTGCGGGCAATCTGAAAATTTTGTTGGGTACGCATCACCAAGGTAGTGAGCATCGCTCTGGCCATCGTCAACGGTCCGACACTCACAGAGTTCAACCCGGTCTGGGCTGATGATTGATGGGACTTTCGCATAAGTATTTTTTGAGTCTGGCAGCTCAAATTTTATCCCCTCCTGTCCTTTTTTCTAGGTAGCTTCCCAGTGGCGCTGTCAACTGTCTCGGTTGAGAATGAAGATAAGGATGGGTTGGTCATAAGCGCAGACGCTTGGCTCATCGACCTCAACAAAGCGTTACCCAGCGCAGCGTGGTCAACGACGCCGACCGTCGGCGCAAATACCTACAGAAGTTTGATCTCACATGGGATCGCATCAAAGCGTGAATTCCGAAAGTTGGCGGTGCAATGTGTCGATTTCCATCGGGTGAGCGCGTCTGCTTTCATGCGCTATTGAAGGAAGCGTCCAGAGGCGCGGCAAACTGCCACGCCTTGAGGGCCGCTGCATCGATGGCCGCCAGCGCTGCCGCACAGCGGACTTGGGGCGTGCCGCAAAGTTCTACCCACGGCACGGGTTGTTGCTGCAGCAGGGTGCGAAAGCGTTGCGTCATCCAGGCACGCAAATGTTTGCCATCGCGCAACCCATCGTCCTCAAACGGCACATCCACATCACTGGTCAGCACATAAAGCGCGCGCGGCGGCATGGCGTGGGCCAAAGCCTGTACCTCGGCACTGGCGCAGCCCATGTATCGTTCATGCCAAACCAAAGTCGCCCAAGCGTCGGTGTCGCACACCAAAATAGGGCTGCCATGGCGCGCTGCGGTTTCCTCACGCCAGCATTGTTCGCCAGCCACTTGTGAAAAATCCTGTGTGCACCAGTCGATATCGGTCACTGTCGCACCGTCTTTTTTGGCGCGCGCCAACGCCAGCAGATTGGCGCTGTACTCCCGCCCAAACTCGGCCACCCACTGCGTACGCGCCCACACCCCGCCGCGAGCGCGCAGGGCATTGACCAGATCGCAGCTGAGTGTGGTGGTGCCGCTCGACTCTGCACCCACCACCACCACGCGCAGTGCCAGGCCAGCTTGCACGGTGGGTGACAGCATTTCCCTCTGCGCGCAGACATCACTACGCACAGCCGTGCCCGAGGTGGGGTACAGCGCACGAGTTTGGTCCAAGCCTACATGGTCGCAAGAAAACCGGCGCGCCAACTCATCTCCGTAGCCCTCTGAAGTGAATACCGCGTCCACTGGCGGGGCCGTTCCAAAGGCGGCGTCCGCGCGCTGCACGGCTTGGCGCATGAGGTCCACATGGGCTTGCCAGATGGCGGGGTTGTCGTAGTCCACCGCGACGTCATCGAGTTCACCCACGATACGTAACTGCGGGTACGCCGCGAATGCCATTTGCAGCCATTGCACGCGCTGGGCAATCGACAAAGACTCCACGCTGGACCCTAGCACCGCCACGGTGACGCATTTGCAATGGGCCGCCGCAGTTCGAATCAGGTATTCATGGCCAAGGTGGGGCGGATAGAACTTGCCAATCACCAAGCCATGCTGGTAAATCGTGCGATTCATGCCAGACTTTCGCGGCCGGTCGGCGCACAAGGCACCTGCGATGTGGCAAGTCGTCGCCAATGCATCCAGCCTTGAACACAGATCCCCAAAAAGACAACGTACAAGCCCGAGATCAGGTACAACTCGCGGCTCCAGTACAAGGGCACCGAAATCAGGTCCACCGCAATCCACCACAGCCAGCTGGAGGCCTGGCGCCGGTTCAACTGCCATTGCGCGCACAAACTAAGCGCGGTAATCAAGGCGTCCAGCGGCGGAGCGCTCCCTTTCACTTTGAGTAACACTTGCCACAAGACTAGGGCCACCATGGTTGCGACCATGACCAGGATTAACTGTTCTTTCCAGCCAGTGCCCCTGAAGGACTGCGCCACGGAAGTCTTGCCTCGCGTGGACCACTGGTACCAGCCCAGCGCTGAAAGCGCAATGAACACGATCTGCAGCAACGAGTCGGCAAAGAGTCGCTGATCAAAAAATACCAAGCCCAAAATGGCACTGTTCAAAATGCCCACTGGGAAATTCCAGATATGCGCGCGGGCCGTTAAAGTCACACACAACAGGCCCGTGGCAAACCCTAGCAAGTCGCCCAGCGACAAGGTTACTCCCGCGACCGGATGGGAAATGGCCAAAAACGAAAAAGTATCCATTTCTTACTTTCGAGTCATTGTCCTGAATGGATCCAGGGCGTAGGCATTACAGATGATAAACAACAGAAACAGCGGGCTGCCTAAACCATCCTGCGTTTCGCGTACAACCTTGTTTGTCACCACGCACTTGAATGTGCTATTGACGGACCCAATTGAATAGTCGGTCACTACCCTTCCCCAAGTAGTGCTTGTGAATTAAGGCAAATCATGTCCTCAGTATCCGCCAACGGCATCCGACTCGAATATGAGAGTTACGCAAGCGCACGGCACCCGACTATCCTATTGATCATGGGTCTGGGCTGTCAATTAACGCGCTGGCCCATGGCTCTCTGTGATGAATTGGTCAGCCGAGGTTATCGGGTCATACGTTTCGATAACCGGGATGTCGGGTTGTCCACCAAAATGGATCACACCGGCACGCTCGATTTAGCGGATTTGGCGATGAGCTTCATGATGGGTAAACCCCTCGCGGCAAAATATTCACTGGAAGACATGGCGATGGATACGGTCGGATTGCTTGATGCACTCGACATCAAGTCGGCGCATATCGTGGGCGCGTCGATGGGGGGCATGATTGCCCAGATTCTCGCAGCACGTCACAGCTCCAGAGTGCTTTCATTGACGTCCATCATGTCTACCACTGGCAACCCGGCATTGCCGCAGGCGCGCCCGGCGATTGCAGCAGCGTCCCTACAAACAATGACCGCCCCCGCAACGCAGACTGCCAAAGTCACCAGCGGCGTCAATTGGTGGCAGAGCATCGGCAGCCCCGCCTATCCGACAGATCCGTCGATACTTCGTGACGCCGCGAGTCGTGATGTCCAACGCTCGTTTCATCCGACAGGTGTCGCACGTCAAATGCTTGCCATCGCAAGTGGCGCAGACCGGCGTGCCTTGTGCGCGGGTATCGTGGCACCAACCGTCGTTTTGCATGGCGCGCAGGATCCCGTGATTCCGGTAGAGGGCGGTCGTGACACTGCGGCGGCGATACCCGGCGCAGAGTTGCGCATTATTCCTGGCATGGGCCACGATATCCCCCATGAGCTGATACCGGTATTTGTTGACGCGATTACGACGGCAGCAATGCGGGCTAAAAAGCAGTAATCAGCGTTCGTCCTTGTTCACCCGCGAAATGCAATGGTTTTTTCCAAATCACGCGCGGCAGTGAGCAGAGCAAATAGGTTCGTCGGGTACAAGTACATGGACCCTGAGCTTGTCGATGAGCTTCGCTGCTCAGTAGGCGCGATTCTTGGCCTCGCTTGAGAAGTCCTGTGAGATGCCGAACATTCGAATAAGCGAAGTCCTCCCCCTCGTTGGAAAAGGCGCCTGTGCAACGCAGCATGCAGGTGCTGCAAAGGCTCTAGTTCGGCTCTGCGCCAACATATCGCTTGATTAATTGAATGGTTGTTGTCGCTGCATAGCCGGTTGGCATCACATCGGGTGCACCAACGGCGATTTGAAATGCGCCCTCCATCAAAGAAATGATGGAGGCTGCCAGATGGTCTACGCTGTTCAATGGCTTGCCGATTGAGGTAAGGTAGGCTGCCAATAATTCCTTGAGCAGCGCCAATTCTGCGCCAATTGCTTGTTGGTAAATCATTTGGACCTCAGGCATGCGCACTGCCTCTGATCCAATCATGACCCAAGCTCCAACCACAGCAGGGTTTTCACCCACGCCCTTGGCAAGACGCGCATTGACGTAGGCAAAAAGGTGGTCCTCCGGGGACACGGCGGATGCCGCAAGCGTGGTGTAACGTGCGCGGAATATCTCGGCTAAGGTTTTCACCAGTTCAACCAATATTTCCGCCTTGGCGGTGAAGTGGTAATGCACCAACCCCGGCGCAATGCCGGCTTTTCGAGCGATTATTTGAATGGTTGCCTTCGCATAGCCATGCTCGGCGATGGCCAGCAGCAATCCATTGACGATCTGTGCGCGACGCTCCTCGGTGTTTGGGCGGTTGGCCATGATTCGATAAATATTGGTTGATTAACCAAATTTTACTTGATACCGCGTCAAACTTGTGTCAATATTGGTCAATCAACCAATATTGACACTTCTATGAAACCAAACGTTGCCAACTTGCCCGCCGTCGTCGGCCTTACAGGAGGCATTGGGGCAGGTAAATCTGCCGTGCGACAGGCTTTCGAAGCGTTGGGTGTTCCCTGTCTTGACACAGACATTGTTGCCAGAAGCATTCATCAGGACCCAGGGCATCCCGCCACCCAAGAGGTTGCTCGGGCCTTTCCTGAATGGATGACCGATGACGGTGCTTTACAGCGAGGAAGCCTGCAAGGACTGTTTTCGCGTAATGCTGCCGCCAATCGCACCCTTATTGACATCCTGAAACCCCACGTTCTGGCAGTCATGCACCGTTGGACCGAACAACAAAACGCCACTTATGTCATTTGGGAGTCTGCACTGCTCCTGTGGGAACAAATAGCTGTGGACCAAATGCTCGTGGTGGAGGCCCAAACGCCAATTCGACTTCAAAGAATTCGACATCGAAATCCGAAATGGTCCGAAGGCGACATGCTTAACCTGCTTCGCGTGCAAGCGAACTTACAACGTACACCCGTGGAAGACACAAGCATCATCCGCAATGACGACTCCATGGAAGCATTGAGAGAACAGGTGGAAAAACTCCACCGGCACTATCAAACCATTTGGAACTAACATGAAAAAAATTGCCTTCTCCGGGACACTTGATCCCATCACCAACGGTCACCTCTGGGTTATTGGTGAAGCACGTGCGCTTGCAGATGAAGTGATGGTCTTCATCTCCGAAAATCCGTTCAAGAAGCCAATGTTTTCCGCAAGTCAACGCAAGATCATTGTTGAAGAAGCATTGGCCGAGCGCGGCTGGAGCAATGTCAGCGTGGTGCTGGTGCGCGGCGACTACACGGCCCGTGCAGCCAAACGCCACGGTATCGACTACATGATTCGTGGCATTCGAAACACGTCCGACTTTGACTACGAAAACCTGCTCCAACAAGCCAATGTGGATGTAGTCGAAGGTGCAAAAACCCTGTTCGTCATGCCACCGCGAGACCTGGGCTCGGTCAGTTCGACGTTTGTACGCGGGTTACAAGGTCCGGTCGGCTGGCACTGGAGCATGCAAAAGTTTGTTCCCAAAGCGGCCTATAACGCATGGGTACTGGTCTGGCTGCGCAAAGAATGGGAGGAACTCTGGTCCTACGGTTCACTTGATGGCGCCGGCGTTGCACATGCCGACAATTGGTTCACCGCCCTTACAAACAAGCAATGCTATGCCGCACCGCAGCGCGCGTACCACAATCTAGATCACTTGGTACATGGTCTTAGTGAACTCGCCGTTTGGGCGTCCAATACGGATGCCGATGCCGAATCCATTCGCGCACTGAAGGCCGCGTTCTGGTTTCACGATGCTATTTATAACGCGCCCAAAGCCGCTACATCAAACGAAGAGGCCAGCGCCCAACTGTGGCTCTCTTCGGGTCAAACGGTCTCCAACCGAGAGCATGTTGCCAACCTGATTCGCTGCACCGAACACGCGTTGCCCCGCTCTGAGATGCCTCCCCTGGCCGACGTGATGCTTGGCGCCGATCTGGCCATCCTCGGTCAATCCGAGGCCATCTACAACAGCTATCGCGCTTCGGTCAGACAGGAATACTCGTGGGTGGAAGAGTCCGTGTACCGGTGCGCACGCCGTCACGTGCTGCAACACTTCATTGCCGCCGCACAATCAGGAAACCTGTTTCAAAATCCGTACTTCAAGGAGCTTTACGAGGAAAAGGCGCTACAGAATCTTCAGAATGAGTTGAACGATTAGGGCGTGTCATCAACACTGAACAATTTGGTGAGGGATGGTCGCGCCAATGTGTCCCGAAATCCGCTTTCTTTTAACCACGCCCAAATGCCAAATCCTGGTTCATTGTTGCGCTTCGAGCTGATCTCCAATGAGAGAGCTGAATTGCAGTCGTCAATCTTTTGACTCAGTCTGAGATTTTGACGGCTTTGGGCCGCAGAGGCTGAAAGCGTTGTGCCAAGCCGGTCGCCAGCTACATGAGTGGGTGAGCAGAATTCAGTTGCCGAGATCAATTCATCATCGGCGCGAACAAATGAATAAATCACGAATCAGATGACGCAAAAATGCAACAAGATTTGCACAAGGTTTGGCATTTTTTTTGACACGACCTTAGAGCCAAAGCACAATCACGCCTCACCAATTTCGATCAACCTATTTTTGCCACAGAAAGGAACGACCATGCCACGTACGGCTATCTGTAATTTGACAACTACATAGCCCCGCGCATGACTGCTCGGGGTCGCGGCACCTGTTGCCGACCCGAGCCGGTCGTTCCACATATTGAACCCCGGTGAGGAAACTCGCCGGGGTTTTTGCTTTTGCGGGCCAGACATGGATCGGCCTGCGCAAACACCCCGGCATAACAAATAACCGAAGAGAAATTGTTATGCCCATCAAGCAAACCTTGCACAAGGGACTGGTTCCCGTGCACATTTTTACCGACGATATTGAGCACGAAGCGATTGCACAGCTCCTGCATATCGCCAACTTGTCCATCGTCCATCCCCATGTGGCTGCGATGCCGGACGTTCATGCTGGCATCGGTGCCACGGTCGGCAGTGTGATTCCCACACGATCAGCCATCATTCCGGCTGCCGTTGGCGTCGACATTGGTTGCGGCATGAACGCGGTTCGCACCACGCTCACGACGAGCCAATTGCCCGATAACCTGGCCCGCTTGCGAAGCGCCATCGAAGCCTCGATTCCCGTTGGCTTTGAACAGCACGAATGGGACAAGGTGCGTGGCTCGGCTCATGGCCGTGTGGGGCGCCCGCTCAATGACCGTCTGGACCGGATTGTTGCGAAGCACCAAGGCATCATGAAAATGCAACGCAAATTTGCGCAAACCTGGATCTGCCAGATCGGCACGCTGGGTGGCGGCAACCATTTTCTGGAGATTTGTCTCGATGAAGATCAGCGCGTTTGGGTCATGCTGCACTCTGGCTCACGCGGCGTAGGCAACGTGATCGGGCGCTACTTCATTTCGGCGGCAAAAAAGGATATGGCGCGCCACCACATGAATTTGCCAGACAAGGACTTGTCCTACTTCAGCGAAGGATCACAGTGGTTCGACGACTACGTTGAAGCCGTGGAATGGGCGCAGGACTACGCGCTGATCAATCGGCGTGAAATGATGCGCCGCACGCTCGAAGTACTGGCGCAGCACCTGCCCCCCTTTAAACTCGATGGCGAGGCGATCAATTGCCATCACAACTATGTGGCACGTGAAACCCATGGCAATGAGCTGCTCTACGTCACTCGCAAGGGTGCCATCTCGGCGCGTGAGGGTGAACTTGGCATCATTCCCGGCAGCATGGGTGCCAAAAGCTACATCGTGCGCGGCAAGGGAAATCCAGAATCGTTCTGCTCCTGCTCACACGGTGCGGGCCGGCGCATGAGCCGAAGCGAGGCCAAACGACGCTTTGACCGCTTCGATCTGGCACAGCAGACCAGTGGCATTGAGTGCCGAAAAGATGGCGGCGTCATCGATGAAATTCCCGCCGCCTACAAAGACATTGATGAAGTCATGGCACACCAGGCCGATCTGGTCGAGGTCGTGCATACGCTGCGCCAAGTCATTTGCGTGAAGGGATAGGCCATGAAGATCACGATCAAACCACCCAAGCCACGCAACCCGCTTTTTTTGGCGGCCAGAACTCGTCACGCGGGCGCGCACAAGGATGAAAAGTCAGCGCGCCAAGTACGTCGAAAAGAAAAGCAGGTGTTGCGCAACCTGGTTTCAGGACGCACCACCAGGGGTGCTCAGGATGAGTAAGCCCTGACGGAGAAACGCTCTTTCAAAAAACAAACAGAAATAAGAATAATCATGCAATCCGCGATTCAACTCAACCAAACCCAGGCCATTGATTTCCTGCTCAATGTCGCCGTCGTTCGTCCCGTCTTCATGTGGGGTCCGCCAGGTATCGGCAAAAGCGCGCTGGTGCGACGTTTTGCCGACGCCGTGGGCATGGAATGTGTCTCCCTGCTCGGAAGTCAACTGGCCCCGGAAGATTTGCTGGGCATTCCAAAAATAGACGGCGAGTGCTCCCGCTTCTATCCTCCGGCCAATATTGTTCGCAAACAGCCGTTCGTGCTTTTTTTGGACGAGCTCAATGCCTCGTCACATGAAATACAAAAGGCGTTTTACTCCCTGATCCTGGAACAACGGGTGGGCGAATATCAATTGCCACCGGGAACCATTGTGATCGGTGCCGGCAACCGGGCCAAAGATGCCGCCATTGTCAAACCCATGCCCTCAGCCCTCATCAACCGTTTGGTGCACATCCATCTGCGCACCGATCACCGGCAGTGGCTGGACTGGGCGATCAACGAAGGCAGCATCCACCCCTGGGTGATTGAATACATTCAACTGCGTCCCGACCATCTGTGGAGTGAACCGCCCAAGCATGAAGAAACATTTTCAACACCGCGCAGTTGGCACATGTTGTCTGAGTCCTTGCAGTCTTTCGGCAGCGATATCAGCGATGAAATGATCGAAGCGCTCGCATTTGGTCTGCTGTCGCCACCTCACGCCGCCCACTTCAAGGCCTATCTCAAGCAAATCCATCAGAAGCACACCCTGCATGCCATCATCAAAGGCGATGCCTATTGGCCGACGGGACCTGAGGATCGTGATGTTCTGTATTTTCTGGCGCAGTCCTTCCGTGCACACCTGCGCAAGGAACTGCCAGCCGATGAGGCGTCGGTACGCGCAGTGCACACGGCGCTCGGAATTCGCGCCAAGGATATGCTGCGTGATCTGGCCCGCATCAGCGTAGAGATTGCCCAGTCCGTCATGAGCGAAGACGAGGCGGGTCAACGCTTGCCAGCCTGGTTTCTGGTCGAGGTGGCACGCGATCTTCCGCGTCTGGCCGGACGCGTCAGCCGGGTGAGCGCGTGAGTAGACATCCTCAATCTGGCGTCGCTGCCGAGGCGCGCACGGCTGCCGTGCAGTGTCTCAAAGCGCATCCGGTACTCGCACCCTTGATGGAGTCAGTGTCCTTCGTGGTCGATGCGAACCAGCGGTTTGTATCCCAAAAAGGCTGGCTGGCGGTCTCGCCCGTCGGAACGATTTGGCTTCACGGTCAGCGCCGCGCCGACGCCTCAGCTTGGACCCGAGTCATGGCGATGGCCCTCATTAGCCTGGGATTTGGCCTGGTTCGTAGACAGGAGCCACACGAGTTGTGGGAAGCTGCCAGTTGCCTGATTGCAAACAGATTTTGCGATGAACTCAAACTGGGGCAACTTCCGCAGGACTTGCAATGCGACATGCCAGATTTGCCGTTGGGCGGCGCGGAAGCCTTGTTGCGCAAATTTTGTGTGGATGGCTGTGAACCACAATGGATGGATTGGCTGAAGACCCTGACAGGCGATAGGGCCTTCTTCTGCAATTTTGATGAACCAGTGCGGTCATTGAGTCGCCAACCCCAATGGCGTGATCTGCTGGCCGACGGCATCGCCCGAGGCGTGGGTCAGGCGCTACAACTTGCATCGGGAACGTCTGGCACCAGCGGCGCACTGAAACCGTTGACCAGGGCATTGCGAGCCAAGCGGCGTTTGATCGACCACTTCCCTTTGCTCGGCGCATTGGCAGCCAGTTTCGACATCGAAGAAGATGTGCGCCTGTGCCAGCAGTACGACATACGGGTGGCCGCCATCGACGTCGGCGCAAGGCGGATCTGGATGAACCCAAGCGCTGGCTTATCCGAGGACGAATGTCTGTTTGTCTTTGCGCACGAACTGCTGCATGCGGGCCTCAATCATTCATCGCGTCGACGGGGCCGCGACCCGCTTCTGTGGAATATTGCTTGTGACTTCGTGATCAATGGCTGGTTGATCGAGATGGCGGTCGGTTCCGCCCCCAACATGGGCTTGCTGCACGATGCGCAGTTCACCGGACGCTCGTCGGAAGAGGTGTACGACGCTTTGGCGCAGGATATCCGCCGTGCCCGCAAACTTGCCACCTTGCGCGGTGTCGGCGCACAAGACCTGCTGGGCGACGACGACGGGCAATTGTTCACCGATGCCGAAAGCTACTGCCGCCGTGCATTGGCGCAAGGGTTGGACCGGTATTCAAACTGCACCGCGCGCGGCCTTCTTCCGGCTGGACTGGTAGAAGAGATACGCAGCCTCAGCCAGCCGCCGATTCCCTGGGATGTCAAACTGGCCGATTGGTTTGATGAACGCTTTCCACCGCCGGAGCTGCGGCGCAGCTATGCGCGGCCCTCACGTCGCCAAGCATCCACGCCAGACATTGCGCGGCCGTCCATCGTCAAGCCCACTGAAGAGGAACGTAGAAGCCGTGTGTTTGGGGTTGTATTGGACACCTCGGGTTCCATGGCAACGCAGCTATTGGGCAAAGCACTGGGGGCGATTGCAAGCTATGCCATGGCACGCGATGTGATGGCGGTGCGCTTGATCTGCTGCGATGCACAGGCGTACGACAGCGGCTGGGTTGAGCCAGAGAATTTGCTCGACCGTTTCAGTTTGCGCGGCAGAGGGGGTACCGTTCTGCAGCCGGGTCTTGATCGCTTGCGGGAACTGGCCGATCGAGGAGATTTCCCGAAACATGGGCCCTTACTCATCATCACCGACGGCTATTGCGAAAACCAGATCAACACCTCAATGGACCACGCCTATCTTTTGCCCCAGGGTCGTCGATTGCCGTTTCTGGCGCGGGGGGAAGTGTTTTTGGTGAAGTGAGGAAATTTAATCCAAACAGACACAACTTTTTGACAATAGGATTACTTAAGGCGCCTTTGCCGGTCATACCCTGCCCATCATCGACTCGCATACCGATGAGATCACGCAGGCGGAGATATTCGTCGCCGTTCTGGGGGCCTGCAGCTACACCTTCGCATCAGTGCCCAAAAAAAAAAGCGGGCACCACAATTCGATTTCAAGGAAGTTCAAAGAAGCCGGCCGCCTTGGCGGGTAAACGCGACCGGCATGTCGCCAACACCAGACTTACACGGGAACCGACAGCCGTTCACACGGCCCAATGGACATGCAAATAGGCGGTGACGCACAAACTGAAAGGCCGCAGTTAGGTGTTCCGCTTGGCCGCGGCCCCAATAATCTTCTTCAGTTCCGCCCGACCAGTTCGATCAGCGCTGGCCCACGCTGCGCGACACGTGGCAATGAATTTCTCTTCTGCGGGATCTGGTGCAGTCTCAGAATGTTCCTGGTCAAGCCAGCCCAAAGGTTTCGAGCTCTTGGATTCGAACTGCCGGGCAAGCTTGTCGCCCACAGTCCTACCAGATTTAATCTGGCTCCACATGCTCAAGGAAACTTCCAGGGAAGCAGCAAACGCGCTCTCCAGCCCAGCAAGCGACTCCCCATTTGTAACGCGCGCCTGCGCAAAAGCTTGGTGCAGAGAAAGAAGGTTGCGTAGTCGGATACTGGACATGAGATTTGCGATTTTACAACGACAGTAAAATTATTTTACTTTGTGCTTGCGCAAAATAGTAAAAAACATTTACACTTCCTGTCATCGCAAGCAAAAGTGCATGCGTTAAACCTGAAACCAATTTTTTAGAACCCGACTTCAAAAGAGCCCATCGTGATAGCAAGAACCGCACTCCATCTCACACACAGCCCCATCGGCTGCGGTGCGGTGCTGCGCGCTTCGAATCCATGTGGATTGCCCACATATCACCGAGATCCGCAGATTGGCGGATGGTCCCTGTATCAATCAACGAGCGCAATTGCCAAAACCACTTCCATCGGGAGTGATTTTGAGAATTCGTTCCAACCGGGTGGAGGTAGCGTGTAGCTAACTCCCGTTTGCACACAAGCAACCCGGTTTCTCGCAAGAGGGCCGGGTTTTTTGCTTTCTGGGCCACACAAAGTGGCCATGCCAACGGCGCATCGACGCAGTGGCAGGTGATCTTTAACAAGTTGGTGTCATGTCTGGTGTCGGGACCAACGCGGTTTTGCGCAAGCAATGCCGTGCCGGTATCAGCGAAGTAGTTGCGGGGGGCCGTGGGGTCTGCCTGATGGGTAATCCGTGCGCATCCTCGCCCTATTTCGACAGTGTTTGCAAACAAGGCCGTTGCGCAGTTCCTGCTCGGCATGGGTTCACCCGTGCGCTGGACTCGGCCTGATGTGTCAGTGATTCTCTCAGGATTGTTGGTGCAACGTATGCGAGTGGTGCGTTGTGAGCATTGTCGAAATAGGTTTTTGGATTGGTAGCTCAGTTGGTAGAGCGCTGCGTTGAAAGCGCAGGCGTCGAAGGTTCAATCCCTTCCCGATCCACCACATTCGCAGGGTAGAGAAGCCCGGTTAACTCGCAAGGCTCATAACCTTGAGATCGCCAGTTCAAATCTGGCCCCTGCAACCATCTGTCAGCGAGCACGCCATGGTTCCCCGTACCACAATGGCAAACGGGAGCTTGCACAGACGGCCCCGGCGGTGAGGCTCACGTAGCCTTGCCTTCGGCGGTCACCCATTTTTCGTCGCATTGGACTTCTGGTGAGGTCTGCAGGCTTTCATCCTGCCCAGAGGGGTTCGAATCCCCTATGCGACGCCATTTTCAGCATCTCGATAGCTCAATTGGCAGAGCGCTGGTCTCCAAAACCAGAGGTTGAAGGTTCGAAGCCTTCTCGGGATGCCATCACATGGGGGGTTAGCCAAGTGGCCTACGGCATCGCGCTTTGACCGCGACATTCGGACGTTCGAATCGTCCACCCTCTGCCAGATTTAGATATTCCCCCGGTGGCAATGGAAATTGGTACACCTACCGGCTTTAGAAGCCGGGCTTTTGCGAGTTCGAGTCTCGCCTGGGGGACCACTTTTTGCGGGCCTGGCCGAGTGGTTAGGCGCCAGCCTTCCAAGCTGTGTATATCGGTTCGATTCCGATGGCCCGCTCCAGTTCCTTGATCAAAGTGATCTACATGCGCGTAGCCAAGTGGCCGGGCGTTCGGCTGCAACCCGAAATAGGCTGGTTCGATTCCAGTCGCGCATTCCATTGATTCACCAGTTCTTGGAAAGTTATGCAGCGGGGTTGGTCCTGCGACCGGTCTTGAAAACCGGGTTCTCCTAACGGGGATGGGGTTCGACTCCTCAACTTTCCGCCAATCATTGTCAGTTTTCGCGCCCATAGCTCAGCTGGACCAGAGCACATGCCTACGAAGCATGGGGTCGCACGTTCGAATCGTGCTGGGCGCTCCACATTTTTCCCTGATAGCTCAGTTGGTAGAGCGCCGCACTGTTAATGCGGTTGTCGCTGGTTCGATCCCAGCTCGGGGAGCCATATTTTCCGTGATTCGGCAAGTGGTATGCCGCCTGCTTTGGGAGCAGGTCGTCGGGTGTTCGATTCACCCATCACGGACCAATTTTGGACGTTTGACCGAGTGGTTGAAGGTGCCTGACTGTAAATCAGGTCTTAACAGCACGCTGGTTCGAATCCAGCAGCGTCCACCAATTCGAGCAACGGACCAGCCGGGACGCCGACTGGTCATCAGTGCGAGCGACACAAGGTGTTGCGCGAGGAAGACGCATCGTTGCGAGATACCAATTTAGTGGTGGCTGTAGCCAAGTGGTGAAGGCCCCGCGCTGTGACCGCGGTATGCGTGGGTTCGAATCCCATCAGTCACCCCAACCCCTTTCAACCATCTCCCGTCGAGGTAGCTCAGAGGAAGAGCACGCGCCCGATAAGCGCGAGGTCGAGATTTCAAAACTCTCCCCCGACACCATTGTTTGCCCCTGTAGCTCAGTTGGAAGAGCAACCGCCTTGTAAGCGGTCGGTCGAGCGTTCGAAACATCTCCTTGGGCACCAGATTCGGTTGTATAGCTCAGCGGTAGAGCACTGCCCTCATAAGGCAGCGTGCGGTGGCTCGAACCCACCTGCAACCACCAGAGAAAGGAAGGTTGGCAGAGTGGTAATGCAGCGGCTTGCTAAGCCGTGGCTCTAAACAGGGTCCATCAGTTCGATCCTGATACCTTCCGCCAGTTGAAAGCCCGAGTGGTGGAATTGGCAGACACGGCAGATTCAGAATCTGTTGCCATTGAGGCGTGCCGGTTCAAGTCCGGCCTTGGCCACCAAATTTCAAGAATTGCAACGCCGTTCGGTCATGGCGTCGCATGTGCGGGTCGACCTGGCCCCGTAGACCACAAAGCCAGGAACTATGCCGTGCAGCATCTGCAGTCGCCACCGATAGGAGGCGTGGAAGCTGAGCACATGGCCATAGACGCGGCCCCTCAGACAAGATAGCCGCGAGGGGGGCATCGGACGCAACCCGACAGGCCTGTGGCAGACAGGCTATTGAGTATCGGCGCCGACTCATTGGAGTTGTGCGGCCGAAGCTCAAGATTTACACACCACCTCAGGAGAACCCATGAAACCGAAAGCACGAAAGCGCTCGGCCCCGCGAAACCCCTTCGTCGCGGTGGCCCTGTTCAAGAAGGCCGGCACACATGCAAAGTCGAACAAGGCTTTGCGCCGCCAGGAAAAAGTATTGCAAGGGCGTTTAGCTCATTTGGTACCTGGCTTTTAACCGGATGGTGCCGAGTTCGAACCTCGGAACGCCCACCACCAGGCAAAGTGGATTCCAAAGCCAACAGCTTCGGAATGCGTTTTGCATATTGAAGTCCATCGCGTCCCTGTAGCTCAGATGAATAGAGCGCAACCCTGCGAAGGTTGAGGTCGCCAGTTTGAGCCTGGCCGGGGACTCCATATACAAACCACCGTTTTTGGCCCGTTAGCTCAGCCTGGTAGAGCACCTCCCTGTCTAGGAGGCCGTCGGGGGTTCAAATCCTCCACGGGTCGCCATTTTCTCTATGCCGCTGTAGTTCAATGGATAGAACAAGGTCCTCCTGCGACCTTGATGCCGGTTCGATCCCATGACCGGGGATCAACACTGCCCGCATAGTTCAGTGGAGAGAACAGGAGCCTTCTAAGCTTCAGGCACAGGTTCAATTCCTGTTGCGGGTACCACGCACATGACACCACTTGGGATCACAAGAATTCAGAAAGGAAATGGCCATCAATGGCCCCAGGTGCAACCGTGAATCAAAACAGAATCCTCCAACTCGACGTGCAAGGTGTGCCCCAGTCCTGGGTAAGCCCAGAACGCGCAGCAGGCTATTACGCCACCAGTGATGTGGTCTGGAGCGTGGGTGAAACTTTCATGACCATGCGCGGCTGCATCAATGCCGCCAGTGGCGTGCAATCATGCATCGATCTGGCCCCCATCATCGCCGTCAACGGATGCGCCAGCGTCAACCTGTTCGATGTCACTCCGACACTCACCAATCGCAAGCTGTTTGCCCGCGACAGGTCCATGTGTGCGTATTGCGGGGGAGTATTCAAGCACGAAGATTTGACGCGTGAACACATCCACCCCAGGTCGCGTGGAGGCCTAGACAACTGGCAGTCTGTGGTGAGCGCCTGTCGGGGCTGCAACAACCTCAAGGCAGATCGTTTTCCGCATGAAGCAGGGATGACTTTGCTCTACGCACCCTATGTGCCCAGCCTGTACGAAGACTTCATTCTGTCCTCACGCCATATCCGCGTGGATGTTATGGAGTGGCTGCTGGCAAGGGTACCGAAAGGATCGCGACTGATCTGAAAATGGAGAAGTGGCGATTGCCTTGTTTCTTGCAAGAAATTCCCATCCTTCGTACAATCCGCCTATGACCACTATCAAAGATTTGATCCTCACCTAGCCTTACCGCTTTGTCGGCAGGGCTATGCGCCTTGCCGGTCTTTGATACCAAAACCCCGGCAGTTCACTGTGCGGGGTTTTTTGTTTTTTGCGAGTATTTCCTATGCGTACCTTTGACAAGCTGATTGCCACAATTCATTCACACCAGTGGATGGTGGGCTTGCGCTCGTCCATTGGTGCCCCAGCCTC
>JAGOUM010000222.1 GCA_018061265.1 Rhodoferax sp. | reverse complement strand
TGGCCAAGTCCCGACATTTGGGGCAGTTGCCGCATTGCGGACATTGGCCGGACGAAATTCCCCATTGCAGTCATTCAAACTGTAAAAAGTGGAATTTACCCTTGATTGGCTTCTTGGCAGTTGTTGACATAGGTTTCACCGAAATGCTAGCTCCAGACTAGTCAGTCACCACCTTACGCATGCGGGCGCAATGCGCCCTTACCGCATCTCGAACGCTTCCTGATGAAAGCGGGGCATTGCGCCCATCGACCTCAAACCAGCGCGGAGCATGTTGGCCAAACCGGCCGGGCCGCAGTACCAGATTTCGGTTTTGCTGGAAACCGCCAGCGCCTGCGCAGTCAGGCTGGAACCTTGACTGGCCCCATGAATGTGCAGCCGGATACCGGGCAATGCCGCGCCAAGTGATTTCAAGCGCGGCACAAAGGCATCGCCATTTGCGTCACGGGTGCAGTAATGCAGGTCGACCGCTGGCATTTTTTGTGGGTCGGCCTGCAAGGACTCCAACCAGGCCAGAAACGGTGTCACGCCAATGCCACCGGCAATCCAGATTTGACGGGCTTTGGGGTTGCTGCGGGTGAAATCAAAACGCCCGTAAGGTCCTTCAACCTTCACTTTTTGACCCACATGCAGGCGCGCCGCCAGCCCCCGGGTGTAATCACCCAGGCCCTTGATCTGAAAGCTGACGGTCTGGTTGCCGCGGTCGGCGCTGGCAATGGTGAACGGGTGCGCGCCCTCTTTGTCATCAAAAGTGACAAATGCAAACTGACCGGCCCGGTGGCCACGCCAGCCGGCATCGAGCTGGCACTGGACGCTGCTGATGTCACGAGACGGGTGATCCACGGCAGTGATGCGGCCCGATGCCTCGCGGGCTCTGCCAATGTCGTTGCGCAGCGCTTGCACAGCGCCGTATACCCCGGCCAGCAGCAACAACGCCAGCAGCAGGCCCACCGGCTGCAGCCAGTAGTCAGTGGGTGCGAGCAGCGCTGCATGAAAAGCCAGCATCAAATACAGCACCGGCATGGCGCGGTGTATCACGCGCCAGGCGCGGTAAGGGAACTTCTTCCACAGCGTAATCGCCAGCATGGCCAGCAGGGCGTAAATGGCCCATTCGCCCATGTCACCTGCCAGGTCGCGCAGTACTTCCAGCAAGCCGGTGAACTGCTCTTTGGGAAGGCGTCCCTCGCGGCCAATCATGCCTTTGATGATGTCGCCAGACATTTCGCCAAGCCAGTGCAGCGCGGCAAAAATGCCGGCCAGAATGCCGGCCCACTTGTGAGTGCGGTAAATGCGGTCCATGCCCCCCAACGGCCGCTCCAGCCACGCCGGGCGAGTGGCCAAGAACATCACCAGCGACAGCATGGCCACTGATACCAGCCCGCTCCAGTACATCATCTCAGCGCGAGCCGCCCACAGCGGATGCACGCCAGCAGGCGAGACGCTGGACAAGACATCCCAACCCCAGGCAAGGGTAACAATGGCGATCAAACTGGCAAGAATGGTTTTCATGACGACGAAATCAGGTGAATCTAGAGACAAAGCTGCTTGGAGTGAACTTCAAAGAATATTGCTGTCAGCGAGAGAAGGACGGGGGCTATAAATTCTTTTTACCAATGAATTGCATGGATTCAAGCCACCGGCCATCGAATGCAACTACTTGACGGCTGCAGTAGGTGTTGTCGGTATGGCGGGTAAGTCGTCGCGACAGCGGCGTTCATTGCAGGTCGCGCTGTCCTGTCTGCCTGCGCCATCGGCTGCACCACCACTGCGAGCTTTGCCATGCTGACTGGCCAGGGCACCCGTCTGTGGGTTAATGTACAGCTTGGTCCGCTCGCCGGCCTGGTTGGTGGCGCGCGCCTCGTAGCCGCCCCCTTCGCGCTCAATTTTTTCGATCTGCCGGTAGCCAGCGGCTTCAAGCCTGGCCGCAACCTGGGCGATCGACAGCCACTGGCGCTCTGGGGCCGTGGTGATGCGTTTGTCATCGGCAAAAGCCGGCATCAGTAGTGCACTGCTCAGTGCGATGAAAGCAAAAAGTGGTTTGAATGACATGGTGTGAGCCTTGGTTGGGTGATGGGCGAAGACGAAAAACAGCCGCTCTTACTCGTCGTAGTAACCCAGTTCGGCATTTGCATGGCAGGCGGTGCAGTTGGCTTTGGTGCGAACATCCTTGTGTCGCCACTCCCAGGCCGGCACTTTGGCGTGCGCGCTGGTCCACTTGGGCAGTTCTGTGATGCGCAGCGGCGCGTTGGTCAGCGACACGTTGCGCAGCAGCTTGCTGCCATACACCCTGCCACCGGTGTCGGCGGCATTGACTTGCAGGTAATCAGTAATTTTTTGGTTCAGGGCTGCGTCCAGACTGGCATCGTCGCCAAAGTGATTCTTCAAGTCACCCATCAAACGCTTCCATGAACTGGCTGGCAGCATCGACGCGGCAAAAGGCAGGTGGCAAGTGCCGCATTCGGCCTTGACCACTGGGTCGACTACCGGGGCAAAATAATGGCTGCCACCCGCTTGCACGCGGCTAAACAGCAGCACTGAAAAGCCCAGCGCAAGCAGGCCCAAGGCCAAGGGACGATAAGGAGTGTTCATGGTGTTTTCGGGTGGTTGCAAGTTGGCGGCATGAGCGTGTCTATTGAGTCAGTTACTGGCCGAACATGAAGCTCAGCCAGTCGCCTTTTTCTGCTGGGCTGCATTCGCGCCCCATGACTTCGGTGCAGTTGCGCTTGAACCACTTCTCGACTTTGGCTGGATCGGTGTAGCGTGTGGGTGCTGCGGACAACGCCACCGGTTCAATCGCCCGGCCAGTGGCATTGCGCCCGGCGGCACGGGGGTCGGTGCCGTGGCAACTGGTGCAGCTCGGTGTGTCGGGCTTGCCGCCAGTAAAGGTCTGGCTGTGCAGGGTCTTGCCGCGCACGGCCGAAAACCCGGAGAATGCCGGGTCAGCCGCCTTGGCCGCGCTGGCGTACTGGGCCAGTTGGTCTTCACGCGGGCCGGCCAAGACGGCGCTGGAAAAGCCCAGGGTCAGACTGGTGGCAAGCAGGAGAGTAGACAGTTTGTGGTGCATGATGAGTGGCTCGGTTGAGTTGAATCAAGGTGTTATGGGACGTACTATGCTCAAACCTGCCTGAACGTTGCGTGAATTGGCTGTTCATCCTGCGTTCATGTTGGCCGGGTTATAAATAGCCGCCAACACACCTTGCGCCCAAGAATGTTTTTCATGTCAACCCGATTACAGGACCAGCCCTGGCCACAACTACTGCGCTGGATGTGCGCTGTTCTGCTGGTGTGTGTGGCCGGCCTGTGCCAGGCTGACACCGATCACGACCGCGCTCGCCGCGCGCTTGAAGCGGGCGAAATTCTGCCGCTGGCCACCGTGCTGCAGCGGGTGGAGCGCGACCATGCGGGCCAGATTCTCGATGTGGAACTCGACCGTGAAAAAGATGCTGACAGCGCGCGCTGGGTGTACAAGATCAAACTTCTGCGCCCCGGTGGCGCGCTGGTCAAACTCAAGATTGATGGCCGCGATGGAAGCTTGATCGACCAAAAAGGCAAGAATCGGCCGGTTCAGCGC
>JAGOUM010000001.1 GCA_018061265.1 Rhodoferax sp. | reverse complement strand
AGTCGCACCGCCTGTTTGCGCCGTTCATATTGGGCCTGACGCGACAGCCTTCTTCCGTCTTCTTTTTCCATGTCCGGTACATGGAGATAAGTTGAGTTATTTCAATAGTTAGTTGCCGAGTCTATAATGTTGTCCTCAGCCTGTTGCATTGCATTGCTTGGCGGGTGCAGTGCCATGTTGCCCCAGTCACGAACCGAATCCACAACGTTTGCCAGTTTCGAAGAGGTGCGTGCCGCTTTTGATCGCCTTGAGCCAATGAAGAGTGATACCCATACCCTGAGGGTCAATGGTTTCAACCCGGCAGAGCATCCCAACACCAAGTTGCTGACCCACTCAGATGTGGTACGGCTGTTTGTGCCGAGCGCTCTGCTCAGGCGCGAAGACCTCGACCCGGGCATTCTGGCCTGCCTGCAGGCGCGCGACGAATGTCACGGGCTGGCGATCGACGCCGCAAAAATCTCCCGTACGCGTACCGGCAACTTCTTCACCGACTTTGCCAATTTTCATCGCCGTACCGAGACAACGGGTTGGCGCTTCTACGGCACGATCCTGTTTGTCAACGAGCTGGTGGTTTACCGCTCCTGGAGCGGGCAGCCCCGGGTCAATGAGGTGGAAATTACAAGGAACCCACTCGGCCCGCTACAGGATGTGGGGCCTTCATTGCTATCAGTCAAATAGGTCCTTGGTACAGGGTCTGTGCGGGTGCTCAACGCAGATCGAACAACTCTTCGTGAAAATTTTTGTCAGTCAGTCCCCTGGCTGCAAAACCGGCATGCAGCGCGTGTCCGAAACTGGCCGGGCCACAAAACCAGATGTCGCCAGTCTGCCAATCCGGGACGGCCTTGCAGATATGTTCCACCGACAGCCGGCCATCCTTGGCTTCGACCATCACATGTAGTACCACACGCGCCTCGCGCGCCAGCAGTCTGAGTTGGTGAATTGCCAGGTTATAGGGTGACGCGGTAGCGTAAAAAAGGTCAATGTGTTGATCACTGGGTTGCAGCTTCAGTTGTTCCAGGCGAGCCACAAAGGGTGTGATACCAATACCGCCACCAACCCAGATCTGGCGGGCACATTCGCTATTGAAGTCGAAGCATCCGTAAGGCCCTTCGATTTTGACCGGGTCACCCACCTTGAGGTGCTGAGGCAGCAGCCGGGTGTAGTCACCCAACTCCTTGATCAGGAAGTTCATGTGGCCGTCGCCGGACCAGGCCGACGAGATGGTGAACGGGTGGGCACCTTCGCGAGTTTCAAAAGTGACAAAAACAAACTGTCCGCTTTGATGGCCTGACCAGCGGCCCTTGGCTTGCACCGCTACCTCAAGCACCCGCACCTGTGGGTGGCGGGTGAAGGCGGTCACCACGCCGATCATTCTGCGACTCGAACCGACCCGGCGAAACAGGATGATCAGCGACGCGACACTACCGCCCAGCATCAATATCGCCATCACCCATCCCAACGGTTCACCCCAATAGCTGAACTTCATCAACACCACCGAGTGGAACACCAGCGCCAGATACGCCAGTGCCAGCAGGCGATGGGTCTTGAAGAACAACCGGTAGGGAAACCACTTCACCAGTGCCAGTGTGATCAGAACCACGAGGGCGTAAAAAGCCCACTCCCCAAACCCTTCAGCCAGGCCGCGCAGGCTTTGCAGGAACTTGAAGATGGGGGCAGAAGGTTCAGGCATGTGCCCTCGAACGGGTCGCTCCATCCAGCCAAGGTCGACCAGCCAGCCCGGCAACTGCTTGACCAACCAGTGCAATGTGGCCAGTACCAGGGCGCTGATACCCAGCCATTTGTGAAGCCGATACATCTTGTCCAACCCGCCAAAAAACGGTTCCAGCAGAATCGGTCGTGTAGCCAGTAGCAGAGCCACACTCATCACCCCGATCCCCAGTATGCCGGTCAAGTTGAGGAAAGATGTACGCCAGCTGCCAAACCCGGAAGGCACTTGCAACCCTAAGTCAGCCACGCACCAAAGCCCGGATAGCCCCAGCAAAATGCCCCAGAAGCTCAGTTTGATCGGTTTCACAGTTTTTCCTGCACTGAGCACGACCCTGGCGTACTAACTGGCTGAGACGAGTGCATCAGCTGGTGCAGCTTGACTGATGCCGGGACATCGCTCTGTGCGTTAACGCGCTTTAAAGACAATAAGACCCGCCAAGTCTCAAGTATTTCCGGCATGGTTGACAGCGCGCAAGTTAGCCCATGTAATTGCGCCTGCATCCGTAGCACGCCGTACGGCTGATCACCCCGATCTGCGCTTGGTCTGTGGACCGGACGCAGCCGTTTAACAGCCCAGCGTGCAGTTGCCAGGACGGCTGCGCCAGATACGAGCGAGAAAATGATATGGCCACCCGTGAAGTGCAATTGCCTGTGCAGGAAGTGGGCTATGTGCGTTACAAGTTGTCGGCTTCGGCATCGTTTGGTACCGACCTGTCGACCATCACCATGGGCGGCAACGCCATCAGTGAAGACCAGATCGGCGCATTGGTGACGCAACCCAGTCCCACCGCGTTTGCATCAACTCTATTTGATATGGCACCTCACCGGCGTATTGTTATCAATAGCTGGGCCACGCTGGATGTGGTTCTGGACTTCGACTTCTGTTTTTCCGCATCGCAGCGACGCTGCCAACCGAACGCTTGCGGGTGCAACCTTAACGCAGCACCTGTGTCACACCCGTCACGGCTTTCCACGCCGATGCCAAGGCGATGCCGGCACCGCTGCGGCTGCGAATCCAATCGTGGTGCGCCAGCACGGCGCCTGCCGCAAAAAGACGCGGGTGATAACACTGGCCATCGGCGCCCAGTGGTCTGCCCAGCGCGTCAACCTCAATGCCAGCACGGTTAATGGGGTGGCCGCGCGGGTCGGTGTAACTCTCACAATACCAGTCACTGCGGCTGGCGGGTTGCACGACCGGCAAGTTCAGCAAGTGCTCACGAATGCCTTCGGGATGGGCTTCGAGCCCGCCACTGAGCAGGCGCCCCGTGGCCAGAATCACCGCCTGCGCCTTGACCTCAATCTCACCATAGCTGTCTTTCAAGGCCAATGTGGCGCCATCGTCGGCCAGGCGCAGCGAGGTCACCTTCTGCTGCGGGATCAGCGTGGCGCCCTTGCGCGGCAACGCCTGCTCGAACAGCTCGCGCAAGCGCAAGCCCGCGACCGATGGCGGCATCGTTGGGATCTCGAAAATCTGCAAACCGGTCAGTCGTTGCAGGTCAGCGTGTACCAGATCAGGTTGATGCATACCCAGAATGGCGGGCAATCCGATCACTTTGGCGTCACCGGCGGCGCCCTTGAGCAGTTCGGCCAGTCGCAGCCGAGTGGCAGGGACTTCCAGCGCACGGGCCATCACTTCGGGGTAGACCTCACCCGTTGCCATATCAGGAAAGCGGATTCGCTGTGCGCGCAGCGCAGGCCAGCGCTCGCGCAGGTTGGCCACCAGTTCCAGGCCGCTGAAACCCTTGAGCCCATGAATGTCCACCATCACACAGTCGGCACCTGCTGCCAGCGCGGCTGGGCCGCCAGCCATCGTCTTCGGAACACATAGCGTTGGCTTGACTGTGCCAATCGGGCTCAAGGCGTTCAGATTATGTTCACCTGCGACGGTGTAGCTGACACCAAATTCGGCCAGGAAACCCGTGAACTCGACAAACGCCTGGCGAATATCGGCGGGTGCCACCTGGCACAGCGGGTGTAATGGCTCGGTGCTGGCAAGCCGCTCCAGCGCCTGCCAGGGGTTGTCTACCCGGATGGTTGATCCCTCCATGCCCAGCAAATCCAGGTAACCGGTGGTGTACGCCAAGGCTCCGGTGTTGCCAAGCTGGGTGGTGCCAATGTGGCGGTTGAGGGCAAAAATCGATGCGGCAAATCCGGCCATGCCGGAACCGATCACCGCCAGTTGGGTGTTCAATTGTCGTGGTGGCTGTTTCATGATTGCTCCAGCTTGTCCAGGCCGAGCAGGCCGCAGTGCAGGGCTTCGGCCAATTCGAGCTGCGCTGCCTGCTGACCCCAGCTGACACTGCGCTGCCCTTTGAAGCGCTCGTTGAAAAAGTCTCGCAGATGGACCAACCCGGTGGCATCCGCGTAATGGCCCTGGTCGTACAGATAGGAGCCTATGCGAATGCCACAGAAAGAACCTTGGCACGGGCCTTTGCCCGCACGGGAGCGCAGCGCGATCGACTCCAGCGTGGGCTGGGCCTCAACACCTGTGGTGTTGTCAAAAATCTGGGCAATGGCCGACTGCGGCAACATCTCGCACTCACACAGGATCAGATCGTCCGGGTCGCGCTTGGCATGCCAATGCCGGGGGGCCGAGCTGGGCTCACTCCAGCTACAGGTCGTATCGTCGGGCAACGCGACCTCGGCCGTGCGGCAGGGCTGATGGTTGCCCAGGCGCTGCGCCACCAGATCGGCCGCTTTTTCGGCCATCAGGCGGTAAGTGGTCAGCTTGCCGCCGGTGATGGTGCAAAAGTTGCCAAGACCCTGCGCCTGATGGTCCAGCAAGGCAAACCCCCGGGTGGCCGCCCGGTCAGAGGCACCGGTGCCCGCCTGCAACAGCGGACGTACCCGGCTGAACGCGCGAATGTAGCGTGCCTGCGCGAGCGCCGGGATCATGGCCGCGCCCTCGCGGATGTTGCGGTCGACTTCGGCCACCGTGGGGCCGACACGCTCCAGGTCGTCAACACGCGATGAGGTGGTACCCAGCAGCGACACCGTGCCTCCCGGCACCAGAATGTCACCATCACCGGGCGGCCGCAGACGGTTAACCACATGCTGGGTGAGCCGGTCCGTGGTGACCAGCAAGGTGCCTTTGGCGTACAGCAAGTGCACATCCTGACAGCCCGCCAATCGGGCAACGCCCATAGACCAGGCGCCAGCAGCGTTGACAAACTGGCGCGCCCGGATGGTCAGTGTGGTCTGGTTACGGTGATCGGCACATTGGGCGGCACGAATTTCCCCATCCACGGAGGAAAACCCACTGACTTCGGTGTGGGGCAAATAGACACTGCCCACCAACTGCGCAGCATGCGCCACATGCAACTGGGCCAGGTGAAACGGGTCGACCGTGGCGTCAGGTACCCTGATTGCGCGCACCAGGTCGTCTGACAGCAGGGGTTCCAACTGTTTGGCCTGCGCCAGTTCCAGTTCTTCGCAGTCAATGCCCGCTTGGGCACATAGTTTGGGGAAGTTATCGGCAAAGGCCGGGTCATCACCTTTGACGGCCACAAAGAGGCCACCGGTGGCCTCGATGCATTGTGGCGCCAGGTGTTTGAGCAAAGCACCTTCCTGGCGGCACTCAATCGCGGCTTCCAGGTCGGTGGAAACATAACGGCCACCCGAGTGCAGCAAGCCATGGTTGCCGCCAGAGGCACCCGCGCACAGGTCGCGTTTATCGATCAGGATGCTGCGGATCCCGCGCAATGCCAGGTCGCGCATGATGCCGGTGCCGGTGACCCCGCCGCCAATGATCAGTACCTCGGTTTCCAGCACTTTGGGTGCAGCGCTGCTGGCACGATTGAGGGAATTAGTGTTCATGTTGACTCCAGTTGCCAAATCGCCGGGTGGCGCAGCCGATGTGTTCAGCCCAGCAGGTCAGGCCCAAGGTAGAGCTGCTCGTTGTCGCCCAGAATGCCCAGCGACAGGCAGATCAGCGTCCACAAATGCACGATGCCATAGTGGCCGCCGTAGAACTTGCCGATGTCGTGCATTTGTGAGTGGCAGTTGTGGCAGGGTGTCAGCACATAGGTGGCACCGGTGGCGGCAATCTGGTCGAACTTGCGTTTGCCATAGGCGCGCCGCTGATCGGTCAGCCCAGCCTGCAGGGCGCCACCCCCGCCGCCGCAGCAGTAGTTGGCACTGCGGTTGGGCTGCATGTCAATGAAATTTTCCTCACCCACCAATGTCTTGACGACAAAACGCATGTCGTCGGCCATGGCATCACCGTATGACTTGCGCACGATCATGCACGGGTCTTGTACGGTGAACTTGATGTTTTTGGTATTCCAGGCCGAATTGACCGGCAAGCGGCCTTCACGGATCCACTGCGCGTAATACGTGATGATGCTGTCCATGCGGAAATTCGCCTGTAGTCCGAAGCGCTCAATGCCCTGCCACATGGTGTAGTAGCTGTGACCACACTCGGTATTGAGCCAGACCTCACAACCCAGCTCGTTCACCGCGATAACACGTTTTTCAATGACTTCGCGCCAGGCCGCATCGTTGCCGGTGAACATACAAAAGTTCTCGGCGGCCCAGCCTTTGCTGGCATAGGTCCAGTCCACGCCCACATAGTCAAACACCTTCCACAGTGGCACCATCTCGTCGGGCTCACTCATGGGCTCGCGCGAGTTCTGATTGACGAAGAAATGTGCGCCTTTTTTATCGATCGGTGCCTGCAGGTGCGCAAAACGTGGCTGTTTGAGACGCACCTCTTCCAGCACATCGTTCACCACAAACTCGAAGTCGGCCGGCGACATGCCCATGGCGCTGGTGCTGTCGGTGGAACGGGTCATTTCGCAGGATCGCACGATGCCCTTGGGTTTGAGTTCGGCGGGCCAGTTGGAGCGCGCCAGAAACACCAGTTTGGAGACATCGATATTCATCGGGCAGACATACTCGCAGCGCTTGCACAGCGTGCAGACCCAGATCCAGGGCGTGGTCGAGAGCTCCTCGTCCATGCCCAGCAGCGCCATGCGGATGAACTTGCGCGGATCCATGTTTTCCAGCCCCGAGGCCGGGCAACCTGAGGTGCACAGGCCACAAGTCAGGCAAGCTTCAAAATTGGCACCCTCGGGCAGCAACTTCAATGCCGCCTGTTTGAAGTTGATGGGAGTGATCGCAGTTGTTGCCATGTTCGCCTCGTGTCTCGCATATAGTGGGCGCCAATGCACCCAGAACGAAGTATGGCACTGAAGCGCGGTGAAAATCAGACCAGCCAGTCCAATTTGTATCGGTCGACTTTGGCCCTATAAACATAGCTACAAGTTCAATACCAATAAGCGCCAGACGCCTTTTTTACTCAAATTTGCCATCCTCATGACCTACCTCGCCGACCCCGACCGTTACAGCGCCTCCATGACTTACCGCCGCACCGGCAAAAGCGGCCTGCAGTTACCCGCCATCACCTTGGGGCTGTGGCACAACTTTGGTGACGCCACGCCATTCCAGACGCAGCGCGACATGCTGCGCACGGCATTTGATCTGGGCATCACCCACTTTGACCTCGCCAACAACTACGGCCCACCGGCAGGCAGCGCCGAAACCAACTTCGGCGAACACCTGCGGCGCGAC
The DNA here is from genome assembly GCA_018061265.1 of Rhodoferax sp. Taxonomy (GTDB): domain Bacteria; phylum Pseudomonadota; class Gammaproteobacteria; order Burkholderiales; family Burkholderiaceae_C; genus Rhodoferax. The sequence goes on along the minus strand of JAGOUM010000001.1, from coordinate 136,848 downwards.
TTCAAGCCCTACCGCGATGAGCTGATCATCAGCAGTAAAGCGGGTTATGACATGTGGCCCGGTCCTTATGGTCAGGGTGGCGGTTCGCGCAAATATGTTCTGGCCAGCCTGGACCAAAGCTTAAAGCGCATGGGGCTGGACTATGTGGACATCTTTTATTCACACCGTTTTGACCCCGACACACCGCTTGAAGAGACCATGGGCGCGCTGGCCAGTGCGGTGCAGCAAGGCAAGGCGCTGTATGTTGGTGTGAGCAGTTACTCCGCGGCAAAGACCCGCGAGGCATATGCCATCCTGCAAAGCATGGGGGTGACTGCGCTGATTCATCAACCGTCCTACAGCCTGCTCAACCGCTGGATCGAGGAGGATTTGCTCGACGCCCTGGATGAACTCGGCATGGGCTGTATTGCGTTCAGTCCGTTGGCGCAGGGGCTGTTGACCAACAAGTACCTTGGCGGAGTGCCAGCCGATTCCCGCATCAACCGCCCGGGCGGCGGGTCGTTCAGGCCCGAACACCTGAGCGAGTCCAACCTGTGCCATGTGCGCGCCCTCAACGATCTGGCCACCTCGCGTGGGCAAAGCCTGGCGCAAATGGCCACCGCCTGGGTGTTGCGCGATGCGCGGGTGACCTCGGCGCTGATTGGTGCCAGTCGCCCTGCGCAGATCTCGGAGTTGGTAGGGTCGCTGCAAAAGTTGCATTTTTCTGCCGAAGAATTGGCCGCCATCGACCAGTTCGCGGTAGACGGTGGCATCAATCTTTGGCAGCGTTCCAGTAGCAAATGACCGGTCCCGGATGTCAACACTTGTGACGCAGCACCCAGTCGCGTCCCCGGCCTTGCTGGCGCTGGGTGCCATAGGGTTGTGGAGCTCGCTGGCAACGCTGGGTGTGGCACTGGGTCATGTGCCGCCTTTTTTGCTCACCGGCCTGTCGTTATTGATTGGCAGCCTGATTGCGCTGCCGCTGTCGGGCTTTGACCTGGCGCGCTGGCGTGTCCCGTGGCGCACACTGTTGATGGGCATCTACGGTCTGTTTTGTTACCACTTTTTGCTGTTCATGGCGCTGCGCCTGGCGCCCCCGGTGCAGGCCAACCTGGTGAATTACCTTTGGCCGCTGCTGATGGTGGTGCTGGCACCCGTGATCTTGCCGGCTGTGCGTTTGTGCACCGTGCACGTGCTGGCTGCCTTGCTGGGTTTTGCTGGCGCCGCCGTGGTCATTCTGGGCAGTGACAGCAATGTGGGTGTTGGCCACACCGGTGGCAATCCCTGGGGTTACCTTCTGGCCATTGGCGCAGCGTTTATCTGGTCGAGTTATTCGCTGCTGACCAAACGGGTGGCGGCTTTTCCGACCGCCGCCATCGGCAGCTTTGCGCTGGCGTCTGGTGTGTTGTCACTGTTGTGCCACGTATTCATGGAGCCAGCAGTCACTTTAACCGCGCGAGACTGGCTGTTGATCGCCGTGACTGGGCTGGGTCCGATGGGTGCTGCGTTTTTTCTCTGGGACAAGGCACTCAAGACCGGTGATGCTAGCCAGATTGGTATCCTGAGCTACCTCACGCCGTTGCTGTCGACCGCCATGCTGGTACTCACCGGCGGGCGTGCATTGACCTGGAACGTGGTGGTCGCGGCCATCATGATTGTCACGGCGGCCTGGTTGGGTAGCCGCACCCGTCCTTGATTTGTGAAGGATTTCCATGCTGAGTCTGTCTGATATCGAGCTTGCAGCGCAACGCCTGCAGGGCCAAGTGCTGCGTACGCCCTGTGTGGCGTCACGCACCCTGTCCGAGATCACCGGTGCGCAGGTGTTCCTGAAATTCGAGAACCTGCAGTTCACCGCCTCGTTCAAGGAGCGAGGGGCTTGTAATAAATTGGTGCAACTCAGCAATGCAGAGCGCGCACGCGGAGTGATCGCTATGAGCGCCGGCAACCACGCCCAGGGCGTGGCCTACCACGCCCAGCGTCTGGGGGTGCGCGCGGTGATTGTCATGCCCCTGTTCACGCCGGGCGTGAAGGTGGAGCGCACCCGGGGCTTCGGTGCCGAGGTGGTATTGCACGGCAGCAGTCTCGACGAAGCGCGCAGCCATGCGCTGGCGCTGGCACAGCAGCAGGGTCTGGTGTTTGTGCACCCGTATGACGACCCCGAAATCGTTGCCGGCCAGGGCACGGTGGCGCTGGAGATGCTCGCCGATGTGCCGGATCTCGACACGCTGGTGGTGGCCATTGGCGGCGGCGGGTTGATGGGTGGAATGGCCACTGCGGCCAAAGCGCTGCGGCCGGACATCACCCTCATCGGTGTGCAGACCACCCGGTTTCCGGCGATGTTCAACGCCATCAAGGGTACCCACCATCCGCAAGGCAGCAGCAGTATTGCCGAGGGCATTGCGGTGGGTACACCGGGCCAACTGCCGCAGGCGATCATCCGCGACAAAGTCAATGATTTGTTATTGGTGGATGAAGGTGATATTGAGCAGGCCATCGTGATGCTGCTCGAAGTTGAAAAGACGCTCGTCGAAGGTGCCGGTGCAGCCGGGTTGGCGGCAGTGCTGAAATACCCGGCACAGTTTCAGGGCAAGCGGGTCGGCTTGGTACTGTGTGGCGGCAATATTGACCCGCTGTTGCTGGCGGCCATTATTGAGCGCGGCATGGTCCGCGCCGGGCGGCTGGCACGCCTGCGCGTCAGCGCCCGTGATGTGCCGGGCACCCTGGCGACCATCACGGCCACCGTGGCGCAGGCGGGGGCCAATATCAACGAGGTGCACCACCAGCGCGCCTTCACCACACTGGCGGCACAAAACGTCGAGGTGGAGCTGGTGATTCAGACCCGGGGCCATCAGCATGTGGACGACGTGGTGAGTGCCTTGCTGGCAGTCGGGTTGTCAGCGGAACTGGTGCGTTGACCCCGACGGCTGACTTCTGTACCGGGCTTGGGTAAACTCGCCACACCTTATAGGAGTTCATCCATGAAAGTTCTCTTGGCCGTTGACGGCAGCTCATACACCAAAAAAATGCTGGCCTACCTGGCGGCACACGACATGTATTCCGCCAAAAACGAATACACCGCGTTCACTGCCCAGCTGGTCTTGCCCACGCAGGCGCGCAGTGCCCTGGGTAAAGAGCTGGTGGCCAAATATTACGAAGACGAAGGCTTGCGTGTGATGAACCCGGTCAAGAAGTTTTTGGAGCGCCACAAAATCGTACCCCAGTGCATCTGGAAAACCGGAAAGCCCGGCGAGTTGATCAGCAAGATCGCGACCGAAGGCAAGTATGACCTGATCGTGATGGGCTCCCATGGCCATGGGGCACTGATCAACCTGATGGTCGGCTCAGTGGCCACCGAAGTACTGGCATCGTGCAAGACCCCGGTACTTATTGTGCGTTGATTCTATTTATCAAAAAAGTAGCTATACCTTGCCGTCAACTATGGGCTGACGGGCGCTTAGGCCACTAAAACAGGTGGTCAACACCAACTCGACAATCTGCTCGTCCGAGAACAGTCCACCCATCTGCAGAAACTCGACCACCGAGTCGCATGCCCGGGCGAAGAAGGTGTACAAAATGGCGATCGCGGGTAGCTCCGGGTTTAAGCTGGCATCTGCTTGAGCGGCCTCGATCCAGGCCCCGAGACGGTCACTGATCTCCATCAGGCCGTCCATGTAATCCCGATTGTTGATCAACGCGGCACGCAGGCTGGAGTTCTGGCTGGGCAGCGTGGGCATGTCGCCCGCAAGTTTGACCTGCAATACCCAGCGCACCACCGCCTTCAGATTGTCAATGGGGGCGGCACTTGTTGGCAAAGCAGAGATAAAGTGCTGCGCCTGGCGCATGACCCGCACCATGGCAGCGGCGGCCAAGTCTTCCTTGCTGAGGAAGTGTTTGTACAGACTGGCCTTGGCAATGCCCACCTGCGCTGCGACTTCGTCCACGGTCATGGCGTCAAAGCCTTTCTCGGCCAGCAGGCGGTTGACGGTCTGGACAATGGTGTCTTCGCGTACTTGCAGCATTCGCTGCTTGAACGAGACTTTGGTCGGGGTGGCAGTATTCATGGTCGCATCTTAGCCCAGTCTTTCAAAAAATGGCCCATGGGTTCAAAGAGCTACTGATTGGTATTGGCAGGCGCGTCATTGGCTGAAAGCGCCCTCAGTGCAGCTGACTTGAGGGCGTGCGTGAGGGCGTCCAGTACCACCGAATTCAGGTTCCAGCAATGCCAGAACAATGCCACCGGCAGGCTGTGCCCCGGCATCAGGTTGACCAGTGTGCCTTGTTCCAGCTGAGGGCGTACCATCAGCTCGGGTAAAACACTCACGCCCCAGCCAGCCAGTACTGCCTGCAGTTGTCCTTCTGAGCTGGGTACATACAAATGCCGCAAAGTCACATGTTTGAGTCCGCAGGCTTCGGCGACAAACTCCGCCTGCAAGTCGTCTTTGCGGTTGAAGGCCACAAAGGGCAGGTTGCTGAAATTGTGCGGACTCAAACCATTTGGGCACCGCGCCTGGGCAAACCCCGCCTGTGCCACAGCCACATAGTGCATTGCGCCAAGTGGCTCAATCTTGCAGCTGCGTAATGCCGAGCGCAGGGTTGTCACGCAGCCCAGCACCCTGCCCTCGCGTAACCATTCAAAAGTGAAGTCCTGATCATCGGTGATGATCTCCAGACCCAGGCCCTGGCGCGCCAGCGGACTGAGTGCTGGCAATGCCCAGGTGGCAATGCTGTCGGCGTTGACGGCGATCGAAACCCGCTCGGCTTCACCAGCAGCACTGGCAACACCGGGCGCAAGCTCTTTGAGGTCGCGGTCGAGATCGGCGCGCAGTAAACGCATCTGCATGGCGTGTTTGAGTAACAGGCGACCGGCTGTGGTGGCTTTGAGAGGGTGGCTGCGAACGATCAGTACCGTGCCCATTTGCACCTCAAGAGACCTCAGTCTTTGCGATACCGCCGATTGAGTGATGGAAAGCCGCACGGCAGCACGCTCGAAGCCGCCTTCTTCCACAATGGCGGCCAGGCATTCCAGGGCGTCGGGGTCAAAGGTGCTCATCTGTTCACCATCAGGTTTACTAATCGAAGATGCGGGAGTTTAATCTTGCGTAGCCTCAGATGGGCCAAAGGGGTCTGATGAGGCCGGTCTGTCGGCATTCTGCAGCGCCAATGCACCCGGGTTTTCCCTGAAATTGCGCCTATGAGTGGTTTTTCCGGGCTTATTTTGCTTTTGACGTGCACTCTGTCCTGCAAAATCCGCGCATCGTTAGGAGGCGTCATGACACTGCAATACCGGCTCAAAGAAGGTCACTACCATTTGTATGATTTGAGTACACCGGCCAGTCGGGTCACTGGTGAGCACCGGCTGAGGCTGCGTACAGACACCGTGGCCATTGCGTTTGAGGCAAGCACTGGTGCGTTGCGTGAACATGGCAGCCCTTTGCGCATCCACTCTTGGGCCAACAATACGCGTCGACGTTTACGCGCCAGTGGCGCTCTGGATCGGGCCAACGATATTGTGGTGGTGTCAGGACCATTGCCGGTCGACGAGATCAACAAATGCCTTGAGATCGATGGATACTGTCGTGACATGTTGACCCGACTGGCCAGCCTGCCTCACGGCAAAATGAATGCGACGCGCACGCAATCGAGCAGACGCACGACGCACTGAGCGGCTACAAAGCGGCCATTTTTGACGGAAGGTGCTCTTTACACATTTGCTGCCATCGCAGCACAGCGCTGGAGGTATCAGAAAAAACCTCACAACCATTCAACGCCGGCTTTGGCAGTGCCGCGCAACCGGCACCACCTGCCCAAAGCGCACAGTCTGACGGTAAGCCCGAACGCAAGAGCTGTAGGTACTCGCCCGCTTTGTCCTGATCCAGGTTGAGGCTGATTGAGATGGCAACCACTTTTGCACCGTAAACCGATACCGCTGCCAGCAATTCATCCACCGGTAACTGTGCCCCAAGCCCGATCACTTCAGCCCCCGCCAGGCGCAATTGAACCTGCAGCGCCAGCAATCCCAAGGTGTGGAGTTCTGAGGGTGGTGTGGTCATCAGCACACCGGGTGGGCTTGGTTTACCCGGAAAGTCTGGCATAGCGCGCGACACAACCCTGACGATCGCTTCCGTGTAACGATGCTCGGTGTGAACGCTTAAACGACCCTTTTGCCAGGCGTCTCCCACAGCCCTGTTGAAAGCCGGCATGACATGCGCGACAAATGGTCCAAGTCGGACCTGTTTGATCAGCGCTGCAAGCCAAATCTCCAGCGCATCGGCAAACGACGGTGAAGTCAGCATGGTTAACAAACTCAGTGTGTGATGCTCTATGTCCCCTGGTTGCGGGCTTGCGGGTTGCTTGGCTGACCGTTCGTCCAGCAAGGTCAGCAACTGTTCCATCTCAAGCGGCACCACTTTGCCGGCACGATGCCCCCCGGCGACGAGGTGCGCCAGCAATTGCAGGCGACTGAGATCGGCTGCGCAGAACGTCCGTTCACCCCGTTTGCCGCGCTGGGGCTTTGGAAACCGATAGCGTATCGTCCACTTGCGCAGTACCTCACGAGAAAGTCCGGTGAGTCTTTCAACGTCCGACAGCGTCAACGGGTGTGCGGTGGAGTTGCTCATCGCCAAAATAAAAAGTTGTCCCGGACAATACAGAAAACCGATAATAATGCTTCAAATGGCTGGTTTCGTTGGAATGTGCTGGTCCGGCTATTGTTTATTTCTCTAGAGTGCCCGCATGTCCACTGAATCAAGCGTACGGCCCGAAGAGGCCACCGACCCATCCGAATCCAGTCCGCAGATTGTCGCGATTGGCGCCTCAGCCGGTGGTCTGGAGGCACTGGAAAAACTGTTTGCGGGCCTGTCCAGCCAGTCGGGTGCCACCTTTGTGGTCATCCAGCACCTCTCGCCTGATCACAAAAGCATGATGGCCAACTTGCTGGCGCGCCACACCGCCATGCCCGTGGTGATGGTGGAGCAGGATATGCTGATCGAACCCAATCGGGTTTACCTGATCCCGCCAGGCTCGATCATGCACATGGGGGCCGGCAAACTCACCCTGACTCCCAAGAGTCCGCGAACACTCACGCTGCCCATCGATGTGTTTTTCAAGTCGATGGCCGAACACTATGGTGTCCGTTCGGTGGGCGTGGTGCTCTCGGGCACAGGCTCTGACGGCACCCGGGGTGCGGCAGCCATCAACGACGCGGGTGGTTTCCTGATTGCCCAGGAGCCCGACGACGCCAAGTTCGATGGCATGCCACGCAGCGTGATCGCCACCGGCCTGGTGGATGCCATTTTGCCGGTTGACCAGATTGGTGCGCGACTGTTGGCGCATATCAACAATCAGCCCATCGTCAAGGCTGCCGTATCGCTCGATACCATCAACGATCCACTGCGTGCAACCAGCCCGGAGGCGGCACTCAACGGCATCATGCACTTGCTGCTGCAAGTTGGGGGCATTGATTTTCAGGAGTACAAAACCGGAACAGTGATGCGTCGTATCGAGCGGCGCATGAACGTGTGCCAGGTCACCGCACTGGAAAATTATCTGGAGCTACTCAATAGCGATCGCCATGAGGTGCTTACCCTGCGCCGCGAGTTGCTGATTCCGGTCACCAGCTTTTTTCGTGATACCGAGGCGTTCGACATTCTGTCTCGCCAGGTGATCGAGCCGCTGGTTGCCCGCAAGCAGGCAGGTGAGTCGGTCCGCATCTGGCTGGCTGCAGTATCTACCGGCGAAGAGGCATATTCGGTGGCGATGCTTTTGCTCGAAGCATTTGACCAGCTCAAACATTGGCCAACGTTGAAGATATTTGCCACGGATGTCGAGCAGCAAAACATCGAGACGGCTGGTGCTGGCACCTATCCCGAGTCGATTGCTGCCGAAGTTTCACCGCAGCAGCTCGAACGTTTTTTTGTCAAGAAGGGCAATACCTTCGCGGTGAAAAACGAGTTGCGACAGTGCATCGTGTTTGCTCGACACAATCTGCTGACCGATCCGCCGTTCACCCGCATGGACCTGGTGGTTTGCCGCAATGCGCTCATTTACTTTCGCCCAGGTGCCCAGGAGCGTGCACTCAAACGTCTGCAGTACGCCTTGTTGCCGGGAGCACATCTGTTTTTGGGTTCAAGTGAGTCCTTGGGCGAGTTGAACAAGGATTTCACCACGGTGAGTGCCCGGCACAAGATATGGCAAATGGTACGCGCCATGGGTTACCCGCTGGAGGTCGCAAAAAGTTCCGGATACGGCTACCCGTCAATCCCGCTGGCAGGCATTCAGCCCTTGCGTCCGGGGCGTTTGAAGCCGACGCTGGTGGAGCAAGGATTTAATACCCTGCTCAAGGCATTTGCTCCGCCCGCGGCCATATTGGTCAATGCGCGCCACGAGCTGATGCACTCATACGGTGAGGTCAACCGCTTTGTGCGGCTGCGTGAAGGCCACGCCAGCCTTGACATGAACCGTATCCTGCCCGAGCCCCTGGTACCGGTGGCTGTGGCGCTGGTATTCAAAGCCAGTCGCGAAGGAACCAGCGTGATTTCGGACCGGCTCAAATACAACACGCCAGATGGCAGCGTACAGTACTTGCGTCTGTCGGCCTGGCCAGTGGAGGACAGCGAGACCGATCGCCTCACCCTGCTGGCATTCGAGCAGCTGCATGCCACAAGTACTGTGCCGGAGCCGATGACCGCGATCGACCTGGACTCGGAAACCGCAGAGCGCATGGAGGTGCTGGAGCGCGAACTGACCGCCACGCGAGAAAGCTTGCAGGCGACCGTGGAGGAACTGGAGACCTCCAACGAAGAGTTGCAGTCGACCAACGAAGAATTGATGAGTTCCAACGAAGAACTGCAAAGCTCCAACGAGGAGCTGCAGTCGGTCAACGAGGAACTCAATACAGTCAATGCCGAGTACCAGGAGAAAATCGACATCCTTAACCGACTCAATGCCGATCTGGACAACATGGCGCAGGCGGTGGCGGCCGGAACCGTGTTTGTTGACGACAGATTGAACCTGACTCGTTTTTCGCCTGATGCAACCCACATCTTCCGCTTGCGCGACTCAGACTTGGGTCGCCCCCTGGATGACCTGGCGCACACTTTGTTGTACCCGGAGTTGATTGCAGACTTAAGCCGCACACTTAAAAACGAGATAAAGATTGAGAAAGAGGTACGAGGCATCAACGGCCTGCACTATTTTGTGCGCATGCTGCCGTACCGAGTGCCTTCGTCGTCCAATCGGGGTGCTGTCATTTCCTTTATGGATGTGACTGCGCTGCACGAGGTGTCGCGCCTGCAAAGCATCATTGATGCACTGTCTGAGCACATCGCTGTACTCAATAGCAGCGGCGTGATCACGCTTGTCAATTCAGCCTGGCGACGTTTTGCCATCGAGAACGGCGATGCCGAGCTGACCGCCTCCGGCCCCGGTGTTAATTACCTGGGTGTCTGGAAAGATATGCACCAACCGCCCGACGCAAGTATTGGTGACGCTGAACGAGGTGTGCGTGAAGTGTTGGAGGGGCGTAGCCGGCACTTCACACTCGAATACCCTTGCCATTCGCCCACCGAGCAGCGCTGGTTTGTGATGAATGTGGGCCCGGTTGGTGGTGAGCAACCCGGCGTGGTGGTCAGCCATCTCGACGTTACTCAATGGCGTGCCAAAACCCAGGTGCAGCCGTCATGACCTCAGCAGGCAGCGGCTTGGCCGCATTGAAGACCGAACGTCTGGAGCGACTCAAGCAGCGTGCACAGGCAGTGCTTGGGCAACACGCCGGGCAGCCGGCAGCGCCACCCGAAAGCACACTCGATCAGGCTCGATTACTCGAAGACCTGCGCATTTACCAGATTGAGCTGGAGCTGCAAAACGACGAGTTGCGCGCTGCGCAGCAAGACGCTGATCTGCTGCGCCGGCGTTATCAGTCACTGTTCGAACATATGCCACTGCCAGCCTTGGTTGTAGACGGACAAGGCAGCATTGACGACAGTAATGAGCGTGCGGCCGCCTTGCTGGGAGGTACCCGGCCACAAACCAGCCCGGACAACCGTTTCTGGAAAGCCGTGCACCAGAACGATCGCACGCGCGTGTATGCAGCGCTGCGTGAGGTGCGCTCGGGCGAGACACTGTTGCTGCCTCAGGTGCAAATTACCCATTCAGACACCCGCGCTCCGGTGTTTGATGTGCACCTGATCGGGCTGTCGATGGACTACAAGCTCGACCGCAGACTGCTGCTGCTGCTGGTGGACCGTACCGCCGAAGTGGCTCGTGCGGCTGACCAGCGCTTTTTTTCAGATCTGTTGGACGCCAGCCACAGCCTGATCTATGCGGTTGACCGACAGGGCAAGGTGCTGCTGGCCAACCACACCATGCTGCAGTTCCTGGGACTGGAGCGCGAGCATGTGCAGGGGCACAGCCGCAATGATTTTTTGCCGCTGCGCGATGCAATCACGCTGGCAAACACGGACACCGAGGTGCTGCAAAGCGGCGTGGCGGCGACGCTTGAGGAAAAAATTCACGGCGCGGGGGGCGCCGCAGTGGAATTCTTGACGCGTAAGTTTCCGCTGCGTGACCTGCAGGGCCACATTTTTGGCTTGGGTGCTATCTCGACCGACATCACCGTGCTCAAGGAGCAGCAGCGGCAACAGTTGCTTAGTGAAACTGTGTTCATGGCCTCCCAAGAGGCGATCATCATCACCGACGCTGCCGGTGCCATTGTGCGCATCAATCCCGCGTTCACACGACAGACCGGGTTTTCGGCCGATGCGGTGCTTGGACGCAGCCCGCGTCTTCTCAGGTCGGGTAAGCACAGCCCCGACTTTTACAAAGGGCTTTGGACTTCGCTCAATACAACAGGTTGCTGGTCAGGCGAAATTTGCAACCGGCGCAGCGACGGGCAAGAGTACAACGTGCTGTGCAGTATCAATGCGGTGCGCGACGAAGACGGCGCGGTGATGTACTACTTTGCCATGCAAACCGACGTCACCCTTTTGCATCAGACCCAATTGCGCCTGCTGCGTCAAGCCTCCTATGATGAGCTGACCGATCTGCCCAACCGGGCACTGTTCAACGACCGCGCCTCGCAGTTGATGGCCAGTGCCAAACGTCATAAGCAGCCGTTTACGCTATTGTTCATTGACCTCGACCGGTTCAAGGAAGTCAATGACACCCTGGGCCATCCGGTCGGCGACCTGTTGCTTCGCGCCGTGGCGCGGCGGCTGCAAGAAGGTGTACGCCAGGAAGACACCGTGGCGCGCGTAGGTGGTGATGAATTTGCGGTCTTGTTGCCAGCGACGGACGCACAAGGGGCCCAGGCAGTGGCAGCCAATTTGCTCGCCCGTCTGCGCGAACCCCTGCCTCTGGTCGCCAAGAAACATTACCGGCCAATGGCCAGCATTGGTATGGCGAGTTATCCGCAGGATGGCGACACACCCGACCTGCTGCTGCGTAATGCTGACATTGCCATGTACGGGGCAAAAGTGAGCGGGCGGAACCGTACGGCAGTCTATTCGCCACAAATGAGCCTGGCCAATGATCATGCCTTTGCCTTGCAGAATGACCTGAGTGAGGCCATTGCAAAACAGCAGTTGCGGGTGTATTTCCAGCCGAAGTGCCAACTTGGTAGCGGCGCGCTGATGGGTGCTGAAGCGCTGGTGCGCTGGGAGCGTCCGGGCCACGGCTTGCAGATGCCCGGCGAGTTTCTTCGTGTGGCGGAAAAAACCGGCCTGTTGGGTGCCATCGATCAGTGGGTATTGAGCGAAGCCTTGCGCCACCTCGGCCGATGGCGGCTTGCAGGCAGGTGGAAAGACGGCTGGCGCATGGCGGTCAACCAGAACGTGGGCGACCTCCAGCGCCCAGACTTGCCCAAACAAGTGCAACGATTGTTGATACAGCACGGGGTACCGGCGTGCGGGTTGGAGCTTGAAATTACCGAGGACGCGCTGCTGCAGCAAACGCCTGCGCAACTGAGTTGCCTGCGCGCCTTGCGTGATTTGGGCGTGGCGCTGGCGATCGACGATTTTGGCACCGGTTATTCGAGCCTGGCCTATCTACATGAACTGCCCATCTCGGTGATCAAGATCGACAAGAGTTTTGTCGGCAACATGCTGAGCAATGGCAATGATGCGGTACTTGTTCGCACCATCATCGATCTGGCGCACAACCTAGGACATACCCTGGTGGCTGAAGGTATTGAGCAGGCCGGGCAAGCCCAGCGGTTGAGCGAGCTTGGATGTGAGTCTGGCCAGGGCTACTGGCTTGGCAGGCCAATCGATGCACTGGCATTCGAACAGCGCTGGCTTGGCATGCCAGCTGCGTGAGCCTCCAGCTGACTCTTCATACGTCGGTAATCGTCGAACCCGGTGAATGCCATGCAGGGTCTGGCCGCCAGGCCGCGGCCCAGGCAACAAAGTCGGTGGCTGGCATCGGGCGTGCTATGCCGTAACCTTGCGCCTGCTCACAGCCTAGCGCCAGCAGCGCCGTACCATGGGCGATGGTCTCCACGCCTTCGGCAATCACGGTGCGGTGGAACGCCTTCGCCAAGCCTATGACGCCTTGCAGAATTGCCAGATCGTCAGCGTCGTCGAGCATGTCGCGCACGAAACTCTGGTCAATTTTCAGCAGTGCCACGGGCAAGCGTTTCAGATAGGTCAGGCTCGAATAGCCGGTTCCAAAGTCGTCCAGTGCAAACATCACACCCAGCCCACGACAGGCTTCGATGACCGTCGAGACGCCGGAAATGTCCTCCAGGGCGCTGGTTTCCAGCACCTCCAGCTCCAGGCATTTGGGCGGTACCTCAGGGTGTTCGCCCAGCAATACCTGCAAGCGGCTGACAAAGTCACGCTGTTGCAACTGGCGCGCGCCCACATTCACACTAACCGGCACACTCAAACCTTGTATATGCCAGAGTTCCATCTGTCGCAGTGCCGAGCTGATCACCCACTCCCCCACCTCAACGGCCAGTGAGTGGTTTTCGATCACCGGCAAAAACTGTGCCGGGGCCAGCAGACCACGCTGCGGATGTTGCCAGCGAATCAGCGCCTCAGCACCGATGACTTTGCCACTGCGCATGTTGACTTTGGGCTGGTAATACAGCACCAGTTGCTCGTTCTGGAGCGCGTGGCGGATGTGCTCAAGGCTCTCAAAATGGCCGCGCGCGCTACGGTCCTGCTCTGCGTCAAACAAGTGATAGCGGTTTTTACCCGCCAGTTTGGCTTGGTACATGGCCTGATCAGCCTGCCGCTGCAACTGCTCGGCGTCAATCGAGTCGGACTGAGGATAGAAAGTGGCACCCAGGCTGGCCGACACCTGCAGGCATTGCCCTCCCAACTGGATCGGTTCGGCGGCAGCATCAAGCAGCCGGGTCAGCAGCGGCAAGCTGGTCGTGGTCTCGGGTAAGTCCACCAGGACGGCAATAAACTCATCACCACCAAGCCTGGCCAGGGTGTCGCCTTCGCGCAGCACCTCTTTCATGCGACTGGCTACCCCCATCAATACCCGGTCGCCGGCCTCGTGTCCGTGCAGGTCGTTGATCGATTTGAAGCCGTCAAGGTCGAGGTACGCCACAGCCAGCTTTTGACCACGGCGCAGCGCCTGCAGCATGGCTTGACCCAGCCGGTCGGCCAGTAACACGCGGTTGGGAAGGCCGGTGAGGGCGTCGAAATGGGCAATGTGCTCCAACTGACGTTCGTGCTCCTTGAGCGCCGTGATGTCAGAGAACAACGACACATAGTGACGCGGCTGGCCGTTGGCGTCGCACACCACGCTCACTGTCTGCATTTCGACAAAAATTTCGCCGTTCTTGCGCCGGTTCCATGTCTCTCCAAACCAGTGTCCGTTGTCAGCGATGCTGCGCCACATTTCGGAGTAATACGCATCCGACTGCAGGCCCGACTTGAGCAGGCGCGGATTTTGGCCGACTGCATCATCGCGGGTGTATCCGGTGATACGGGTAAATGACTCGTTGATGTCAATGATGGTGCCATCAATCTCGGTGATCAAAATGCCCTCGCGCGCGTGAGTGAACACGCTGGCGGCCAAGCGCAGGCGGTCTTCGGCTTGCTTACGTTCGGAAATGTCGTGCACCGCGGCGATGAAATACTGCGGCGTGCCATCGGTTGCCTGTACCAGTTGTACCGCCAGATAAGCCCAGACGATGCTGCCATCCTTGCGGATGTATCGCTTCTCCATGCTGAAACTGGTCGCGTGTCCATTGAGCAAATCCCGCACATGCTGCTCGTCTGCAGCCAGGTCATCTGGTAGCGTGACCCGCCGAAAGTTGAAGCCGGGCTGCATGACCTCATCCAGGCTGTAGCCCAACAAGTTGCAGTAACACTGGTTCATTTGCATGAACTCGCCTGTCGGCGAAGCTTGGGCGATGCCCACCGCAGCGTTGTCGAACACCGCACGAAACAGGGCTTCGCTGCGGGCAATGGACTGGTTTTTTACACGGATGTCGTCGTGGTAGAGCGCAAACAGGCTACGCCACTTTTGCGAAAACGCCCAGGAGGCACCCAGCCCCAGCGCCAGTGCCAACAGTAGTGGCAGCAGCCACTGTCGCAGACGCTGGCTCGCGCTCACCTCACGTGCCATTTCCTGGCGCAAACTGTGTTGAAGCTCGTTGTCTGAAATGCTGGCGATGAGAGTCCAGCCCCAGGGTGCTACCCACTGCACCACCGCGGTTTTTGGCATCAGGCTGGTGCCGTCATCGGACCAATCTGCCTGCATCAAACCTCCGCCCCGGCGCGCTTTCGCCAGCACTTGTTCCAGTATGGCGCGCTGGGGCTCGGGCAGTGACGACAAGGGTTGACCTTCCAGTGACGGCGTGTTAGCGGCCAGCAGTACCCGACCATCACCGTCAAGCACCCCGATGCGACCACTTTGCCCAAAACGCACGCCGCGTAGACGCTCCAGCACCGCCAGTTGCTGCTGTTGCTCCCATTTGTAGGTGTAGTCACCCGTGCCAATCAACCAGTCAAAAGGCTCGAAATAGCGCACATAAGCCAGTTTGTCCGTCATCTCCTTGGGTACATCTGGCGAGTACCAGCGGTAACGCGAGAAACCCTGGCCATCAGGCTGGCGAGCCGCATCAATCAGCCCACGCATGATGTAGTGGCCCCGGTCATCCCGGTTATCGAGCTTGGTCTGCCCCTCCAGTTGTGGCGCGGTGGGCAGCAGGATGAACTGACCTTGCATGTCGTCGATGAAGAAGTAGCCCCGCCCATCAAAAAAACGCATCGGTCGCAGCGCTTCGATGATCAGCTGTTTGACCGCCGCGGGCGGACGGCGCTTTGACTCGCGGTCATACATGGCCTGCACCATCTGCATGGCGGTGTCAACCTGCTCGCTCAGGCGTTGGCGCAATACAGGACCAGTGCGCGTGCGGGTGAAGTTCAGGAAACTGACCGCTGAGTCGATTTCGGCGCGCAGACGTGCATGCTGCTGCGCCTGTACGCCCTGGGACACGCGTTCGATTGAGGCATGATGTTCAACGCGGCTTTGCCATGAAAAATACGCGGCCAGGCCCAATGTCAGCAGCATGACAATGGTCAGTGTGCCTAACAAGTGCAGTCGCAGTAGGGACTGTTCGTTTGCCGCGAATCGCAAAATTGCGCTCCTGCGTGTGTTTTATGCCCTGATTTCCAACGAGCGGTTGGCAGATTCTACGCACCATGATTGATTTGTATCAATGGAAATTTCGCATTGGCACAAGGGCCATTGCGGGAGTCAGCCCAGCCACCAACCGACGATCAATAAGCTCATCACTGTCACTGGCAGGCCAATGCGCAGATGCGCGCGCCAGCCGATGGCAATGCCGCTTTTTTCGGCCAGGTCAACCACGATCAGATTGGCGATCGAGCCTACCAACAACAGGTTACCGGCAAAGGTGCTGACCAGTGCCAGAGTGACGCCACCCTGCATGCCTTGGACGTGCGGGATCAGCAGCATCACTGCGGGCACGTTGGACACCAGGTTGGACAAAGCCACGGTTGCGGTGACCAGTACCGCGCTGTCCGCAAGATGAACACCTTGACCAGCCAGCCAGCCGACCGCCTGCGCTGCCAGGCCGGTGGACTCAAAGGCGTGGTTGACCACAAACAGTCCCATAAACAGGATCAGCAGTTCCCAGTCGACAAAACCCATCACATGTGACGAATGAAAACGTCGGCTCAGCAGCAGCACACCCGCACCCACCAATGCGGCAACTTCACGTGGCCAGTCGGTGAACAAAAATATGCCCATCAGCGCGCAGGCCACCAGCAAGCCCTTGCCAGTTTGCCACGCGTCAAAGCGCGGGGTTTGCATGGGTGCAAATCCTTCGGTTGATGCGACATCAGCGTTTGGGGGCAGGTGGGCTTGCACCGGCTGGGCCAGGGTGCCATGCGGGGCAAATACCAGCCAAATCCAAAGCACCAGCAGGCTGAGTAAGACTGGTGGCAAGGCGGCATGTATGTAGCCAGCAAACGGCAGTTGCAACATCGCGCCGATCAGCATGTTTTGCGGGTTACCGATCAGCGTGGCGGCCGAGCCGATATTGGCCGCACAGGCCAGTGCAACCAGAAAGGGTACCGGGTCAAGGCGGCGTTGCAGGCACGACTGCGCGACCACCGGTGTCATGGCGAGGCAAACAATGTCATTGGAGAACACCGCTGAAAGAGCCGCGGCAGTTGCGATCAGAGCGGCCAGCAAGCCTGCGCGTCCCAGTTGCAGACCAGCCACGCGTTGTGCGACTGCCACGTAGAAACCGCCCAGCCGCATTTGCGCCGAAATCACCATGAATGAAAACAGCAGCAGGATGGTCGGCAGGTCGATGGCTTTGGCCGCCTGCTCGGTGCTGCTGGCACCAAGACCGATCATGGCAATGGCGCCAAGCAACGCAACCCCGGAACGATCCAGTTTCAGGCGTGGCAAGCCGCCCAGAATCATGCCCAGATACACCAGGGCAAATATCAGGGCCACGCCAATGTGTTGGGTGTCAGGGCTTGACATGGATTGGTGCGACAAGGGAAGAAACTATATTCATAGCTGTCAGGGCAGTATTTATAAGGGCTGAAGGGAAATCTTCCTCAACTTCTTGCCACCTGACGGCGCGATGGAAGTGTTTGAATTCCCGGCGTTGCACCTGCAAAGTGTTGCCGGAAAGTCAGCGGCGTCATTTGCGCCTCCTTGCGGAAGAATTTGACAAAATTGGTCGGTTCATCAAAACCCAGCTCGTGACCAATGGTCTGCACAGACACCCGGGTGTGGGCCAGCAGGCGCTTGGCTTCTAATACCAAGCGTTGGTTGATCAGCGCTTTGGCGGGCAAGCCACTGGCTGCCAGGCAAGCCCGGCTCAAGGTTTTGTCACTCATGCCCAGCGTTCGGGCGTAATGCCGGACCTGGTGGTGCCGGTAAAAGTCGGTGCTGAGCAACTTGTGAAAACGCCGGAACTGGGCCTGCCCGATGACCGGACCGGTTTGGTTCAAACCCTTGGCCGATTGCCACAGCGACAGGCGCAACAATAGGCCCGAGAGTTCCAGACGTAGAAGTTCGTTGCGCAGGACCACATCTGTGGTCATGGCACCGTCGCTCTGTATCTGCTGCAGTCGGCGAACCATCCAGTCGTGTGGGCCTTGGCCAAGTGAATGCAGACAGTTCAGGTCTTCGATTCGACGCAACAGGTCGATTTCCTGACCAACGTGGTTTGGGTTGATGTTGATTAATCCGTCGGGTCTAAAAACAAGCAGCCAGCCGTCCCAGGGGCGGGAAAAATCGTAGCGAAACACCTGCCCCGGTCGCACCAGAAACCAATCACCAGCGGTGGCGGCAAAGGTGTCGAAATCCACCATCGGACAGGTGTCGCCCGAGACCACTCCGATAAGCCGGTAAAAGTCGGCTCGTTGAAGCTTTTCGAAGTGCTCTGCGCTGGCACGTTTTCTCAATGATTCAAGCGTCAAGGCTTCAACAGAAAGGCGCGTGTCGTGCGGCGGCCTGAAACCTACTTCGGCAATTTCAGGTTTGCTATGCATGCATCCATTTTGTCTGATTTTTACCCTATTCGGTCCAAATTTGATCTCGTCTTTTTTGCGCTGATACCGGAAACTTTGGCCATCCGCCTCTTGTAAACCTCTGACCGATAAGGACCATCACCATGCTGCAATCTCACCTTCGTCTCACTCCTGTCTGCCGCATACCGCTTGCTGCCGCCTTGGCTTTTGCCATCGTTCATTCCACACCTGCCTTTTCTCAATCGATGTCACTGGAACAGGCGCGTAAGCAGGTGGCGCCGTTTTACGAGATGCTCAACCAACCGGCGACCAAGGACCTCAAAGCCCTGTCCGAGCAGGCGTTGGCCCCCGACTGGAAGTCGTATTCGAGTGAAACTGACTTCAAGGGCCGTGATGGTTTTGTCGCGCAGGTTGGCGGCTTTGGTAAGTTGATCCCCGACCTGAAGTGGGATATCAAAGACGTTCTGGTCGATGGCAACCGAATCATCGTGCGCAGCGAAGCTAGCGGCACGCCGGTGGGTCCATTTTTTGGTGTTCAACCGACAGGCAAGAGCTTCAAGATCATGACCATCGATATCCACACCATCAAGGACGGCAAGGCCATCACCGCCCACCACGTCGAGGACTGGGCTGGTGCTCTGCGTCAGCTCTCGGCCAAATAACACACTTACCGACGAAAAGATCCATCATGACCCAAGACGAGTTACAAACCATCGTTGCCTCTTTCTACCAAAAGGCACTCACCGTCAATACGGACACCAATCCTGGTGCTGTGCTGGACAAAATCCTGGCCGATAGCTTTCAGTCCATCAATAGCCAGGAAGTCAAGGACAAAGCCACGCTGATCAAGCAGGTGGGTTTTTTCTGGCAGATTATTCCTGACCTGGTGTGGGAACCCCAAGACCTGGTGATCGGCGTCGATGGCAAGAAAGTGGTGGTGCGCTCGGTGGCCACCGGCTCACCCAAGGGCAACTTCATGGGGCTGCCGCTTGACGGCAGCAGATCCTTCAGGATCGACACCACCGACATCCATGAGATCGAGCATGGCCAGATCGTTTGCGTGCATCACCTCGAAGACTGGGCGACCGGTATGAAGCAACTCAAGGGGTGA
Organism: Rhodoferax sp.; assembly: GCA_018061265.1. Lineage (GTDB taxonomy): Bacteria > Pseudomonadota > Gammaproteobacteria > Burkholderiales > Burkholderiaceae_C > Rhodoferax. Next base: position 117,780 of record JAGOUM010000001.1, on the reverse strand, counting down.
CCTCGACCCGATGGTGTGCCGTTCGAAGGCAGTCCTGAAACGCACGCGTTACCCGGCTGCTTTGCGGCGATGCGCGCACAATGCCAAAAAAGCTGCAGCGGTAACGAAATACCTGGGGTTGAAGCGCGCGCATGCGTCCTTGCCGAACAAAGTCCTGCGCGTAATGGTCGGGCAAAAAACCCAGGAAACGGCCCGACAGGATCAGCGTGGCAATGGACTCCTGGTCGTAGCCGGTGGCGGAACGCGCCAGTCGTACCTGTTGGGTCAGCTCCATATTGGGCGAGTGGTAGCCCAGCCCGGCAAAGCGATGCTGGCGCAGGGCGTCCCAGTCGGCGGGCTGCTGCGCTGAGATCAGATCAAAAAGCGGATGGCTGGGCGCGCAATAGAGGTACATGGTTTCGTCAAACAGCTCGTCGTAGACCAGCGTGTCTGCGCTGCGGTGCCCCGGTACCACGCCAACCTGAAACTGCCCTGCCAGCACACCGCGCTCGATCACGTTGAGCGGTGCCACATGAAGATGCAGGCTGACGTCCGGCGCCTGCGCCTGAAACTGGGCAATCGCCTCGCCAATGTGCGCCTGCGGGTTGCTGGCGGTCTTGTCAAACACCGCTAAATGCAGCTCGCCGCCCAAACGCTGGTGAATTTCATCGACACGGGTGCGAAACGCCTCCACACCGACCAGCAGTTGCAGTGTCTGTGCGTAAATTTGTTCACCTTCCGGTGTCAACGAAAAGCCGGCACGGCCGCGCCGGCACAGGGTCAGGCCCAGTCGGGTCTCCAGGTCTTTGATATGGCGGCTCACCGTGCTGGTGCCAATGTTGAGTTCGAGTTCGGCCGCGCTCATGCCGCCGCAATCGACCACACTTTTGAACACCCGCAGCAAGCGGATGTCCATGTCGCTGAGTTGGCCCAGCGCGGCGCGACTGGTTACTTGCATAATCTGTCAACCAAAGAGTGATATTTCAACATTCATAAGAGTAACAGAGACCCGCACAATCGCCCTCTTGCCCTACTTCCCACTCCCCGGAGAGCCACCATGAACCTGACCGATGCCAAAGTCCTGACCCAAGCCCGAACGGATGCTGCCTGGCTGGAGCCACACTGGATGCCGTTTACCGGCAACCGTAACTTCAAGGCCAATCCGCGCATGATGGCCAGTGCCGAAGGCTGTTACTACACGGATGTGGATGGCCGCAAGATTTTTGACGGCCTGTCAGGTTTGTGGACCTGTGGACTCGGACACGGTCGCGCCGAGATCGTTGAAGCCGCGCGGCACCAGTTGGCCACGCTGGACTATTCACCCGCTTTCCAGTTTGGTCACCCCTTGTCATTTGCCTTGGCCAACAAGCTCAAGGAACTGACGCCTGCCGGGCTGGACTATGTGTTTTTCACCGGGTCGGGCTCGGAGTCTGCCGACACCTCGCTCAAAATGGCGCGTGCTTACTGGCGCGCCAAAGGCCAGGGAACCAAAACCCGCTTGATTGGCCGCGAGAAAGGCTACCACGGCGTCAACTATGGCGGCATTTCGGTCGGCGGCATGGTGGGCAACCGCAAAACCTTTGGCCAGGGAATTGAGGCCGACCACTTGCCGCACACCCAACTGCCCGGCAACACTTTTACCCGCGGCATGCCCGAGACCGGTGCTGAGCTGGCCGATGATCTGCTGCGCCTGATCACCCTGCACGATGCCAGCAATATTGCGGCGGTGATTGTGGAGCCGATGTCGGGCTCGGCCGGTGTCATCATCCCGCCAAAAGGTTACCTGCAGCGCCTGCGCGACATTTGCACCGCCCATAACATCCTGCTGATTTTTGATGAAGTGATTACCGGTTTTGGTCGCATGGGTGCCTACAGTGGGGCCGAAGCCTTTGGCGTCACTCCCGACATCATGAACTGCGCCAAACAGATCACCAATGGCGCGCAGCCATTGGGCGCAGTGCTGGCCAGCAAGGAAATCTACGACACTTTTATGGCGCAGGGCGGGCCGGACTACATGCTCGAATTTGCGCATGGTTACACCTACTCAGCACACCCGGTGCCCTGCGCGGTGGGTCTGGCCACACTGGATATTCTGGTGCGTGAAAACATGGTCGACAAGGTCAAGGCACTGTCGCCGATCTTTGAGAGCGCCGTGCATTCACTCAAAGGTGCCAAACACGTCACTGACATCCGCAACTACGGCTTGGCCGCTGGTCTCACCATCGCCGCGCTGCCGGGTGAGCCCGCCAAGCGCCCCTATGAGATCGCTATGGCGATGCTGAAAAAAGGCTTTTATGTGCGTTATGGCGGCGACACCATCCAGCTCGCCCCGCCGTTTATCAGTACGCCCGAACAGATTGACAGCTTGGTCAATGCCCTGGGTGAATGTATCAACGCCACCGCCTGAGGTGTGGCCATTGAGTTGCACACGCCGAAACCGTCGCCATGTACCTGCCCAACCACTTTGCCCAGACCGATGCCACGGCTTTGAACGCGCTGATGCGCGACTACCCGCTGGGGACCTTGGTCACTGAGGCGGATGGCGAGCTGGTCGCTGACGAATTGCCATTCTTGTTCGCCCCGACTTTGGGCGGCCAAGGCACATTAAAAGCCCATGTGGCTCGGGCCAACCCACTGTGGCAGGCTCACCCGGCCAGCCGCAAGGTGCTGGTGATTTTTCGCGGGCCACAAGCCTACGTTTCGCCGGGCTGGTACCCAGCCAAGCGGGAACATGGCAAGGTGGTGCCGACCTGGAACTACACCGTGGTGCAGGCCAGTGGCCATCTGCGTGTGGTCGATGGCGATGCAGCCTGGTTGCGCGCGCAACTTGAGGCACTGACGCAGTCGCAAGAGGGGGTTCGTGCCGAGCCCTGGCAGGTTGACGATGCACCAGCAGATTACATTGCCCGAATGATGGGTGCGGTGGTCGGACTGGAGATTGAAATCACCGCGCTGGTCGGCAAATTCAAATTGAGCCAGAATCATCCTCCTGAAGCCCGCCAGGGTGTGATACGAGGGCTGGCGGGCGAGCCTGCGCAGGCGGCCCAGCAGGTGGCAAGCCAAATGGCGTGAGCCAACCGGGTTTCTTTGACTGCCCTGCAGATGTGTCTTGAGGAATCAATTTTTGTAGCTGCCTATTCATGTAAAGCAAGGGCTAGAGCCTAGTTTTTTATATAAACCAGAGAATGACCATGACCCCTACTCTCCCCACCATTGGCCACCTGATTGGCGGTCAAACCGTACCCGGCGGTAGCCGCAGCGCCGACGTCTTCAACCCGGCCACCGGTGCCGCCGAAAAACGTGTGCAGCTGGCTGACAAACTCACCGTGGAAGCGGCGATTGCCAACGCGCAAGCCGCTTACCCTGCCTGGCGAGCCACCCCGCCGCTCAAACGTGCGCGCGTCATGAGCAACCTCAAAGTTCTGCTGGAGCAACATGCCGACGAGCTGTGCGCGCTGGTCACCGCCGAGCACGGCAAGGTGCTGGCCGACTCGCTGGGTGAGTTGCAGCGGGGCATCGAGAACGTCGAGTACGCCAGCTATGCCACCGAACTGCTCAAGGGTGAGCACAGCAAGAACGTCGGCCCCAACATTGATTCATGGAGCGAGTTCCAGGCTCTGGGGGTCACTGCTGGCATCACGCCATTCAACTTCCCGGTCATGGTGCCGCTATGGATGTGGCCGATGGCCGTCGTGTGTGGCAACACCTTCATCCTGAAACCCTCCGAGCGTGATCCGAGCAGCGCCCTGCGCGTGGCCGAACTGGCCTTGCAGGCTGGCCTGCCCCCGGGTGTGCTCAACGTGGTCAATGGTGACAAGGAGGCGGTTGATACCCTGCTGACCGATCCGCGTGTCAAAGCCATCAGCTTTGTCGGCTCGACTCCGATTGCTGAATACATTTATAGCACCGGTTGTAGCCATGGCAAGCGCGTGCAGGCTTTGGGTGGTGCCAAAAACCATGCCGTGGTGATGCCCGATGCCGACATCCCCAACGCGGTCAGCGCCCTGATGGGCGCGGCGTATGGCTCGTGCGGCGAACGCTGCATGGCGATCCCGCTGGTCGTTGCCGTCGGTGACGCCACGGCCGACGCCGTGGTGGCGGGGCTGAAAACAGAAATTGCCAAGATGAAAGTCGGGCCCGGCACGCAAGCCAGTTGCGACATGGGCCCGCTGGTAACCAAAGCGCATTTTGAGAAAGTGGTCGGCTACGTCGATCAGGGCGTGAAGGAAGGCGCCACGCTGGTGGTCGATGGCCGTGGCATTCAGATCGCGGGTTTTGAGGGCGGCTATTACCTGGGGCCGTGCCTGTTTGACAACGTCAAGCCCGGCATGGTGACCTACCAGGAGGAAATCTTTGGCCCGGTGCTGGGCGTCGTGCGCGTCAAGACGCTGCAGGAAGCCATGGACATGATCGACGCGCATGAATACGGTAACGGTACCTGCATCTTCACCCGTGATGGCGAGGCGGCGCGTTACTTCAGCGACAACATTCTGGTCGGCATGGTGGGTGTGAACGTGCCGCTGCCGGTGCCTGTGGCCTACCACAGCTTTGGCGGCTGGAAGCGCAGCCTGTTTGGTGACCTGCACGGCTACGGCCCGGATGCGGTGCGTTTTTATACCAAGCGCAAGACGATCACGCAGCGTTGGCCCAGCGCCGGCGTGCGCGAGGGCGCGGTGTTCAGTTTTCCTAGCAGCCGCTGAGAGGGCAGTTGCAGCGGTCCGGACTGCTGGTTAACTTCCATGTCGGGCTGACAGTTCGCTGTGCACGCACATGATTCTCTTGAACGAATCTGGCCGGAACATTCGGTACCTGATCGGACTGGGATGAGTTCTTGCTTGGCTGGCTGGTGCGATCGCCCGGACACCGCCAGGCATTTCTCCTGGCTCTCTTTAGGGTGAAATCCGTGAGTCCCTACGGCTGGTTCACCCGTATTCTGTGGCCTTTGGCCGGGGGCGCATGGGGTGCCTGGGTGGGGTTTCAGGGTATCTCCCGGCATTTTGTGACTGAGGTGAACAGGGATTCTTTTGCGCTGATTTTTGTGCTGGGTTTTTTTGCACTATTTGCCGTGGTTGGCTTCTTTGTCGGCGCTGTGTCCGCAGTCACGGTGGGTGGGTGCATTGAATGGTTGCTGCGGCGAATCGGCATCGGCATCGTTGCAGCCATTGGTGTGGCGTCGCTGGTGAATGTGCTGACGCTTTGGCAAATGAAAGAGTTGCTTCAATCAAAATACCCTGGATTGAGCGCAACAAATGTGCAGAGACCCCAACGTGCCCTGACAAACGGCGAGATTGCCCCTGTTGACAAAGGCGCTCACGAAAAGCCTTGTTCGGCGTCGCCGCCAACTGCGGCAAAAGAGCGTGAGATCTGGGACGCTGAATGTCGTTGAAAGACCCTGGTGGAACTCGCTGATGCTCAAGTCAAGACACTTGGGACGTCCTATTGCAATGCGCCAACTGGTCGTGCCGAGCACAATGAAGTTTGTCTGGACTATGGCCTCGCTGTGGCGGTGGACGTGAGCCAAAGAGTTTCGGGAGTCCAGCCCATGTCGTCAGCAAAGCGCTGTGCCAGGTGCTGATAGCCTGGCACGGTGAAGTGGATCAGGTCATTGGCCATCAAGGGTGGGCGCTGGCGCACCCAACTGTAGGCGCTGGCTCTACCACCCATGGAACTCATCATGCTCCAGGTCTGGCAACCCAACTCGACACCAATCGATTGCTGGATGCGCGTGATTTCGGTGTGGATGTTGGAGTACTTCAACAGATCGACGCGTGGACCCGGTTCTTTGTTGGCAGCGTTGCGCCCGGCCGCTTGCTTGGCGGATTTCTTGCTTGAGCTTTTGGCCAGGCGCTGGCGTGGCACAAGAATGCCCCGGTCCCCGGGCCCGATCAGCAAACATGCCGAATTCGGGAACATGTGTTTGAGCTGGTTCACGCTTTGGCGCAGCATCTGGTGGTAGGCACCAGCGTCAAAGGGTTTTTCGTTGCCCTCATTGGTGCCGTATGCCAGCGCCACCAGCTGGTAGGTGGGCGCGTCGGCAAACCAGCTCTGCAGATAGTCAAGATTGGCGTTTTGCCAAGCTCTTGCGGTTGCCCCAGGCAAAGCAAACAAATCCAGTTGCAATCGTGCCGTTGGCGGCACAGGCAAAGCCAGGCCGTGACTGCGCAGGCTGCCCTCGATCAGTCGCAACTGAAGGGTTGACAGCGGCGTGTCGCCCTGTAACTCCAACACGGCAGGACCTGGTGGTGCCGCCAGTGTCAATTGCTGTTCAACGCCGCCGTCCACGCGTATACCCAGACGAATGGGGGCTGCCGTTTGCTCAAACAGCAGTTGCAGACTGCGGTGTACGGGGGTGCGTTGCGGATTGCGCAAATCCCAGGCGAGGCTGGCATCGGCTGTGGTGCTGAGTTGGTTGACCAGTGCCGGACCGGGCGCCTTCGCCGCAGCAGGCACGGCGTGTGCAGACTCATGGCGCCAGTCTGCGGAGGCACAGGCTTTTCGCACCGGCAAACGAACGCCCGGACGCGTCAAGGTAGCGGCAATAAACGCGCTGTGCAGTTGATCAGGTGTTACGCCCGCGCGCCGGACCAGTTCCTGAGTAAAAAAACCCGCTGCCAGGTGGCTGTCGCCCCAAAAAGCGACGCGAAAGGTCTGGTTCATCTCAACAGCTTGCCATGCCGGAGCCATCGTCGATACTTTGGGCACGGAGATGGGTGGCACCACGTCAGGCGCATTGGCGTCGGCCAGCGCCTCCTGCACCTCCTGGGGGTCCGGGATGCCCAGCGGCAGCGCTGGTTCGTCGGTTGGTGTTGGCGGCCTGGGTTTTTTGGGCTTGCCAGGTCGCACCGGGCAAACCAGGTCGGGAGCATCGCCGAGTGCTGTGAACTTGACCACGTGCACGCTCGGTTGTGCCGCGCGCACCGGCATCATGGCACCAAAGGTTAGCGCCAGAGGAATGATCAGTCCAGGCATATACGTGAGTCTCATGGGGTTTCCTCTGCTGACTGGGGCGCTGGGGCGGGTGGAATGTTGCCGTGGGGCAAGCCCTCGACCTGGGGCTCAGGCAGCAATGGGGTCGTCTGCAAGGTCTGGGCCGCATTTGTCGGCAATGTTGGTGGAACTGTTGCTTCGGGCAAAGCGGCCACTGAGGTGCTGGTGGAAGACGGTGGCCGCATGCTGCTTGCCGGTGCCTTGGTGGCAGCCGGTGTCAGCCGCGGTAGAGTCGGTCGGTTGGCCGCCAAGTCAACAGGTTCGATGCCCAGACTGTTGGCAATGCCACGTATGAAGGCAGTGATGCCTTCACTCGAAAGATGAATTCCGTCCTGCACAAAAAAATGCCGGTTGCCTTGGGCGATTTGATGCCAGTCCATGACCTTTGTATTGCTGAACTCTGGGGCAACCTGCAGCAAGGTCTTGTTGTTGGCCTCACTCCAGCGACGGTCGGCAAAGTTGTTGATGAGCACTACCTGTTGAGCACCTTGCAGCGAAGTAAGCAGGCGACGTAAATCGGACTTCAGGATATACCCATTGGTGCCAAGATGGACCACGGCGTGTTTGAGATCGGGCTTTTGCTCCAGATAGCGTTGAACCAGGGTCACACTCTGGCGAGGCTGTCGACCAACCTCTGCATCCACGGTGATGCCTGGCAAGGTGCGCAACATGCGCGTGCGTGCGCCCAGCATCACCGAGTCACCGATCGCCAGGATGTCAGAGTCCTCGGCCATCGTCAGGCCCAAGGCAGCAGGTGCACTTGCACCACTTTGTGGCTCTGATGCTGGCGTGCTGGCGCCAGTGGCCACTATCGTGCCTGGCGCGGTGACTGCTGGCTTGGCAGGGCTCTGGCACGGAAAACTCTTCACCACATAAACGCCACCCAGCAGCAGCAGCCCAAGCACCAAAAACCCTGCGCCCCTTTGTCGGAAGGCAGGCCATTGCCGGGTGCTGAAAGTCAGTGCGCCCTCCACCCAGCGGTACGATATTTCGGATGCAATCGCAGTGTAAATCAGGCATTGGCCCAATATCCACAGGCTTGGTGTGCTATCACCCTTAAGGAATATAAACAGTGGCCAGTGCCAAAGGTAGATGGAGTAGGAGCGGGTGCCCATCCACTGCACCAGTGCCACGCCAGCACGCCATGGCCAGGGGGAACGGTGTGGTGGCGCCAAATCTGCACAAGTGACCACTAACACCACGCTGGCGACTGCCGTCAGCAAGAATCCACCCTGGTACAGCAGGGGTTGCGCTTCATTGCTGAACCACATCAAAGCGCTCAGCACAATCATGGCCAGGCTGCCCAGCGTTGCTCCTACAGGCCAGCTTAAGGGCCACTTGATCAGCGCCGATGGATGTAATGGGCTCCACAGGCAGGCCATGGCCGAGCCGAGAAAAAGCCCAAGACTGTGGCTGTCCGCACCCAAATAGGCGCGGCTGGGGTTGTCAGGGTATTGCAGGTACAGGGCGGTCATCCAGACGCTACTGGCTAGGGCCAGCAACAGGCAGACAGCAAAAACGCCACGCACACCCCACAGACGCAGCAGCCCCACGACAACCCATGGCCAAAGCAAATAGAACTGCATCTCGACACCCAGCGACCACAAGTGCCGCAGCAGGGGCGGGTTACCAAAATTCTCAAAATAGGACTGGGCCGAACAGATTTGCCACCAGTTGGCCAGGTAGACGCCCGCCCACGGCAGGTCGGCCAACAGACGCCGCTGGGATGTGGGCATCAACGAGGGCACTAACACCGCCATCAGCAACAGCAGCACCGCGACGGCAGGCATCAGCCGCACAAAACGCCGCCAGAAGTAGCGACCAATGTCGATCCTCCCCCGTGTAAAAAATTCTCGCAGCAGCAATGAGGTGATCAGGAAACCCGAGAGGTTGAAGAACACGTCCACACCCAGGAACCCGGCATTGAACAGGCCGGGAACGTTGAGGTGGTAAGCCAGCACGGCGGCAATCGCCAGTGCGCGCACCGCGTCCAGCCCAGGCAGGCGTGCTGCATCAGCGCCTGCCGTGGAGGACTTCAGTTGGGCTGCTTTGGCGTCCATCAATTGTCAGCACCGCTGGTTCGGGGTTTTGCAGGTGCCAGTGCGGGCATGGCAGCGGCAAACAAGCGGGCGCTTTGTGCGTAACCGGCACCGGTCAAATGTGTCCAGTCAGTTTGCGCCAAAGGTGGATTGGCACTTGCCCAGCGCGCAATGTTGGCGCCCATGGCTGTTTGCCAGTTCCAGAACTGGCAGCCAGACTCGCGGCTCAAAGTGTCCTGGATCCGGTTGATCACCATATGACGCAATGCGTAGGGTGGGTTGACTGCGGGCTGGCTGGCCCGATCAGGCGGCCCGATCAGCACACAACGGGTGTTGCCGGTGACGGCACGAAATCGTCTCAGACTTTGCCGCAGGCTCTGCGTGTAAGCCTGCGGATCAAATGTAGCGCCGATGGCTTCGTTGGTGCCGTACTGAAAGATCGCCAGGTCATAACGTGCCACTGGCATGCTACGGATGCCTGGCTGGTTCCAGCCGCTGGCCAGCGCCCCTGGGGAGCTGAACACATCCATCAACACCTTGGGTGGCGTCTGGTAGCTTAGGTCAATGGCATGCAGGGTCAGCTGTCCGGTCACCAAGCGCAGGCGCATGCTGGTCAGTGGGCCAACGGGCGGGCGAATCTGCAGCGTGTTGTGGGCTGGGTCAGTCAGGCTGACCAGCGCCTCAGGGGCATGGTTGACCGACAGCCCCAGCACCAGTGCGCGCTGGGGGTCGGCCTTGGCAAAGCGCAGGGTGAGCGACTGCAGGCGATGCGGTGCGGCCCAGTCACCAAAGTCCAGCCAAAGGGCTTCGCCCGGCGCGCTGGTCGACAAGTGCATCAGGCTGGGTGTAAAGCCACCCTGATTGGGGTTGGCGCGGTGCGCGGTCTGCAGCTTCCAACCTGCACTCAGGCATTGGCTGCGCACTGGCAGGCGCACGCCTGCCAATCCCAACGCTGGTGGCAGGCTGGCGGGTAGTGCCCGGGTGCTTCCAAATCCCCAAGCCGACAGCATGGCATCGACAAAGTGGCCTGAGGCGGTGTGGCTGTCGCCCCACAGTCCGATGCGAGGCACGGCGGAGTGCATCGTGCCTGAAGTGTCGACGGTACGCAGGATGTCATCACCCGATGCAAAGCGCAGCTTGGGCAAGGATGCACTGGCGCTTGAGGCGTAGACCAGACTTTGCGGGCAACTGCTCAGAAACGCATCAAAGCCGTCGGTTGGTGGTGAGGGTTGGGCCAAGCCGGGCTGTGCCAAGCAGGCGCAGCACAACACAAACGTGCGAAACAATGCCAAAACCGGTCCACCCAAGATCAATCACCACAAGGGACAGTGCACAGTGGTAAGTCTGTTCTGGCGGGTAGTTGGGTAGCAACTGGGGTGGGGGCGGGGCTGAGGCGCAATTTCATGGGATCAAGTATCGCAGCCAGTAATGCAAAACCCCTTCGAAGGATGAAGGAATTGGCCGATCCAAATTCACTCGCGCCGAAACGCCACCACATGGTCGGCTGAGAGCTTGATGCCAATTTTCTCGCCGATCGCGTGGTTGTGATGGGACGGCACCAAGGAGAGTGCGCGCTGGCCGCTGGGCAGTTTGAGCGTATAGAGAAACTCGGCGCCGCGAAAAGCCTTGTTTTCGACCTCGGCCTGCAAGCTGCTGTCGTCGTCATGCACGATGTCGTCGGGGCGCAACATCACATCCACATGGCAGCTGCGTGTGCAGCCTGCACAACCACCTTCATTGCATTCAAGCGGCACGAATCCATCCAACACGCCAAGTTCTGTGCGCACCTGCTGGCTGTTGAGCACTTCGCCGCTGAGCATGGCGCCCTGCCCGACGAAGTCCGCCACAAAGCGGTTGGCCGGCTGATGGTACAGGTTGTAAGGTGTGTCCCATTGCTGAATGCGACCCTGGTGCATGACACCAACCCGGTCGGCCAGCGAAAACGCTTCATGCTGATCATGGGTCACGATCAGGGCGGTGGTGGCTTCGCGCTTGAGGATGTCGCGCACCTCGATTGACAAACGCTCGCGCAGCTCCACGTCGAGGTTTGAAAACGGCTCATCCATCAACAGCAGCCTTGGGCGCGGGGCCAGTGCACGGGCCAAGGCCACGCGCTGCTGCTGTCCACCCGATAGCTGGTGCGGGTACTTGTGTGCATGCTGCGCCAAACCGACCAGCGCAAGCAACTCCTCGACACGTGCTTTGGCGACCGGCTTTTGGCGCTCCGGCAGACCAAAACCCACATTGCCCGCCACCGTCAGATGTGCAAACAGTGCGTAGTCCTGAAACACCATGCCGATACGGCGTTTTTCGGCCGCAAGCATGATGGCAGTGCCACTGACCCTGTCCCCCGCAATCAGGATCTCACCACTTTGAATAGGCTCAAAACCGGCAATACAGCGCAGGGCGGTGGTCTTGCCGCAACCGGATGGCCCAAGCAGGCAGCCGATTTCTCCTCGGGCCAAGCTGAAGCTCAGGTCGCTGATGATCTGCCGCGCGCCATAAGCCTGAGAGACCGCATTGAGTGTCAGTTCATCCATGCATTTTTTCCGGAGTGCTGCGCTGCCCGTCACGCCATGACAACAATAGGATGGGAATGATACCGGTCAGCACAATCGCCAGAGAAGGCAATGCAGCACGTGCCCACTCGCCTTCCGAGGTCATCTCAAACACCCGAACCGCCAGTGTGTCCCAGCCAAATGGGCGGGTCATCAGTGTGATGGGCATTTCTTTCATGATGTCGACAAAGGTCAGGGCGGCAGCGGTGGTCAGGCTGGCGCGCAGCATTGGCAGATGCACTCGGGTCAGTAAGCGCCAGCCACCTGTGCCAAGACTGCGGGCAGCCTCGTCCACATTGCGCGTGATGCGTTGTAGCCCACTGTCTATTGGGCCAAAACCCACGGCCAGAAAACGCACCAGGTAGGCCAGCAGCATTACCAGCAGGGTCCCTTTGAGTATTTCAGTGCCTGAGAATCCGAACAGGTCATGCCCAAGTGTGATCAAGGTGTTGTCCAGTGCTGCCACCGGGATGAACAGGCCCACGGCCAGCACTGCCCCCGGAAAAGCATAACCCAGGGTGGCCACGCGCTGCGTCCAGACCATGCCAACCCCTGGTCGTAGCCTGCCGGCATAGGCCAGCAGCATCGCAATCGCTACCACTAGAGTAGCACCTAACAACGACAAATAAAGTGAATGAAGCACAAAAGACACATAACGGGAGTCCAAGTCGCGTGCCGCGGTTTCCCAGGTCCAAAGCGCCAGTTGTGTGACGGGCACCACAAAGCCAATCAGCAACACCGTAGTGCAGTACCCCATGGCCAGCCAGCGCTGACTGCCGGTGAGTGTGATGCGCCTTGAAGCTGCACCACGCCCAACTGCTGCAAAACGCATTTGCGCGCGAGATCCTTGCTCCAGGATCACCACAATCAGCACAAATACGATCAGCACGCTGGCAAGTTGTGCCGCAGCCGGCAATGAGAACAGGCTGTACCAAGCCTTGTAGATGGCGGTAGTAAAGGTGTCGTAGTTAAAAGTTGCCACAGTACCAAAGTCGGCCAGGGTTTCCATCATCGCCAGCATTAGCCCGGCGGCAATCCAAGGCCGTGCCATTGGCAAGGCCACGCGGAAAAACCCACGCCAGCGCGACAGGCCCAGCGATTGGGCGGCCTCAAGTGCCATCACACCTTGCGTGGCAAACGCGTTTTTGGTGATGAGGTACACATAGGGATACAGCGCCAGTGACATAACCACAATCACGCCAGAGCGGGACCGGATTTCCGGCAAGCCGGTAAGGCCCCAAGTGCTGCGCAACCAGCTCTGCAGCGGGCCACTGAAGTCCAGCAGATCAATGGCCACAAACGCGGTCACATAGGCGGGCAGGGCCAGCGGCAATAACAAGGCCCATTCCAGTACACGTCGGCCCGGGAACTCACACATCGCCACCAGCCAGGCCAGCGACACCCCCAATACGCTGACCCCCAGACCGACGCCCAGAAGCAGCCAGAACGTGTTGATCAGCAGCTCGGGCAAAACAAATTCGGCCAGATGGGCCAGCGTGCTGCGATCGATTTGCCCGAAGGACGAGAAGCTGACGGCCACTGGCACCATTACCAGTGCGGCAATCACCCAGGCAAACGCGCGCCAGCCGTCAAGCCGCAGCCCGACGGTGTGGCCACGGCCAGTCAAGCTGGCAGGTTGAAGGTCTTGGGCGGGCAAAGTGGCGCGATTCTATTTATTTGTACCCGGCTCGGTCCATCAGCTTGACGGCCTGGGCTTGCAGGCTTCCAGCATCTTTGACGTTGATCTGGTTGGGCTTGAATGGTCCCCAGGCAGCCACCAGCGGATCAGGTTTGACGCGCGGGTTGACCGGGTATTCCATATTGCTGTCGGCATAAAGGTTCTGGGCGCGCTCCGATGAAAGCCACTCGATCAGCTTTTGAGCGCCATCAGGGTTCTTGGCGTGCCGCGTCAAACCAGCACCGGATACATTCACATGGACACCCGCGTCTTTGCCGCTGAGGTTTTGATTGGGCCAGAAGATCGACAGTGGCAGTTTGGGATTTTTCTCCATCAACCGGCCAAAGTAGTAGGTGTTGACCACAGTCACATCGCACTGGCGGTTGGCAACGGCTTCCATGGCCTTGGTGTCGTCGGGGAATGGTGCCGTTGCCAGGTTGTTGACCCAGCCCTTGACGATTTCTTCGGTTTTTGGCTCGCCGTGCTCGGTGATCATCATCGCCACCAGACTCTGGTTGTACACCTTCTTGGATGTTCGCAGACACAGGCGACCTTTCCATTTAGGGTCGGCCAGATCCTCGTACGTTGATAGATCGGAGGACTTGAGCTTGCTGTTGTTGTAAACCAGAGTACGTGCACGCACCGATAGCCCGAACCACGCGTTGCCGGGATCGCGCAGGTGCGCAGGAACGTTCTCTTGCAGGGTCTTGGATGTGATTGGGCGCAGCAACTCCTGCTGTCCGGCCTGCCAAAGGTTGCCGGCGTCGACCGTCAGCAGAATGTCGGCTGGGCTGTTCTGGCCTTCGGCCTTCAGCCGCTCCATCAGTGGACCTTCACCGCCGGTGATGAACTTGACCTGTACGCCAGTTTCTTTCGTGTAGGCGTCAAAAAGCGGTTTGATGAGTTGCTCTGCCCGAGCGGAGTACACCACCACTTCTTCAGCGATGGCGGTTGCTGCACAGGCCAAAAGTGCAGCACAGGTTAATAAAAGGCGAGGTTTCATGGCTTCGTGTTCTTTCGCTTTGATGGGGTTGAATCGACTGGTCTAACCGAGACCTGCGCGGTGCGTAGAAAGGTCTCAACAGTCCTGAGTCAAATTGTAGCAAATAAAAATGATTCGCATCGCCATTTAATTTTTATTGAGAATGTTTATCATCGTTGTCGACTCAACTGAAGGATGATTCGTCATGAATAGTCAGACGATGGTATCGATCACTGGACCTGAACCAACGCGCTGGTCAAGCAGTTCGGGCCGGTCACAGCGACTCAACGCTCCTTCAAAGCCAAGCACCATGAGTACGAGGGCACTGGCGATCGGCAAACCCCTGGCCTGTATCGCGACCCAACAACGATCTGTTGACCGGATCGGCCAATGTGCTGCTGCTTGGCATGGCGGATTCGCTGGCCGGGCGCATGGAAGCGTTGTCGCTGTGACCGTTGTTGTGTGCCGAGTTGTCGCGCGCGGCCGCCATCGCGTAAAGCACACTTAAGGGCTTGGCGTTCTCTGAGGCGCGCCTCTCATTCTGGCATTTCCGCACGTAAACCAATATCGAGGTTGATTTCATTTTGGAGAACCGGCTGGGTAAGATCACCGGCACTGAAGACAAAGCCAGCGCCACGGTGGATGGCAAAAACCTCAAAAGGGATGCGTCATTTTCTGAAGACCGAGAGGGATGTTTTTCAGCACTGCATCGTGCGCTATTGCGGGCGTGAGGTGGTGCCTTTTGCTGAGAACTTGTGGGCAGTACCCCTGTCGATTTGGTGGGCCGGCCTGCGTGGCGTAGTGTCAAGGCCAGCCGTGAAGATGTTTTCACACTTTGGGCTGGTCTTTGGCCGACCCGTCAAACTTCCTGATCTCTGCGCGGTAGATTTTTTCGGCATCCATCGGGTTGGTTTTACCGCTGTGCATGACGGGGCATTGACCGGTTGATTGGTTTGATTCGGCTTCCACCGCTATCCGCTTATTTCTCAAGCAGGCTGCGCAGCATCCAGGCTGTTTTTTCGTGAATATCAATGCGCTGCGTCAACACATCGGCAGTGGGTTGGTCGTTGGCCGCATCAACCACCGGAAACAGCTTTCGCGCGGTGCGTGCTGTCGCTTCTTGCGCCGCTACAAGGTGCCGGATCATCTCGGTTGCTTTTGGCACGCCCTCCACCTCTTTGATGGACGCCAACTTGACGTATTCCTTGTAAGTACCCGGCGCCGGGAACCCGAGTGCACGGATCCGTTCGGCAATGATGTCCAGCGCGTTCCACTGCTCGGTGTACTGGCCCATGAACATCAGATGCAAGCTATTGAACTGTGGACCAGTCACGTTCCAGTGAAAATTGTGCGTCATCAGGTACAACGTGTAGCTGTCTGCCAACAGGGCCGAAAGACCCTTTGCAATTTGCTCGCGTTGTTTCGCGTCAATGCCAATGTCCATGCCCGGCAGAGGTGTCTTTTTCTTGCTCATCGTCTTTCTCCTTCAGTTAAAAAATCATCCCAACGTGGTGTCGAGCACCATCATCAATGCGAAGCCCAGCATCAGCCCGAGCGTTGCAGGTGTTTGGTGACCGTTGCGATGGGTTTGTGGAATAACTTCGTGTGACACCACAAACAACATGGACCCCGCTGCCAGCCCAAGACCGACCGGGTAGGCCAATGCCATTCCGCTTGACAAACCCACTCCCAGTAGTGCCCCGAGTGGCTCCAGCAGCCCGCTCCCCGTCGCAACCAGTACCGACAAACCCGGTGAAAAACCGGCCGCTCGCAAAGCCAACGCCACGGCCAGACCTTCAGGAATGTCTTGCAGCGCAATTGCCGTGGCCAAAGGAAGCCCAACCTTCAGGTCACCCTGCGAGAAGCTCACGCCAATGGCCATACCCTCTGGCAGGTTGTGCAAGGCAATGGCAAATACAAATAGCCAGACCCGGGCGCAGCGATCGTGCCCCGGACCGCAGGGGCCGGTTGTGTCGTGCTCGTGCGGCGTGAATTCATCCAGTCCCAGCATCAACAGAACACCCAGCGCCATACCCGCCACTACCACCAGTGCGCCAAGCGGTTTGCTGTTCAGCAACTCGGTGGCAGCGGCCAGACCAGGCAAGAGCAAAGAAAATGCGCTGGCCGCCAGCATCATGCCGGCGGCAAAGCCAAGCAGGCTGTCCTCTAGTTTTTGCGGAATGCTGCGCAGCGCCAGTGCTGGCAATGCACCTAAGGCCGTTGTTGCAAATCCGGCCAGCCCACCCATCAAGCCATAACGCACGCCGACTGCCAGATCTCCGGAGACTATCGACCAAAGACTTTGCACCAACAACACAACGACGGCAAATACACCAAGGGTTAGGCTGCCAAAAGCCAGCGTGTGGGTCTGGGCATGCTGGCGAGCTGAGGCCAGCCAAGATGTGTCGGTGAATACTGCGGTGCTCATGGGTCAGGTCTCAGAACCCTGCAGGCCAGCGTGCCAAATCCGTATGATCGTCAGAACGAAACGGTTTGGTTGGCGCGCTCGCTGGCCACTGCAAAGTTGGCATCGATAGGTGGTGGTGCATCAGGCTTGACTTTAGGTCGGATTCGACGATTTGGCCAATTGATAGATTGGATGCTGTTCATAGACAATGGCAATGAATCTACATTTTTCAATAGACGAGTTTGTAAAAGACATTGTCTTCCCGACTGCGAAACAGTGGCCTTCGACCTGTACGATGTTCCACTTCAATCGTTGCTGCCACCTTCAACCATGTCAAACGCGCCAAACGCCCCATCCTTGCAACTTCCTCGGATCGAAGATGAACTTGGTTTGCTGGCCGATTTGGTGCAGTTGCCCGGGTCGCATCTGATCGAGCTGGGCTGTGGTGCGGCAAGAATGGCGGCGGCCCTGGTGGCTCGTTACCCTGGTGCGCAGGTGACATGTCTTGAGGTTGACGAGCGGCAATTGGCAAAAAATTTGGCAGCACCCGTAGTGCCCGGGTTGCAATTTGTCAATGCGGGTGCCCAAGCCATTCCTTTCCCGAATGGCAACTTCGATGGTGCGTTGATGTTGAAGTCACTGCACCATGTGCCGACTCCGCTGATGGCGCAGGCTTTGAGCGAGGTGGCCCGGGTGCTCAAGCCCGGAGGCTGGCTGTATGTGTCAGAGCCTGTGTTTGCCGGCCCACTGAACGAAATCATGCGCCTGTTTAATGACGAAGCTGTAGTTCGGGCCGCTGCACAGCAGGCACTTGACCGCAGTGTTCACGCGGGTGAATGGCAAAGTGATGATGAGCACCGATTCGAGATGCCCGTGTCGTTCGCAGACTTCGACACCTTCGAGCAACGCATGATGCGACCGACCTATGCCAACCATCAGATCGACGAAACATTGCGCGAAGTCATTCGTGTGAAATTCAACTCGCACCTGGGTCCGCATGGGGTTGAGCTGACGCGTCCAATGCATGTGCGCTTGCTGCGCAGAGCCGCGTAGAAACGCTGGGCAGTTTCATTAGCCAGCCGAATGCTGCGCTGCAAACACTGATTTTTGTTCCCTTGCCGACCAACTTGCCACACACTTCGCGCTTTTCTAACCCACGGAGTGCACCATGCTGATCGGACTACCCAAGGAAATCAAGAACCATGAATACCGCGTCGGCCTGACCCCAGCCAGCGTGCGCGAACTGACGCATCATGGTCATGCAGTTTTGGTACAGCGAGGTGCGGGCGCGTCCATTGGTCTGCTTGATGAACATTATGTTGCCGCAGGTGCAACACTGGCAAACGATGCCGCGAGTGTGTTTGCACAGGCAGAGATGATTGTGAAGGTCAAAGAACCCCAGCCACAAGAGTGCCTCATGCTCCGCCCGGGGCAAATTCTTTACACCTATCTGCACCTGGCGCCGGATCCGGAGCAAACCGCAGCCTTGGTCAAGTCAGGTGCGGTATGTATTGCGTACGAAACAATCACTGGCCCAGGCGGCGGCCTGCCGCTGTTGGCACCCATGAGTGAGGTGGCTGGGCGCATGGCGATTCAGGCCGGTGCTGCACATCTTGAGAAGTCCAAAGGCGGCATGGGCATATTGCTCGGCGGTGTACCTGGCGTGCCGGCCGCCCATGTGGCGATTCTGGGTGCGGGTGTGGTTGGCACACATGCACTACAAATGGCCGTTGGAATGGGCGCTCGGGTGAGTGTGCTGGACAAGAATGTTGACCGTCTGCGTCAGCTGGACCTGATCTTCGGCAACCGCATTCATACCGTTTTCTCCAACGCACAAACCGTTGAAGACGCAGTGCTTGACGCTGACCTGGTGGTTGGCGGTGTATTGATTCCGGGCGCTGCGGCACCCAAGCTGGTCACACGCGCCATGATCAAACGTATGAAACAGGGTGCCGTGGTGGTGGATGTTGCCATTGATCAGGGGGGCTGCTTCGAGACCAGTCATGCCACCACCCATGCAGAGCCAACTTATCTTGTGGACGGCGTGGTGCACTACTGTGTGGCCAATATGCCTGGTGCGGTGGCACGTACCAGCACTTTTGCCTTGAACAATGCGACGATTGGTCATGCGGTGGCCTTGGCAGACAAGGGCTGGAAGCAGGCGCTCAAGGACAATGCCCATTTGAAGAACGGGCTGAACGTGTGCCAGGGCCAGGTGACCTATGAGGCGGTTGCTCAGGACCTTGGGTATAGCTACGTCAGCGCTGACAGCTTGCTGAACTGAACGGCCAAGTTGCTTGAACCCGGTCAATCCGGGTTGCCATAGTCGGGTGCTACAGTGTCGGGCAGTCATGCATGCACTGATCACCGACATCCGACGCCGCGCCGCACAGTGGCGGCTAGAACACGCCCAGGTGGCGCTGGGAGCGCAGCGTGCCAATCTGCAGCGGGCCAGTCTGGTGGCCCCGCTTGTGGCAGTGTTCAACCTCATCTTTGTGATTTGGTTGGGAGCCGAACTGTTGTTGCAACAGGACAGCGAGCTTGTCACCCAATGGAAACTGGGACTGTTTCTGACCCATTTGTTGATGGGAGCCAGTTTTGCCCTTTTGGGGTGGCTGGCTCGGCAGGTCGGTGATGCGGTAAATAGCTTGTGGGCGCGCAGTCTGCCTGTGCTGTTGGCGGGATTGGCCCTGATTTTTGTGACTGGTTTTAGCACTTTTGATCAATGGGTGACGCCCAACATCACGCCGTTTGTCATCGGTGCCATGTCGATTGGTCTGGTGGTTTATCTTCGCCCGGTCACCTCGGCATGGTTGTTTGTTGTGGCGTATGTGTTTTTTTATATGGCCATTGGCAGCACCCAGCTAAACGCACAACAACTGCTCTCCAATCGTATCAATGGATTTACCGCTGTGGGTTTGGGCTGGGCCTTGTCGTTCATTCTCTGGCGCAAGTTCACCACCATTGGTTTGCAGCAGGTGCAACTGGAAACCGCAAACGCCGAACTGCAGTTCAAGCAGCGGGAGTTACAGCGACTGACCCGTCTTGACGGGCTTACCGGTTTGTACAACCGCAGCACCTTTGTCGAGTTGACACGTCAGGAATTGGCCCGTGCGCAGCGCCAAGGTTCGCCCACCACCATCCTTTTACTCGACTTGGACTTTTTCAAGCGAGTCAATGACACATGGGGTCACCCGGCAGGCGACGCTGTCTTGAGAAACGTTGCCGTTGTAGCCAATAGCACCGTACGCGCAACAGATCTCGTCGGACGTCTGGGTGGTGAGGAGTTCATCATTCTGCTGCCGAATACATCAATGGAGGCAGCGCGACGTTTGGCGGAGAAGCTGCGGGGCAATCTGGAGCGCAGTCCTGCAACCTGGGAAGGGCAGGTGATTCGCACCACTGCCAGCATTGGCGTGGCTGGCACTACCGCGGCCGAGAAGCTTGACTTTGACCATCTGTACTCGGTCGCCGACAGTGCGCTCTACACAGCGAAGGAAAAGGGCCGCAACAGGGTGGCATAAAAAAGTCCTATTGCGGTAGCTTCTGCCGGTCGTGCCTGGCTTGCAGGACGAGACGAGTGAAGGACATGACGTGAAATTCATGCAGATTCCTTGGTCAAAACGTTAGAAGTGCGCTTGCCTCGGTTAAACCGGTTGTGCAGCGATGCCTTACGGGTGCACCGATAAATCCTGATTTTTAGTCGGGCAGCGTAAGTCAAAGGCTGAAGTTGGGTTTAACGATCAACCGCCGGAGAAAACCATGCAAGCACTTTGTGAACCCAGCCCAGAGCAAGCTCGGGCCCGCGCACCAGCACCAGCACTAGCAGTTTTTGCAGATTCGCCGCGCGTTAATGGGCTCGGCACTTTGGTCACTACCGTCGCTGTGACGGGCTGCGGCGGCAGGTGCAGCCAGACCGCAGCGCCAGACGATGAGTCGGATATCCAGCGAACCCTGGCGACGTCGGTGGCCACTAGCGCCTCACAAGCGGCGCGTTTTCTGGCACAGACAAAGCTTTGCGGGTCAGCACAGGTGCAGACGACCAGCCAGGGGAGCCGCGCATGAAAGCCGCCACGATTGCTTCGCACCGCTTCGGCTATTCAGAAACCAGCCTGCGGGCCGTTCAAGCTGACCCGCGTGGCTGGGTATTGGCGCAGTTCGCCAACCCCACGCCTTTTGATGCCAGCGGTCTGATCGATAGTGCCGGTGCGCTTAAGCTGACACGCGAGGTGCTCAAGGCGGCCCGCCAAGCCCCGCGGGCTGACGAGCAAACGATGCCGAAGGACGAGCTAGGCATCATGACGCCCAGCCGCCAGACCCTGCGCCAGACCAACCTGCGTGGCTTGCAGCGGCGCTGGCAACATGTGGTGAGCACTGACACACCAGTGGCAGAGCGCTGGGTGCAGTTCTGGGCCAACCATTTTTGTGTGGCGGCCACCAAGGGCACAACGCTGGCACTGGTCTGGCCGCACGAGCTTGAGGCGATTCGGCCACACACTTTTGGCAACTTCAAGGACCTGCTACGTGCGGCCGTGCTGCACCCGGCCATGCTGCTGTACCTGGATAACGCCCAGTCCATCGGTCCGGACTCACCTGCCGGGCGCAGACGCGACAAGGGCCTCAACGAGAACCTGGCGCGGGAACTGCTTGAGCTGCACACGCTGGGCGTCAACGGCGGATATACACAGCAGGACGTAACGCAAACTGCGCGATTGCTCACCGGTTGGAGCCTGCCGCCTCAAGCCGGTGGGCAGGTCCAATTTGTGGCGCGGCTTCACCAGCCGGGCAACAAGGTGGTGATGGGCAAAGCCTACTCTGAGGGACCGCAGGCACTGGATGACCTGCTGTTCGATTTGAGCCAACACCCGGCCTGTGCAAAACACCTCGCCACCAAACTGGCTCGCCATTTTGTCGCCGATGATCCGCCTGAGGACTTGGTGAACGCCATGGCGCAGCGCTTTTTTGCCACACAAGGCAACCTGACCGCGCTGGCACAGACACTGTTTAGCCACCCACTGGCCTGGTCAGAAAATTCACCAGGAAAGTTCAAACGCCCAGAAGAGCTGTTGCTGTCTGCTCACCGTATGCTCAAGTGGCCCGTGGGGTCGGTTGGAAATGCAGTGCAGGCGCTGGCTGTGATGGGGCAAGCCGTGGGGAGGGCACCATCACCGCAAGGTTGGCCCGACCGAAGTGAAGACTGGCTGTCACCCGATGCCTTGCTTAAGCGGGTGCAGTGGGCCGACCAGTTTGCCCAGGCGCACCCGAACGCAGCCGATGCGCGTGCACTGGCTCAACTGGCCTGGGGTGATCAGCTCACCGCCAATACCGCCCGACAAATTGAGCGTGCCGAAAGTGGTGCGCAGGCGTTGGCCCTGTTGCTGGCCAGTCCCGAGTTTCAAAGGAGATAGACCATGAGTGTCGACCTGAATCGTCGCCTTGCACTGCGCTGGCTTGCCGCTGCAGCAGTTACTGGTGGGGTGGTGCCGGTGCACCTGAGCCTGGCAGCCCCTGCCAGGTCACAGGATGCGAGCGCCAAACGGCTGGTTGTTGTCCTGCTGCGTGGTGCGCTTGATGGTCTTGCCGCAGTACCTGCCTTGCATGACCCAGCATGGGGCAGCTTGGGCCGAGAATCGGCGTTGGCCCAGGGCGCTTATTTGCCGCTGGATGGCCTTTTTGCGCTGCACCCGGCGCTGACGCATTTGCACCGCTGGTACCAGGAAAAGGAGCTGCTGGTGGTACACGCCACGGCCAGCCCTTACCGTGAACGTTCCCACTTTGATGGGCAGCAACTACTGGAGAGTGGCGGGCAGAGGCCGTTTGAACTGGGCACGGGTTGGCTTGGGCGGGCATTGCAGGCGGGAGGTCATCCGGCTCTGGCCCTGACTGCCAGCATGCCGCTGGGCCTGCGCGGTGCCGACTCTGCCAGCACCTGGACGCCGGACCGTCAGCGCGCCACTGATACCGACTTGCTGGAGCGCGTGCGCCAGCTCTATGAAGCCGATCCCGCGCTGCATGCGGCTCTGGAGCAGGCCATGGGGCAGCAGGCGATGGTGATGGATACGACAGCGGCGGGGGGTGCGGGTGCAGTCGGCGCGGTCAGTCTGGCGCGACAGGCCGGACAGTTTCTCGCCGAGGCCAAAGGTCCGCGCGTGGCCTGGCTGGAACTGGGGGGGTGGGACACCCACACTAACCAGAGCGCCAGGCTGGAGCGTCTGCTCAAAGTACTTGACGACAGCCTCGCGGGCTTGCGTGCGGGCTTGGGTGTGAACTGGCAACACACCACGGTGCTGGTGATCACCGAGTTTGGCCGCTCGGCCACTGTGAACGGAACTGGTGGTACCGACCACGGCACCGGTGGGGTGGCCATGGTCGCCGGAGGTACTGTGGCGGGTGGTCGCGTGCTGACAGACTGGCCGGGGTTAAAGAGAAGCGATTTGCTCGACGGCCGCGATCTGCGGCCGACTCAGGACGTCCGCGCAATCCTCGGCGCTCTGGTGCAGCACCAGTTTGGCCTGGGGTCAAGTCAATTGCAAACTCATATCTTGCCAGGGTTTACTGGCAGGACGCTGCCGATTTGGCGCGCCACCACTTGAGTACCAATCATTGATCGAAGGAAGACAAGGTGAAAATACTTCCCATGAAGCTCAAACCCATACTGGCTGTGGCGCTGCTGTGTGCAGCGGGTGCGGGGTTGGCGGCACCCATTCTGGTACCAGACCCCAAGAGCTGGGCGGCGCTGAGTCCGGCGCAGCAGCAGCAAAAACGCGAGGAGATTCGTCGCCAGCTGCAAACCGCCAGTCCGCAGGAGCGCGAAGCCTTCCGCCGCGATTTAAGAGTGACGCTGCAAGGCATGAGCCCACAGGACAGACGGGCGCTGATCGATCGTGCCAAAGACCGCTGGCAGGCCATGAGCCCCCAGGAGCGCGAGGCGTTCAAGCGCGAGCGGGCACAAAAACTGGAGCAACTGCCTGCCGGGGAACGTGCCCGCTTGCTGGAGCAGCGTCGTGCCATGCTGGAGCGCCTAAGCCCCGAAGAACGCGCCGCGCTTCGCGAGAAACTCCCGGGTCGTTAGCCACATGGCAGATACTCCGCAAAGCCGGTCGCTGCTTGGAACCTTTGGTGACTGGAGTCACCGTGTGGCGCACATCTGGCGTTTGGGCAATGCCTTCGGGCCGGGCGATACCGATTGGGCCTTGTGGCGGCAAGCCTGTGCTGGGCATGAAGCCAGCGCGACTGAACTGGTTCATCGCCTGACCACCTGCGCCTACCGCCTGGCCTTGCAAATGCTGGGCAAACCAGAAGACGCGCAGGATGTGGTGCAAGAGTCTTTTTTGCGCCTTTGGCGCAGCCAGCCCAGTGATTCACATGGCGCGCAGCTATCAACGTATTTCAATACCATTGTCATTAACCGCTGTAAAACGCAGATGGTCAGACGACGCGAACTCAGCCTTGACGATGAGGTACTGGCCGAGTTGGTTGACGATCTGCAACAAAGCCAAAGTAGTCATGGTCAAGATGGTCTGGCCGCACTGAGTAACGCACAATTGCAGCAGGCGTTGGCTAGCTTGCCCGCACGACAGCGTCTGGCCATCGCCATGTGGGCTTATGGTGATGCCGAGGTGGGCGAAATCGCCCATACCCTGCGCATTGACAATAACGCCGCACACCAGTTGCTGCACCGTGCCAAACGCAGTTTGCGCAGCAAATTTTCCGGAGAAATCGCATGAAAACCGAACCGCTCACAGCGCTGCGGCATGCCACTGCAGCAGATGCCCAACTGCGCGCCGATCTGCGCGCGACCCTGTCTGACCCTCCCGGGCCGGAAGGCCATGCCCTTGAAGACAGGGTGCTGGCTCAGTGGCGCTTGCGTGGGGCAGTTGACCATCCGGTCGCTCAGGGAAGTGGCAGCACTTTGACCCTGGGCGTTCGCGCCAAGTCAATTCTGGCTGGCGTGGCTGTTCTGGTGCTGGTAGTGGCGTTTGGGTTGCAGCAGGCCCAGAACAGGAGCCAGGCATCGATGGATGAACTGGCTGAACCCGACGTGTTGTCGCTGATTTCGCTGGGGGAGTTGTAGCGCCGGGGATAATCGCGCCCCTATGGCACTCATCACACTTCTAGACGCCCAGCTGGCATTCGGGCATGTTGCTTTGCTTGACCACGCGGATTTTTCACTTGAGACACAGGAGCGCGTGGGCCTGATTGGCCGAAATGGTGCCGGCAAGTCGTCCCTGCTCAAGATTCTGGGCGGACTCGAAAAGCCGGATGATGGCAGCTTGCAAGTGCAAAACAATACCCGTATTGCCTATGTCGCTCAGGAGCCAGAACTCGACGCACAAGCAACGGTTTTTGTCGCTGTCAGTCAAGGTGTAGCAAGGGCCAGAGCCCTCATTGAAGAGTATTCATTGGGTCACGGTGATTTGGACGCCATGCAAAGCGAGATAGAGGCGCTGGATGGCTGGAACTGGGAGCAGCGCGTGGCCGAAACTTTGCACCGGCTGCACCTGGACCCGGCGGCGATTTTGAGTACTTTGTCCGGAGGCAACAAGAAGCGCGTGGCGCTGGCACAGGCGCTGGTGGCACAGCCCGACGTGCTTTTGCTGGACGAGCCGACCAACCATCTGGACTTGGACAGTATCGAATGGCTCGAAGGCTTGCTGGTCGATTTCAGGGGAAGCATCATTACCGTGACCCATGACCGGACCTTTCTGGACAACGTGGCCACCCGGATCGTGGAACTCGACCGCGGCAAGCTGCTGAGCTACCCGGGCAACTTCACCGCCTACGGTCTGCAAAAGGCGGAACAACTGGCCCAGGAGGCGGTGATCAACGCCCGCGCTGACAAACTACTGGCGCAGGAAGAGGTGTGGATTCGCAAAGGTGTTGAGGCCCGCCGCACCCGGGCGCAGGGACGGATCACCCGGCTGGAGCGCCTGCGTGCCAACCGAGCGGCGCGACGAGAGGTTGTAGGCAGCGTCAACATGGATGTTGTTACCGGTGCACTCAGTGGCAAACTGGTGGCTGAGTTGACTCATGTCAATAAGAGTTTTGGTGACAAGAAGATCGTGCATGACTTTTCTGCCACCATTGTCCGTGGCGACAAGATTGGTCTGTTGGGTGCCAACGGTGCCGGCAAAACCACCCTTCTTAAACTGATTCTGGGTGAGTTGCAGGCAGATCCGGCACCGCCAAACGCGCCTGCACCGGAACCGGGACACAGCCCCTGGGGCACAGTACGCCAAGGGGCCAACGTCACCGTCGCGTATTTTGACCAGATGCGTAATGCATTGGACCTGGATGCGACGCTGGAGGACTTTATCAGCCCGGGCAGTGAGTGGATTGAAATTGGCAACCAGAGGAAACACGTCAAAAGTTACCTGGGCGATTTTTTGTTTTCCCCGGCACGCGCCAATTCACCGGTACGCAGTCTCAGTGGGGGCGAGCGAAACCGCTTGTTGCTGGCGCGGCTGTTTGCCCGGCCAGCCAATGTGCTGGTGCTCGACGAGCCGACCAACGATCTGGATATCGACACGCTGGAGTTGCTGGAAGACCTGTTGCAGAACTTTGAAGGTACCGTGTTTCTGGTCAGTCATGACCGCAGTTTTCTTGACAACGTGGTGACCAGCACCATTGCATTTGAAGGCGATGCTCGCTGGCGCGAATACGAAGGCGGTGTCACGGACTGGCTGCTGCAGAGCCGACGCAGCGCGGAGATTCAGAAAAATAACAATCAAAAAGGGCTACAGCCCAATAAGGAAAAGCGTCAACAGCTATCAAAAACAGAATCTGGTGAAGTCGCGCTCGCAGTGGGCGCCCCGGCTCCTGAGTTGCCGCCGCCACCAGCGCCCTTTGCACGGGCACGCAAACTCAGCTTCAAGGAGCAGCGTGAACTCGACGCACTACCGGATCGGATAGCAGTGCTGGAATCCGAACAAGTCGACATCAATACCCTGCTTGCGGATGGCAGCCTGTATGCCATAGACAATGCGCGCGCGCTCAAGCTGGTCACCCGAAGTGCGCAAATTGACGACGAGCTGATGGCGGCGCTGGAGCGCTGGGAAGAACTCGGCCGCCCGCTCTAGGGCTGGTGGCTGCAGGCGCGGCAGGTGCGTGCCTTATGGCATGGTTTAATGCCGGTCATGTTGCGCGTGTTTCGGCTCATTACCGTCTTGTGCTGCCTGCTTCTGGCGGGCGTAGCGCTGGCTGCGCAAGGAGTGCGCATTGGAGTGCTCTCATTTCAAGGCAAACCCGAGACCCTGGCGCAGTGGGCACCGACTGCCCAGTGGCTGAGCCAGAAGCTGCCGCAGTACCAGTTCGAAATGTTGCCATTGAACTACGAGGAGTTGGACGCCGCAGTCGACACTGGCAGCATTGACTTTGTGTTGACCAACCCGGAGCACTACATCGTCCTGCGCAACAGGCATCAGTTGCGTCCAATGGTGACACTCAACATGTTGATCAACGGCCGGGTGGTCGAGCAGTTTGGCAGTGTCATCTTTACCCGTGCCGAGACGCCCATTGCCACGTTGGAGTCTGTTGTGGGCAAGCGCGTGGCAGCGGTCAGTGTCAACTCTCTGGGTGGTTTTCTGATGGCAGCGGACATTTTTCAGCAGGCAGGTGTTCAACTCTTAGACCGTCGCCAGGCGGAGATGGTCTATCTTGGCCTGCCCCATAGCCAGATTGTCGAAGCGGTCAAAGAAGGCAAAGCCGATGTGGGCATTGTGCGCACGGGTGTGCTCGAAAGCATGCAGTCGCAGGGAAAAGTCGATTTGAGCCAGCTGCGCATCATCAACGCGCAGCACAACCTCGACTTTCCGCAACTGTTGTCAACCGACCTTTATCCGGAGTGGCCCTGGACTGCGCTGCGCCATACACCCAAAGATCTGGTGAAGGCCACCACCCTGGCTTTGCTGCAGGTCCCTGCGGATTCTGCGGCCGCGCGAAGTGGGCGCTACCAGGGTTTTTCGACACCGGCGAATTACACTGTCATCGAAAACCTGATGCGACGGGTGAACGTTTACCCGGGGATGCGAGAACGCCCGGTGTGGCAGGTGTTATGGACGGACCACCAAGCCAAAATCATTTTATTGGCGGGTGCACTGCTGGTGACCGGGCTGACCATGGCGGCCTATTTCTGGCGCAGTAATCGCCGTCTTAGGGAACTGACCCGGGTTAATCAGGAGGCGCAAGCCTCTCTTGAGGTCGCTGCGGCGGCCTTTGACAGCCAGGTCGGGCTGGTTGTGACCGACGATGTGGCGTGTATCAAGCTGGCCAATCAGGCCATGTCGGCGTTGCTGGGCTATCTCCCGCAGGAACTAACCGGGCAGATGACCCAGCTGCTGCGCAGCGATTCAGTGCCAGAGTTCACCATGCGCAAGGTGTGGCAGGATTTGCAATTGCATGGACGCTGGCAGGGCGAATTGACTTGCCAGCATAAGAACGGTCGCGATGTGCCTTGTATGGTGACGATCAGTGCCATCCGTCATCCCAGCAGCGGTTTGCGGGGATATGTCGGCTCGTTTACCGACATCACTGACCGCAAGCGGGCCGAGTCGCACATTCGTGAGCTGGCCTACTTTGATCCGTTGACGCAACTGCCCAACCGGCGCATGTTCCTGGAAGCGCTGCAAACCGCCATGAATGCTGCTTTGCAGGAGGGAACGCTGGCCGGGATCATGTTCATTGATCTGGATTTTTTCAAGAATCTCAACGACGCACATGGACACTCCGTGGGTGATCAGTTACTCAGCCGGATTGCCCAGCGCCTGATGCTGATCATTGGGCAGCACGATATGGCGGCCCGCTTGGGCGGAGATGAGTTTGTGGTGATGTTGACCCATCTTGATACAAGTGAATCAGTGGCGATGGAGCAGACGCTGGCAATGGCGCAGGCGGTGCACCAAGCCCTGTTATCGCCTTTTGAACTCGACACGGCGAGCGATTTTGGCGACCACGCACAAACCTTGCGCTACACCTGTAGCGGCAGTATAGGAGTGGCATTGTTTGGCCTGCTGGAAGAGCCGTTGACGGAAGTGCTCAAACGCGCTGACGTGGCCATGTACAAAGCCAAACACGACGGCCGCAATCTGATCCGTCAATACGACCCACAGGCGCAGAAAGCGGTTAATGAACGTATGGCGCTGAGCAACGACCTGAACCTGGCGCTGCGCGACGGGCAGCTCAGTCTGTTGTACCAGTTGCAGGTGGACGCCAGAAACCAGGCGGTGGGTGCCGAGTGTTTGATGCGCTGGGAGCACCCTGTGCGTGGCAAGGTCTCGCCAGTTGAGTTCATTCCCCTGGCGGAGGACTCCGGGGCCATCATCGCCATGGGTGACTGGGTGGTCCGCAGCGCCTGCGAAACCCTCACACGCTGGGCCGCCATGCCGACGATGGCCGCCCTGAGTTTGAGTGTCAACGTCAGCCCGAGGCAGTTCACCGAGGCAGACTTTGTCGAACGCGTGGCAAAAATTGTTGCCGAGACCGGTGCCCGTGCTGAACTGCTTCGTCTGGAGGTGACAGAGGGCATTGTGATGCAGGACACCCGTCTGGTGATTGACCGCATGCAAGAGCTTTGTGCCATGGGTTTGAGTTTTTCGATCGACGATTTTGGTACCGGTTACTCCTCGCTGTCCTACATGCAAATGTTGCCCTTGGCCGAAATCAAGATTGACAAGACATTTGTCAATGATCTCACCAGCAATGAGCGTTCGGCGGCAATCGTCAAGGCGGTGATCGCGCTGGGCAACAGCATGAACATCACCATTGTTTCTGAAGGGGTGGAGACCCAGGCGCAAAAAGACCAGTTGCTGGCCCTGGGTTGCACCTTGTTGCAGGGATATCTGATCAGTCGGCCGATCGCCCGGGAGTCGCTCGAGGAGCTGGTCGCATTGCAAAACCAGCCGCAGCTCGCCGGATGACTCGACTCTGCTGGCGTTGACAACGGCCGGATGGACGAGCGCTTGGTCGTACATGAAGTGACAGTCGTTTCCGTTTCTTTTCGTGCGGGGCTGCCGGTTGACGCCATCTCCGTCCATGTGCAAGACTTCGTTGTGGTGAGGTTGACCGTTGCTGCGGCACAATGATTGTTGGTGCCCGCAACCAGCGCACCCATCTCTACGGGATTTTTCACTCGTTTCATGAAGCTCTACAATTTTTTTCGCAGTGGCACTTCGCATCGATTGCGGATTGCGCTCAATCTCAAAGGACTCTCGGCAGACTACGTGGCTGTCGACCTGCGTACCGGGCAGCACCTTGGCGATGCATTTAAAGCCATCAACCCGCAGCAGCTGGTTCCTGCGCTGGCGCTGGATGACGGACAGGTGTTGATCCAGTCACCAGCGATCATCGAATGGCTCGACGAACGCTATCCGACACCGCCCTTTTTACCGGCCGACACGCTGGACCGGGCCAAGGTACGGGCACTTGCCGCCATCATCGGTTGTGATATCCACCCGGTCAACAATCGTCGAATTCTTGAGACCTTGCGCCACCAATTCAAGGCCGATGAGCAGGTGATCAACGACTGGTGCGCCACCTGGATCAGTGCCGGCTTTGACGCCTATGAGGCCCTACTGGGCGCTGAGGCGCGGCGTGGTGAGTTCAGTTTTGGCGCTATACCCACGCTGGCGGACATCTACCTGATCCCTCAGGTCGAAAGTGCGCGGCGTTTCAAAGTAGACATGGCACCTTGGCCATTGATTCGTGCCATTGACAGGGCTTGTGCCGAACTGCCTGCCTTTCAAAACGCGGCACCAATCCGGCAACCTGACGCCGGCTAGTTTTTTTGTCGCCACCGCGTTGATACAAGCCATCATCGCGGTCTGTCCTTGACGGTGCGTGCCATCCACTCAACCAAATCACGCCACATCTTCAGCATTTCGGCCTCTGTCGGTGTGCGCAGCGCGCTTGGCAGTTCTACGGTGACGACCGGCATACCCCGGTGAACACCACCATAGTTTCCCAGTGAACCGGGGAACACGCCGACTTGATCAAGGTACAGACGCCCCAGCTGGGTGGGTGGCATGACCGGGCCGTCGAAGTCCAGCACACCATAGGGCGCATGGATGCTGACGATCACATGTGGCTGGAAGCGGCTCATTTCGTCAAACAGGTATTTGGACTCGGGCTCGCTCAGAGGTTTGCGGCCGGGCCAGCGGCGCGGGTCTTTGCCCGTGCGCTTTTCCCAGTAAATTTTGGTTTCGCGCTGCCAGTTTGGTGTTGGAAAATTGCGGTTCAGGTCCACGCCATGGGCGTTCATGCGCCATGGCTTTGGGCGCAACAAGCCGTCAGGGTTGAGGACCGGAATAAACCGCCAGTGTGTGCGCTCTGAATTTTGTTCAGCCAGTTGCAACCAGTGCAAAGCCAAGGAGGCTGCAGACAGCTCATCGCCGTGCATGGTGCCAACCACCAGCACTCTCAAGTCTGGCGCTGCTGGTGTAATGTCACGAACCAGGATCGGACGCCCCTGCACGCTGCGTGCGCCGCTCGGGCGCAACTGGGCGTCTTCACAGAGGGCTTTGGATACATTCGGTAGTTTTGAATAAAAATCAGTGCAAGCCCAAGCAGGGCTTGCATGAATAGCTATAAAAATAAAAGCGAATAGAAAAAATCGAAAACTGAACCAATACATTTCCTGATTTTAAGTTTGTCCGACACGCAGTCAGCATTGGCTTGTCCACACCCGGGGAGTGAAAATTCGGGTAAATTCCGCCGATGCCTCAGCCCACCTTTTCTCGCAGTGCGATGTCGCCCGGTTTTTCCAGCGCTGAGTTTCGTACTGCTCTTGGCATGTTTGCGACGGGCGTGACCATTGTGACCGCGCTGGAGCCCGATGGAACCCATGTCGGGCTGACGGCCAACTCGTTTAATTCGGTGTCGCTGTCGCCCCCACTGGTGTTGTGGAGTCTGTCCCAAGCGGCGCGGTCCATGGACGCGTTTCGCAACGGATCCCATTACGCCATCAACATACTGGCGGCCGACCAGCAGTCACTGGCCCTGCGTTTTGCCACCCGTGGTGTTGATCGTTTTGAGGATGTGGCATTTACTCAGGGCCAATGTGGTGCGCCGCTGATTGCCGGCTGTGTGGCGAGTTTTGAGTGTTTCAACCGCAGCCGGTACGTTGAGGGTGACCATGTGATTTTTGTGGGTGAAGTGGAGCACTGCAGTCATCGTGCCGGAGCGGCACCCTTGCTGTACCACGGCGGACGTTTTTATACCGAGCATCCGTTGTAGAGCGGGCCGCAAAGTGCTCTGTTGATTGGAGCAGTTTATGTTGATCAATCGATGGTTTGGGCGTTTTCTTGTTGTTGGCTGCGTGCTGCTGGGTGCGTGTGCCAGTGCGCCGGACCCGGTACCACAGATACCGGTGCTGTTTCGCGACGGAGCCTTCAAGCCCCAGACAAACGCTCGACTCGAAACCCGCGACGACGTGTTTGCCCTGGACCCGGCGCTAGAGCAACAGCTTCAGGCCCTGACATTACAAGGAAAAAGCACCGAACAGCGCCTGAAAATACTGCTGGCACACATCTACACCGACACCGGCATCCGACTGAGCTATGCCAGCGGGCACTCCACCGGGGCCGCGCAAACCTGGGCCAACAAGCAGGGCGACTGCCTTTCGCTCACCATCCTGGCCTACGCAGCAGCGCAGGCATTGGACATCACGGCACACATGCAGGAGGTTCCCGGCCCTGCGGTGGTTGACCGGCGTGGCCAGATTGACTTTGTGAACGGGCATGTCAACCTGCATGTTCCCGCCCGCAGCAAGATCAGCCTTGGCGAGCGGGTGTTCGAGTCGGGCGGGTTCATCGTTGATTTTCAGCCGCACAGTGCCTTGCGCAATCTGGGGAGACGCCTTGAAGAGCGCGAGATCATGGCGCGCTTCTACAACAACCGCGCCAGCGAGTACCTGGCACATGGGCAGGACGATCTGGCCTACCGCTATTTTCGGACAGCTGGTGATGCGGATATGCGCTATGCACCCATTTTCAGCAACCTCGCTGTTCTGTACGGGCGAAAACGCATGGACGCCGAGGCAGAAGCTGCCCTACGGTATGCCGTAGCACTTAAAGGCAACTCGGATGTAGCGCTCAAGGGTTTGCACCAGTTGCTGCAATCGCAGGGTCGACTTGACGAAGCACAGGTGATCGCGCAGGAGTTGCAGCAGTGGCAGGACGCCAGCCCCTACTATTGGCTTGAGCGTGGCAAAGCGGACTTGCTGGCGGGACAAGCGGCGCGCGCGGTGGATGCGCTTGAGCGTGCGCAGGCACTGGCCAATGGTTTTGCCGATTTGCATTACCACTTGGCACTGGCGTATGCCCGCAGTGGCCAGGCCGATAAAGCCCAGGCGCAACAGGCGCTTTTGCGTAGTCTGGTCGGGGATAACCCGGCGCTCGCTTTGCTGGGCAAGAAAATCCGACAGTGAAACCTTGTATCGTTTCAGTTGTCAAGTTTGCTCATCCTCTGGGTAGCATGACCTTGAGCTGAGCTCCACCGAGTCCGCTGCGTGTAATGGTCAACTGGCCCTGATAACTGGCCACCAGGTCTTTCACCACCGCCAAGCCGATACCATGACCTGGCACTTGCTCATCCAGTCGAAGCCGCCTTTGAGGTTCGGTCTTCTTGGCGGCGAAACCTGGCCCGTCGTCTGAGACACTAAGTTGCAAGGACCCGCTTTGCAGAGAGATGTCCACCAGAACTTGGGTATTGGCCCATTTGGCGGCGTTATCCATCAGATTGCCCAACATCTCGAACGCATCGCCCTCGTCCATGCGCCAGCTCAGCGCGGGGTCAATCTCCAGCGTCCAAACCAGTGACTTGTCAGCATGCACTTTGGCCAAGGTGTCGCGTATACGTTGGACGATCGGTAGCAGGGTCAAAGGCGGTGCAAAACGCGCCGCACCACTGGCGCTGGCCCGGCCCAACTGATGCACCACAATGTCGTTCATGCGGTTCACCTGCTGCGCCACCCGCTCAGGCAACGCGGCGGGCTCATCCAGACTGGCCTGAAGAGCAGCCAAAGGTGTTTTGAGGCTGTGTGCCAGGTCATCCAGTGCATCACGGTAACGTGTCTGGCGTGCACGCTCCTGATCGATTAGCCCGTTGAGGTTGTTGCACAGACCTGCCAACTCCTGCGGGTAATGCCCTTCAAGACGGTCTTGCTGACCGTGTTCGATCTGTTCGACCTCCTGTGCCATACGTGTCAAAGGCATCAGGCCCCAGCGCAGCAGCAGCGTCTGGGCCAGCAGCAACAGAATGGCACTGCCACCCAGCCAACGCCACAGCGTGCCTTCAAAAGTCTGCAACTCGCGGTCAAACCCGGTTTTGTTTTCAAGGACATTGAACACCAGTGTGGTCTGGTTCTCACTGGCCGACCATTTGACTGCGTAGCGTGCACTAAGGTAAGCGCCGTCGGCCAGTGTCGAGTTCTCGAATTGCCAGTTACCAACTGAGAGTGGCGCCGATGCTGGCAGCGTATGCCCCAGTGCCGACGCCGATTGCCAAACCAATCCATCATCAAGCGTGCTGATGCTGGCGATCAGACCAGAGTCGGGTAGCGCCAATCGCGGTTCGGCCAATGTTGTGGGCATTTGCAGCCCGCCCTGCGCGTCGAGCTCTGCGCCTGCCATCAGCAGATACACCGTCGTTTGCAGGCGAGAATAGCGCTGCGCGAGCAGGCTGTCAGAATACGCCTGACGCACAGCCCAGCCGGCTGCCGCCAGAAAGGCCAGCAGCACCAGCGCAGCACCCAGGAGCAGCCGCAAGCGGATGGAGCCGGGCGCTTTCACTGCAGCACGAACCGGTAACCACGCCCACGCAATGTTTCGATCGGCGAGTTGAGCCCCTGCGGGTCGAGCTTGCGGCGCAGTCGACCGATCAGCACCTCGAGCACATTGCTGTCACGGTCTTCATCATGGGGGTAGAGGTAGTCCGACAACTCCTGCTTGCTGACCACTCGGGCGCGTTCCCTAACCAAGTATTCAAGCAAGCGGTATTCAAACGTGGTGAGATCCAGGGTGGAACCGTTCAAGTGGGCAGACTGTCCAGAAAAATCGATGCCCAATGGCCCCAGTTGCAGCACATCCGAGCTGGCGTTCAGGGCACGGCGCAACAGTGCCTTGACGCGTGCGGCCAATTCCGCAAACTCAAAGGGTTTGCCCAGGTAATCATCGGCACCGGCTTCAAGGCCGAGTACTTTGTCCTGCCAACTGGTGCGCGCTGTGAGCACCAGAATGGGCAGCGTCCGACCCTCCTTGCGCAGTGCTTGGACCACCTGCAACCCATTGACCTTAGGCAGGCCCAGGTCAATGATGGCCAGGTCCAGTGGGTACTCTCGCGCCTGAAACAGGCCATCCTCGCCGTCGGCGGCCAGATCGACGCGGTAGCCTTGGGCTTCAAGCTGGCGCTTCAATCCCAGGCGCAATACTGCATCGTCCTCGATCACAAGCAAGCGCATCGGTTCAGCCTCGGTGGACTATTGGCTGCGGCCACTGTTGGCGTCAACCAGAACCACCCGGACCTCACCCTGAGGTGTGAGCAGTTTGACGCGCCAGGCACTGCGGCCATTGCG
This sequence comes from Rhodoferax sp., assembly GCA_018061265.1. Lineage (GTDB taxonomy): Bacteria > Pseudomonadota > Gammaproteobacteria > Burkholderiales > Burkholderiaceae_C > Rhodoferax. Next base: position 82,585 of record JAGOUM010000001.1, on the reverse strand, counting down.
GTCGGTTCTTTCAACCGACAACACCCGCGCCCCGCTGGACCTCTGGGCAATCGCCGCCGCCTCGTCCCGGCTCACCTGCGCATACCCTGAGATAGGCCAAATCAGCAATAGCACACTAAGCATGCAGGCGATGGTTTTCATGAGAGAGGCGCTTCAAAAAGGACGGCAACGGTCAATGTTACCGTGCCGACCAGCGTTTGATCTCAATACTCGATTGGGTCAACTGACACCCGCACGCGCAAAAACTCACCCGGGTGTTGCCGCGTGGTGGTGGAGAAGGTTTGACCACGGTACTCATAGCTGACCTGGTACCCGGTAACGCGGGATTGTTGCTCGTAAACCGTGTGGCAACGCATTTCGGGACGGCGCGCCAGCTCTTGCGGACGTTCATCAAGCGAGGTGGAACCCCCAGGGTTGGCCAGCTTGTCACCGGTGACTGCGCCAATCATCACGCCCAGAGCGGTCGCCGCGGTGCGGCCGTTGCCGCGACCAAACTGGTGACCGATCACACCGCCGGCGATACCGCCCAGTATGGCACCACCGATCTGGTGCGGCTGTGCCTGGCGCGGCTGCTCATAGCTGACCCGTGCCGGACGGGCATCGTCCCAAATACGAGAACACTCCTGGCGCGGCACATTGATGTTCTCGGTCAGGGGCTGCGCGCTGCGCACACGCGCTTGATCGGTATAGGTCTGGGCAAAAACACTCACCAGGCTGGTGCTCAGCAGTGTGGCGATGAAAATGCGTTTCATGGAAGACTCCTTGTGCTTTGGGTTGGGATGGCAGGCAGTTTGCGCCAGTCTGCCTGAACCGGGGCTGAACGAAACTGAAATAGTTGTTAGCGGCCCGCCAGCCCTGGAGCAGGTGCATGAAAGACGGATTACTTTGCCAGAAACCGCTCATCAACCGGTACCCTGTACGCCACGGCGAGGCGGTTGGTTTCATGGGCCAGCCCCACCACGGCGAGCAGTTCGGCATATTGGGCCTCGGACATACCCTTGGCGCGCGCGCCAGCAGTGTGTGAGGCCATGCAGTAGTCGCAGTTGTTGCTGATACTCACAGCGACATAAATCAGCTCCTTGGTCAGCGGATCGAGCGCACCATTGGCCATCACCTGTTTGATGTTGCTCCACATCCGGCGCAAGGTTTCCGGGTGGTGCGCCAGCACTTTCCAGAAGTTGTTGACCCAGTCTGTGTTGCGCGTGGCCATGATGTCGTCGTAGACCGCACGAACCTCAGGTGTGGCCTGGTCATATTCAATGGGGGTCTGTAAAGTCATATATTGCCTTGATAGTCAACTTCGGAAGAAAGAAGAGGTCCGATTTTGATGCCGGCGATGCGATACTTTGAGCCCTTTACATTGATTTTTCTGGACGCCCAGGCTGGCGTGTCAACACCAAACCCCATGATGCGTTCGAAACAGCACACCGCACCGACGGTCCAGCGCAAGCTGCATCTGGACAGCCTGGCCGTGGGCTTGCTGATTGTCTGTAGTGCGTTTTGGGGTTTTCAGCAGGTGCTGGTCAAAGCCACGATTGTTGAGATTGCACCGGTGTTTCAAGCGGCGCTGCGGTTTGGAGCAGCGACCGTGGTTCTGGTTCTCTGGTGTCGTTGGCGAGGCGTGACTCTCATCGGCAAAGACCAGTCGCTTTGGCCCGGGTTGCTGGCAGGGTGCCTGTTTGCCGTTGAATTTGCCTGCATCTATATTGGACTGCAGTTTTCTGCAGCGTCGCGCTTGACGATTTTTCTCTACACAGCGCCGTTCTGGGTGGCTGCTTTGCTACCGTTCTGGGTGCGATCCGAGCGTTTGCGGTCCCTTCAATGGCTTGGCCTCGGGCTGGCATTCTTCGCCGTGCTGTTTGCTCTTCGTGATGGTCTGGTGCAGGCGACCTATCCGAAGCAGTGGCTGGGCGACCTGCTGGCGCTTGCGGCTGGCCTGGCCTGGGGTTTGACCACGGTCACCATACGCACCACGCGTCTGGCAGTCATTTCACCCGAAAAGCTGCTTTTCTATCAGATTGGCGTCAGTGCAGCACTGATGCCATGCCTGTCACTGCTACTGGGAGAACATTGGCACACTGGTTTCAGTGGCTTTGCCATGACCTCCTTGTTGCTGCAAACGGTGGTGGGGGCGTTTGCCAGCTACCTGGCCTGGATGTGGATGCTGGGCCGTTACCCCGCGACAAAAATCTCGGTGTTTGCTTTTCTCACCCCCGTGTTTGCTTTGCTGTTTGGCACCCTGTGGCTGGGTGAGCCAGTGACAGCTGCTTTGTTGGGCAGCCTGGCGCTGGTGGCGGTTGGCATCGTGGTGGTCAATCGTAAACCGAGCACGTAGGAATCCTATGCGCAGCCGTCCACAGTCAACAGCGCAGTGCGAACTCAGCCACGCAAAATATCACTGATCAACTTCGCGAGCAGGCTCAGTACCAGCACGAGGAAAAGTCGGCGAAGCCACTTGTTGCCACCACGCATGGCCAAATGGCTGCCAACATAGGAGCCTGCAATCATTGTCGCCATCATCGGCAGGGCCAGCTCCGGGTGCACAAAACCGGCGGGGATGAAATAGGCCAATGCACCCAGGTTGGACGCCATGTTGACCACCTTGGCGCAGGCGGTGGCCCGCATGAAGTCAAAGTGGAATACTCGCACGAACAAAAAAATCAGGAAGCTGCCTGCACCCGGCCCAAAAAAACCTTCGTAAAAGCCGATGGCCGTGCCCAGCCCCAAGCCGCGCGCCAAGTCGCGTCGGCTGATTGGCTGTTGCGTATCCCGGGCGCCAAACTCGGGGCGAAACCAGGTGTACAACAACATCACCACCAGCAGCACCACCACAAAAGGCTTGATCCAGTGGCCCGGCAAAACAGCGATGACCCGTGCTCCAAGGTGTGCTCCCGCAAACGCCATCGCCGCTGTGAGCAGTACCAATCGCCAGGGCAGCGCCATGCGCCGGGCATATTGTTGAGCGGCGGTGGCCTGCCCGACCGCAGACGCACACTTTTCAGTGGCCAGGAGACTGGCCGGTGTCACACCGGGGTACAAGGTCAGCATGCCCGGAATGAGCACCAGGCCGCCGCCACCCACAGCGGCGTTGAGCACGGCCGCTATAAAGGTCAGTGGCAACAGGATGATGAACTCTGGAGACATGTCGTGGATGATCGCTTGGGCATCATTGTCTCTGACGCTTAGGGCCAGGCACATGATGGCAGTGCCCATGTTGACCTGAAGGCACGAATTCACCTTGGGTTGATCTGCAGCAAAGGCCGACGCGTTTTCGACGGTTGCCCCTGCCAAAGCGGCTTTGCCACAGGCGTAAACTTGCTACCCATTGCAACACCAAAAAAGAGACTTGTATGAGCCTGAATCTGTCCGAAAAAATCCGCGCTGTGGCCCTGGTTGGGCATGGGGCTGTTGGCAAAACCACCTTGGTCGAGAGCCTTTTGGCGGCCACCGGGGCCATTGCCAGCCGAGGTGCGGTGGAAAAAGGCAACACCGTGTGTGACTTTGACCCGGTTGAAAAGCAGTTGGGCTTCTCGTTGCAGTCCTCACTGGTCAGCCTGACCAGCGCGGACACCCTCATTCACCTCATCGACACCCCTGGCTACCCTGATTTTGCTGGCCAGACCATTGGTGCTTTGGCGGCGGTTGACACGGCCTTGATTGTCATCAGTGCCCAGACCGGGATCGAGCTGACAGCCGAGCGCATGTTTGATCTGGCGGGTGAACGTGGCTTGTGCCGCATGATTGTCGTTAACAAGATCGACGCTGAGAATATTGATTTGAGCGCTCTGGTTGACCAGATTCGTGAACGTTTTGGCAAACAGTGCCTGTTGCTTGATTTGCCCACCCAGCACGGTCAGGATGTGGTTGAACTGCTGGGGCATGACGATGGTGAAAGTGACTTTGCGTCGGTGGCGGCAGCGCATCGTGCTCTGATCGATCAACTGGTCGAAGAAGACGACGATTTGATGGCGCGTTACCTCGAAGATGGTGCAGATCCGACACTTCAGGAGTTGCATGCGCCGTTTGAAAAAGCGCTGCGTGCTGGCCATTTGATCCCGATTTTGTTCGTTTCAGGAAAAACTGGGGCGGGTGTGCCGCAACTGCTCGACGCCCTTGCCAAACTGGCACCTAACCCGGCTGAGGGCAACCCCCCACCGTTTTACAAGGGTGAATTAGGCGCACAGCCGCAGGCGTTTACCGCGCAGCCTGACGATGCGCTGCATGTGTTGGCCCACGTGTTCAAGATTGTTGTTGATCCGTTCATCGGAAAAGTGGGGGTTTTCCGTGTGCACCAGGGCACTGTGCGCAAGGAACAGCAACTGTTTGCTGGATCGGCCAAGCGGCCATTCAAGGTGGCGCATTTGTATCGCCTGCAGGGCAAGGAGTATGTGGAGGTGCCTGCCTTGGTGCCAGGCGACATTGGTGCCGTGGCCAAAGTCGACGAGATTGACTTTGACTGCGTTTTACACGACTCACATGACGAGGACGATATTCACCTCAAGCCATTGGTTTTCCCGCAGCCCATGCAGGGTTTGGCAGTGCAGACCAAGCGCAAAGGTGACGAGCAGCGCTTGTTCGAGATTTTGCACAAGCTTGAACTTGAAGACCCCTGTTTCACCGTGGAGCGCCACCCCGGCACCAACGAAACCATCATCCGTGGTCTGGGCGACATGCATCTGCGCTCCAAAATGCTGCGCATGCAGCAGCAGTTCAAGCTTGAGCTCGACACCAGTGTGCCGCAGATCGCATATCGCGAAACCATTCTGGGCAAGGCTGAGGGCCATTGCCGCCACAAGAAACAAAGTGGCGGTGCTGGCCAGTTTGGCGAGGTGATGTTGCGGGTGGAGCCCTTGGCGCGGGGTGCGGGCTTTGAGTTTGTCGATATCGTCAAAGGCGGTGCCATCCCGGGCGTGTTCATGGCAGCCGTTGAAAAGGGCGTGCAACAGGCGCTGGCCGATGGCGCGGTGGGTGGCTTTCCGCTGCACGACCTGCGTGTGATCGTTCACGACGGCAAGACCCACGCCGTCGACGGCAAAGAGGTGGCCTTTGTCGCTGCCGCACGCAAAGCGACCTTGCAGGCCGTGTTGGCAGCCAACCCCATCGTGCTGGAACCTGTGGTCAACATCGAGGTGGTGGCTCCCGAGTCCGCCATTGGTGACCTCACCGGTGACCTGGCCAGCAAACGTGGCCACATTACCGGCACCCAGCCGCGGCCGGCCGGTACCGTAGCCATCAGTGGCCAGATGCCGTTGGCCGAGTTGGGCGACTATCAAAGCCGACTCAAATCGCTCACTGGCGGTCAGGGTTCGTACAGTCTGGCGTTTTCACACTACGCTCAGGTCAGCGCCGATACCCAGGCCAAGCTGGCCGCTGCGTTCAAACCTGACAATCTTGGCGACGACTGAACCCAGTCGGCGCGTTGCACCTCGTGGGTGAGGTGCAAAGTGCCGCAAAGTGGTCTTATGGCGCATCATCTGCTGCTGGCATATTCCACCACCGACGGTCACACGCTGCATATTTGCGAGCGGCTGAAGTTTGTCATGACGGCATTGGGGCAGCGTGTGACGCTGGTGCCGCTCAACCAGGCGTCTGCACTCAACCTCAACAAGTTTGAGCGCATCGTGATTGGCGCGAGTATCCGCTACGGCCATCATCAACCAGAAGTCGCGCATTTCATTGCGAAAAGCCAGGGTTTTCTGCAGAGCCGACCCAGCGCTTTTTTTAGTGTCAACATCGTGGCGCGCAAACCCAATAAAAACCGCCCCGACACCAACCCTTACCTTAAAAAGTTTTTACGGCAAATTAGCTGGAAACCCCAACTTGTGGAGGTTTTCGCCGGCAAGCTCAACTACCCGAGCTACAACTGGTTTGACCGCCAGATGATCCGACTCATCATGTTGATGACGCACGGCCCGACCGACCCGAAGGCGGTGATTGAGTTCACTGACTGGGCGCAGGTGGAAGTTTTTGCGCATGCCGTGTGTGAACTGCCTTTGCCAGCTCAACAGCCGTCACAGCGTGTTGAATAGAATTTATCGGAGACGCGGTCATATGTTCAGATCAATTGCGCTGGTGCTTCTTGCGGCCCTGCTTGGCGGCTGTGAGTCAATGTCGGAGTCGGAATGTCGGGCTGCCGATTGGGGTCGGGTGGGTTTTAAGGACGGGGCAGCCGGGGTTGCCGAGCAACGACTTGCTGCCTACACCGAGGACTGCGGCAAGATCGGCGTGCGTCCGGACTCACGCGCCTACCGGCAGGGCTGGGATACCGGCATCCAACGCTACTGCACCGCCACCAACGGGTGGCGCGCCGGCACCGAAGGGCAGGAAAGCAAGTCGCAAGTCTGCGTGGGTCAGGCAGGTGAGTCCGAGTTTTCTCGCTATCTCAACGCGGGCTTGCAGGTCTACCGGACCAACCAGCAAATCCAGGACAACTCGCGCGAAATTGATCGCCTGCAAAAGTTGCTCAACAAGGCCAACAGTGACGACGAACGCCGGCGTCTGCGACGTCAACTGCAGCAGATCGACAATGATCAATACCGCTTACGTATCCTGCTTGGACAGCATCAGCTGATGATGCCACGCTGAACCAGCAGGATAGTATTAATAATATAGCAATGAATTGTTGTTAAATATGGGCTGGAGCCTGAAAACGTTCGTGAAAATGCAGAGAGCCTATTGTTTGACCGCCTCCACCTGAATCACCAGTCGGACATTCTTTGGGAAACCCCAGTCGATGCCATAGTTCATGCCGTACTGTGTCCGGTCCAGGCTGGCTTCAAAGTCGCCGCCACAAACTTCACGCTTGAGCATGGGGCTGTCGTAACAATTGAAGTTCAGAGCTTTGAGTGTGAGTGGATGTGTTTTGCCCAACAGGGTTAGTGCACCATTCACCTCGGCCACTTTGTCGCCACTGAACTTGAACTGATCCGCCACAAACTTCATGGTCGGGTGTTTCTCGGCGTCGAACAGGTCGGCGCTTTGCAGGTGTCTGTTAAATGCGGGGGTGCCCGTATTAATCGAGGTGGTGTCTACAGCCAGCGTGACTTTGCCGGACTTGGCGCTACGGTCGAACTCCACGCTGCCTTCCTTTTTGTCAAAACGGCCACGGTTGGTCGTGGTGCCGAAATGACTGATCTCGAAGGTAACAAAGGTGTGAGTTGGGTCGATGGCATAGGCTGCGGCTTGTACTGACGCAGCATTTGCCAGCAGGACGGCGGTGGCAAGAGGCAAAAGGGTTGAACGCATAAAAGCTCCAGAAGGTTGAAAAGTCAATGGAAAAGGTACCGCTGTGCCGTCAAAGTTTGGCGACACCGGAGAGGGAAAACTTAAAAGGCACTCGCACGTCGTCGGCCACCATGGAGGTGTCGGCCCATTCGCCGTCGCCGATCTTGAACGACAGTCGCTTGATGGGCAAAACACCGGCGGCCACGGTGACCGCGCCGAATTGGGTCATGCTCAGCGGCACCCGCACGTTTTGTGTCTGGCCCTTGATGTTGAGCTGGCCGTCCATCTCGAACTTGCCTGCGCCCAGGGATCGAATGCTTGTGGAACTGAATCGGGCTTGGGGAAACCTGGGTACGTTGAACCAAGGTGTTTTGGGTAACTCGTGATCCATTTCGGCACTACCCAGAGTGGCGCTGGCCATGTCGATCGTCAAATCAACTTTGCTGGATTTCAGCTTGCTGTTGTCGAAACTGATGGTTGCATCAAACCTGCGAAAGTGTCCGGTCACAGGAACTCCCATCTGACGGGCGGTGAAGCCGAGTTCACTTTGTGCTGGCAGCAGCTTTTGTTGTGCGCACGCGCCCAGGCTCAGTCCCACCAATAAGCTGGCAAGAAGGGTTTGTTGTAGGAATCGGGTAGACATGGTGAAGTTGGCCTGGTTAGGATCAGGATGGATACATTGACGTCGAGGTCTCAGTGGCGTTCTGGCAGCATGCGCTGCAACAGGCCGTCGCGGTCTACCCACTGGTGCTTGAGTGCTGCGGCCACATGTACCACGGCCAGTCCCATCAGCGCCAGGGCCGACCATTGATGCAGTGGTTCAATCAGTTCAGCCAGCACCTTGTCTGCAGGAAAAAAGTCGGGCAAAGGCCATAGTCCGAACCAGACGATCGGAAAGCCCGTGGCCGAGCTGTAGGCCCAACCGAAAAGCGGCACGGCAAAAAACAACCCGTACATCAAGTGATGCGTTGCACGGTGTGCCCTGGTTTGCCAGCGTGGCATGGCCCGGGCGATGGCTTCAGGCAGTGGCGGAGGACGATGAATCAGACGCCAGACCAGTCGCAGGGTTGAGAGCACCAACACACTGATGCCTGCCCACTTATGCCAGTTGTAGAGTTTCAACCGCCAAGGCGAGAACGGCAACTCATGCATGTAGACGCCCAGAACGAATAGTCCTGTGATGGTGATGGCCAGCACCCAGTGCAGCGCGATCGCCAGCGAGTTATAGCGTGCCTGCATGGCTGAAGGTTCAATCAATGAGGCGGTCAAAACAAACTCCAGTTAACAATGAATCAGGCATAAACCTGTTCCGACTGGAGGAAGTCTAGGGAGTGTTGAGTACAAACAAGTTCAACATGGTTGACGAATGAATTCAAATAGTTTGAATATTTCAACCACACTCAGGTTCGCGCACAATTGGGTGAGAGGCTGAAAGCCTGAAAGCCTGGGGCGGCGTTGCCAGAGAGGTGGAACATGAAGCTGAAAACTCGAATTTTGTTGCTGAGTGCGTTGCTGACCATTGCCACTGGGGTGTTGGCCTGGTGGGTGGCGCGTGAGCAGGCGGTGGGGATCGTGTCGCAATGGGCCATGCGCTACGCCGAGAAACAGGTGCTCTACGACAAGGTGCGCATGATGCAACCGATCATGCGCGAAATTGCGCTATCGCGGCAACTCGCCAACTCGCCCTTGATCAAAGCCTGGGCGCGTCAGCCTGAGGATGCCGACCTGACTCGCCGTGCGCTGATCGAACTTGAGAGTTTCAGGGTGAACTTTGCCGACAAGAGTTATTTTGTCGGACTGCACCCCAGTGGCAGCTACTACCACAATAACGCCAAGAACGAATACGCAGCGGCGCCTTTGCGCTACACCCTGGACACAAAAAAATCGGCTGACCGCTGGTTCTACGACATCATCGCCCAGAACCGCGACATGCATATCAATGTCAATCCCGACCTGCCGCTTGGCGTGACCAAACTATGGATTGACGTGTTGATCCGTGATGGCAATGACATTCTGGGTGTGGCCGGTACCGGCTTGGACCTGTCCGCATTTATCCGCGAGGTCGTTGAAAACAGTCAGCCCGGCATCACCAGCCTGTTTGTTGACCATGTGGGTGCCATTCAGGTCTATCGCGACGAAAAGCTGATCGACTTCGCCAGCATCACCAAGTCAGCGGGCAACCACAAGACGCTGGACATGTTGTTTGAGAGTGACCAAGACCGCCAGTCGGTACTTGCAGCGATGAAAGAAATTGAGCAGCAGCCCACCAAGACCGTGAGCCGTATGGTGCAGATGCACGGTCAGCCATATCTGGTGGGATTGGCCTACTTGCCCGAAATCGACTGGTATGAGGTCACCTTGCTGGATGTGAATACCTTGCTGCCGATGCAGAATTTTGTCGGCATGTTGCTGGTATTTGTGTTGTCTTTGTTAGCCGCGTTGATTGCCTTTAATGTACTTCTTGGAAGAGTCGTGCTGCAACCCATCAATCGCCTGGCTCGCGCCATTGAGCAAGTTCAAAGCGACAAATTTTCTCCCAAAGATTTACCCAAAGGCGGCAAAGACGAGATTGGTCACCTGATGCAATTGTTTGCGGGCATGGCTCAAAGCGTCTGGACCGCGCGTAGCGAACTCGAGGCACGTGTGGCGGAGCGTACCGCAGCGCTGCAGCAAAGTCAGGCACGACTGCAGCACATGGCGCAGCACGACAGCCTGACCGGACTGGCCAACCGGGCTTTGTTTTCCGACCGACTGCAGCAGGCGTTAACCGCGGCGCGTCGAGATCAGACCCATCTGGCGCTGCTGTTTCTGGATCTCGATCATTTCAAGCCAGTGAACGACGACTACGGCCATGCCATCGGTGATGAGTTGCTGAAAGTTGTGGCGAAGCGGATATTGTCTTGTGTGCGAGAGTCCGACACGGTGGCGCGAATCGGTGGCGATGAGTTTGTTCTTCTGCTGCGCAGCGTCACCGACGATGCGGGCCAGATGGCTTCGGGCGTAGCGGAAAAAATCCGTGAAGCATTGGCGCGGATTTTTGAGATCGAGGGCAAGAACTTGCAAATTTCCTGTTCGATCGGCATCGCGATTTTTCCCGACCACGGGAGTGACGACATTGTGTTGGCCAGTCATGCCGATCAGGCCATGTACCTGGCCAAACAGGCAGGACGAAACCGGGTGGTCCTGTTTTCGGACAACCCGCAGCCGTGAGGGCTTGAGCTGGTTTCAGCGTTCGTTGCGGAAAGTCGTGTGGCAGCTTTTGCAGCTTTTCTCCACAGCATCAACCGCACTGCGGATGGCTGGCAAGTCGCCGCTACCTGAGACCTTGACCAACTGGTCCACCACAGTCAAGTAGCTGTCCTGTGCTGACTTGAACTCAGCAGGCAGCTGCCAGACGGATCCCTTGGCTCGTGTCGGCGGGTAGTTGCCGTCGGCAGAAAAGTAAACCCAAGGTTGACGCGACAATTCTTCGAGTGCAAGCGCCTGGGCCTGGAATTCACCCTTGGCGTAATCCTGGCGTTCGCGTGCGACCAGTCCCATCGGCTCCAGCGCCTTGGTCATTTCCTTGAAAATAGCCTGGCGTTTGCTGACAAGCTGTTGTGGATGGGTATCTTTGGCTTTTTCGGAGCACGCACTCACAATAAAGGCAAAGACGAGGAGTAGAAGTGTGTGTGGGGTAGTAAGACGCATTTTTTATCTAGGGTTAAGGTCCGAGGTGAACACACTGTCCCAAAGTGTCAGTACTGCATTGCGCTCTGCTGTCAGGTCTGCAAAGCATACCTCGGCAGGTACCTCGTCCAGACGTGCGTGATGTTGAAGTTGTCGCATGGTGCGATAGGCCGTGGCCGCTGCATGGCCAACCCCGTGGGGGAGCAGACCCAGTGTTTCTGCGCGTTCCAGAAGGGCGATGTTGCCCGCATTGGCAAGCAGCTCAGGATAGCTTCTCGACTTAGAGAGTACTAGGAACTGCATCACAAACTCAGCGTCCATCATGCCGCCATGGCTGTACTTGATGTCGAACACCCCGGGGCGATCCGGGTGGGACTGCCCCACCCGATCACGCATGGCACTGATTTCGTCGCTCAACGCTTCGGTTTGACGCTCGGCGGTGATCACGGCAGTACGTACGCCGTCGAAACGTTCGCGCAGGTCGGCATCACCGAGGACACAGCGCGCCCGCGTCATCGCCTGATGTTCCCAGGTCCATGCGGCGTTCGAGCCACGTTGCTGCTGATAGTCGGCGTAGGCATTAAAACTGGTGATCAGCAGACCCGCGTTGCCATTGGGACGCAACGCGGTATCAATTTCATAGAGATCACCGTCACCGGTCTTGACGGTCAGCCAGTTGATCAGCTTGCGCACCAGGGTGGCATAAACTTCAGGTGCGCGATCGTCGTCATCATCAAAGACAAAAACCAGATCCAGGTCGCTACCGTAGCCCAGTTCCTTGCCGCCCAGTTTGCCATAGGCGATGATGCAGAACCGCGGCTGGTCGCGATGCGCCTTTTTTAACCGTTGCCAGCACCAGCGGGTGGTGACACCGAGCACGGTGTCAGCAAGCGCACTGAGATCGTCGGCCACCTGTTCAACCGTCAAAGCACCTTCTATGTCGCGGGCAAGGGTGCGAAAAACTTCGGCATGATGCGCCCGGCGCAGCAGGTTCAGCAGTGCCTCATCGTCGTCTTCGCCAGCGTTTTGAAGCGCGGCGCGCCGGTACTCGAGTTCATTGACAAAGGCGTCGGCGTCAAATCTCTCCTGCAACATGTTGTAAGCCGCAAGTTCATCAATGACACCCGGGTGGAGCAGCAAGTAGCGCGCTGGCCAACGTGCTGCCCCAAGCAAACGCAACAGACGCTCATGTACGTTGGGGCGCTCCAACAGAAGTGCCAGATAACTTTCACGCCGCAGCAGTGGCTCCATCCAGTCAACCAGACCCACGGCCGCCGCCTCAGTCACCCGGTCTTCCCGCACCCATTGCGCAGTGCGCGTCAATAAACGCATCAGGCGAGCACGTGCCTCGTCGCGCAATGCCAATACACGCGGGTGCTCACGCCAGGACTCCAGGCGCTGCCTGTAAAGATCACCAAGCTGAGGCAGCAGGTCATCAATCACTGTGGCGGTCGGCGCTTTGTTTCCCTGGCAGCCTTTGCATTCTGGCTCTGCACCCCCAAGCAACTTGTCAAATTCCTGCGCAACCAGCTCCCGGTGGGCGTCCAGCTGGTTGAGTAAATGGGGCACAGAATCAATGTTCAAGGTGGCCGCAATCCAGCTGAGGTCTTGGTCCTGGGTCGGCAAAACATGGGTTTGCTGATCATCCAGGTACTGGATGCGATGCTCAACCTGGCGCAAAAATATGTAAGCTTGGGCCAGTGCCTGCGCGGTGACTGATTGCATCAGCCCGGCTTTGACCAGACGTGGCAATGCATTGAGTGTGGCCCGGGTGCGCAATTCAGGGAACTGTCCGCCACGAACCACTTGCAACAATTGCACGATGAACTCGATCTCGCGGATTCCGCCGCGCGAGAGCTTGACGTCGTTGGCCCGTTCGGGTCGGCCCGCACTTCGCTTGGCGGCATGGTCACGTATCTGACGATGCAACAAGCGCAACGAGTCGAAAACGCTGTAGTCCAGATAACGCCTGAATACAAAAGGCATGACTACCTTGGCCAAAGCACGCGCGCTGCCGTCGGCGACACAGGCAAGCGGGGCAACGACCCGGCTCTTGAGCCAGGCAAACCGCTCCCATTCACGGCCCTGGACATGAAGATACTCTTCCAGGGCGTCCAGCGAAATCGCCACCGGACCGGAATTTCCATTGGGCCTCAAGGCGAGGTCCACCCTGAAGACAAAGCCGTGCTCAGTCGTGTCACCTACCAGTGCATAAATGCCGCGCACCGCCTTGGCGAAATATTCCTGATTACTCAGCCGCCCTCGGCCCTGCGAATCACCTGCACTATCTCCGTCTTCATCATAGACATAAATGAGGTCAATGTCGCTTGATACATTGAGTTCCCGCGCGCCGAGCTTGCCCATACCAATGACCCACAATTGGGCCCGCTGACCCTGTAGCGTCATTGGCGCACCATGGGCATGGTCAAGCGTGCTCAGTACCTCATCGAGTGCCCGGTTGAGTGCAAATTCGGCCAGATGGGTCATGGCCGATGTGATCTCGGTCATGGGAGCCTGGGCGTCACAATCGAGGCTCAATAGGCGCTCAAGCACCAATGCGCGTGTCACACGCAAGGCGCTGCCGCAGTCCTGACCCTTGCTTTTGAGTGCGTCATACACAGCGTGTATGTGCTCAGGGCCGGGTGTGCCAGTTGGCAACAGAGACAATTCGGCGTCGAAACGGCGGCGGATGCGTTGAGCAAAGCGGGAATGCTGAGCCAGACAGGGGCGGGTCATAATTCTTGTCTACAAATTCTTCTTTAACGGTGTGTCGCCAATCTCTTCCAAATTACTGAAAACCTGGTCTGGCGTGACCCGTGTGTTGTTATGGGCGCTGCTATCCGCTTGGCTTTTGTTCGGTGTGATCTGGAGTGCGGTCCATTGGGTGATTGTGCCGCGAATCGGAGAGTTTCGCCCGCAGCTGGAGGCGCGCGCCACGAAGGCATTAGGGGTACCTGTGCGTTTGGGTGCAATCACCGCGCACTCCAATGGGTTGATGCCATCGTTTGTGTTGAGCGACGTCACATTGATTGACGATCAGGGGCGCGTTGCGCTAAGCCTGGCTCGGGTGCTGGTCACCGTTTCGCCGCGTTCGCTGTGGCGGCGAGGTTTTGAGCAGATCTACATCGATCAGCCGGCACTGGATGTCAGGCGTGGCAGTGATGGACGCCTGCATGTCGCAGGGCTTGATGTTTCCGGTGCACAAGGCTCCGACACTGGCGCACAGGACTGGTTCTTTTCGCAAGTCGAATTTGTCATCCGCGGCGGCAGCTTGCGCTGGATTGATGAGCAGCGTGCACTGGCACCGCTGGTTTTGAGCCAGGTTGATTTCGTTTCACGCAATGTGGGTCGACACCATGACATTCGCCTGGATGCAACGCCGCCGGACGATTGGGGCGCAAGATTTCAAATTCAAGCGCGATTCCTGCAAGAGCTACTGACCCGGCGCAATGGTCATTGGCAGCGATGGCAGGGGCAAGTGTTTGCCGACTTCCCACAAATTGACGCATCGCAACTGCAGCATTACCTGCCCATGGGTGTCGATTTGCGCCAGGGGCGCGGTGCCATGCGCACCTGGCTTGACGTCAACCAGGGCCAGGTCAGTAGTGCGACCGTTGACTTGGCCATGACAGAACTTGCCGTGGCGCTAGGCCCGAAGCTGCCCGAGATCGACTTGAGTCAGCTGACTGGGCGAATTCGCACAAAGAATCTGGCTAAGGGTTTTGAGCTGGCTGCACAGTCTTTGGCATTTCAAACCCGGGACGGCCTGCAATGGCAGCAAAGCAATTTTGGGGTGGTATATCAACCTGATGGAGATCGCACACCGGCCCGAACCGAGCTAACGGCTGACCATTTGGACCTGGCGGTTTTGACCGGTCTCGCCGACAGCCTGCCACTGGACGAAAAACTACGCTCGAAACTGGCACAGCTCGCACCCAAAGGGCAGGTCACTGCCTTTGCTGCCAACTGGATTGATGCCGGTGCGAACAGTCGACAGTATGCCGCCAAAGGTCAGTTGACCGGCTTGGTCCTTGCGGCGACCGGCGATGCACCCGGTGTGCAAGGGCTTGATGTGGATTTTGAACTGGATCAAAAAGGAGGATCTGCACGCATCGCCATGCAGTCCGGCGGCGTGGATGTACCGACTTTTTTTGAGCAGGGCCTGATCGGTGTTGATCAGCTCACCGCCGATGCCCGGTGGCAGGTGACTGGCGACCAAATTGCGGTGCAAATGAACGATTTGAAATTTGCCAATGCCGATACACAAGGGCAAGCCACCATCAAGTGGCAGACCAGTGACCCCAGGAAGTCGCCGTCCCGCAGCCGCTTCCCTGGAATACTCGACCTTCAGGCGACGCTGGATCGGGCCGATGGCCGCCAGGTGCACAGGTACCTGCCTCTGGTGATTGATGCCCAGGCTCGCAGCTATGTGCGTGATGCAGTGCAGGCGGGCACCGCCAGCAAGGTCCGCTTTGTTGTGAAGGGCGATATTTACGACATGCCTGCCACTGACCCCAAAAAGGGAACTTTTAGGATCAGTGCCGATGTAGAAGACGCTCGGCTGTTGTACGTGCCACCTTCGCTACAGGAAAAAAACGACCGGCCATGGCCAGTGTTACACGGCCTCAGTGGAGAACTGGTGATTGATCGGACACAACTTAGTGTCAACAATGCCCGAGGCTGGTTGGGTGAGGGCAAGTCGGTTCAGGTGATCCGTGCCGACGCGCTGATCGCAGACTTGCTCAATGCCGAAGTTCGAGTGAATGCAGAACTCAAAGCGCCACTCGCGGTGGCATTGACGCTCGTCAACCAAAGCCCGCTGGCAGACCTGACGGGTCAGGTCCTGAAGCAGGCCGTTGTGAATGGCCAGGCCGATTACAACTTTCGGCTGGCATTGCCAATCGCCAACATCCGGCAGTCCAGCGTGCAAGGAAGTGTCGTGCTGGCAGGAAACGATGTGCAGATCAACCCTGAGTCCCCCAAAATCAGTCGAGCCCGAGGTAGCGTGAACTTCAGTCACACCGGATTCTCTCTGGCCGATATTCAAGCGCGGATGCTGGGTGGTGAAGTCCGCCTTGATGGCGGGCTGGAGTTCGTCAACCCGGATAGTAGTCATCCGAAGGTCATCCGAGCCACCGGAACTGCAACCGCGGAGGGTCTGCAGCAGGCGGTGGAAATGGGGTTTGTTGCCAGGCTGGCAACCCGTTTGGGCGGCAGTGCCCAATACACAGCCGTTTTGGGCTTGCGGCGCGATGTTCTGGAGCTGTTGGTGAGCAGCAATCTGCAGGGCCTGAGCGCCCGACTGCCACCACCCTTCAACAAGGACGCACAAAGCCTTTTGCCACTGCGTTACCAGACCGCGATATTGGCGAGTCTACCCACTGCTCCCCCCAATTTGGTGGTGCAGGACCGCCTGACACTGACACTGGGACGCTTGATGCACCTGGTCCTTGACCGCGACGTGTCGGGCGCGCAGCCGGTGAACCTGCGTGGCGCGATTGGGGTTGGCGCAGACACCCTGGACTCGGTGGTGTTGCCACCGCAAGGCATCAACGCGAACCTGCATGTGCCGCAGCTTGATGTCGATGCCTGGGCAGATGTACTGGATCAACTCGATGCCATACCAACCACTGGTTCTGGTGTTCCGTTGGCCAGCAGTTTGGGCTTGGCGTTGCTGCCCAATAACCTGGCGGTGCAAGCGGATCAGCTGACTTATGGCGCGCGACAGTACAACCAGGTAGTCCTCGGGGCTGGCCGTGATGGCACTTTGTGGCGTGTCAATGTTGTTGCAAATCAGCTCGATGGCTACATTGAGTACCGTCAACCGGCCACCACTCATAGCGCGGACGGACGTGTCTATGCGCGTCTGGCGCGTTTGACGGTGGCTCCAAGCGTGGCCAACGAGGTTGAGGCCCTTCTGGACGCACAACCTGCCAGCGTGCCGGCGCTAGACGTGATCGTCGATGACTTTGAATTGCGCGGGAAACGACTCGGTCGCCTGGAGGTCGACGCCATCAATCGTCTATTGCCGGGCGCGCAAACACCCGAATGGCGGTTGAACAAACTCAAGCTGACGGTGCCGGAAGCCAGCCTGCTGGCCAGCGGTAACTGGGTCCGACTCAATGCCAGCGAGTTTGGCCAGCGCAAGTACGATGGCGCCTTACCCCTGCGCCGCACGGCCCTTCATTTCAAGCTCGATATCGCCGATGGTGGCGGCTTGCTGGCACGTTTTGGCATGAAGGACGTGGTGCGCCAGGCCAGTGGTGTGATGGAGGGACATATTGCCTGGCTGGGCTCGCCGCTGAAAATTGACTATCCCACTTTGCAGGGTGGTTTTGCGGTGAATGTACAGGCCGGACAGTTTTTACAGGCTGACCCTGGTATTGCCAAGCTGCTGGGCGTGCTGAGTCTGCAGGCCCTGCCAAGAAGGCTGACACTGGATTTTCGTGATGTCTTCAGCAAGGGATTTGCGTTTGATTTTCTGCGAGGGGACATCACCGTCGACAAAGGTCTCGCAAACACCAACAATCTGCAAATGAAAGGCGTCAACGCTGCCGTCCTGATGGAAGGCAGCGCCGACATTGCCAAAGAAACCCAGGATCTGAAAGTCATCGTTGTCCCTGAGCTCAACGCGGGTACCGCCTCACTGATTGCCACCGTCATCAACCCGGCAGTCGGACTTGGGTCCTTTCTTGCACAGTTGTTTTTGCAACGACCGTTGATCGAGTCGGCCACGCAGGAGTTCCATGTGGATGGCCCCTGGGCCGACCCTCAGGTGCGACAGGTCCTGCACACCCCCGCCAAACAGAAGGAGAGTTACCCTTGAAAGTTGCCGCGATCCAGATGGTTTCTGATACGGATGTATCGGCCAATATGCAGCAAGCGGGTGAGCTGCTTGCACAAGCAGCCGCTCACGGGGCTGAGCTGGCGGTGTTGCCGGAGTACTTTTGCCTGATGGGTCAGCGCGATGGCGACAAACTGGACATTCAGGAGACCCCGGGCCAAGGACGTTTGCAACAATTTTTGTCTGATACGGCCAAACGGAACCATCTTTGGCTGGTTGGTGGCACCATTCCCATGGGCGCTGGGCTTGCCAACCCGGGGGCCACTGCGGCCAAGGTCTATAACAGCACCCTGGTTTACTCGCCGCTGGGCGAGTGTGTGGCGCGCTACGACAAGATTCATCTGTTTCGCTTTGACAATGGGCGTGAACGTTACGACGAATCGGAGGTGCTGGCAGCGGGCAGTACGCCTGTCTGTTTTGATCTGGCCTCGCGCGATGGCAACACTTGGCGCATTGGCCTGAGTGTGTGTTATGACTTGCGGTTCCCCGAGTTGTACCGTCGGTATGCCGCGATGGGTGCCCACCTCCTGTTGGTGCCAAGCGCCTTCACTTACACCACTGGCCAGGACCACTGGGAGGTCCTGTTGTGTGCCCGAGCCATTGAAAATCTGGCCTTTGTTGCTGCTGCTGCGCAAGGCGGCCTGCATGGCAACTTGCGTCGCACCTGGGGGCATGCGATGCTGGTGGATCCGTGGGGCAAGGTGCTGGACAAGCGCACTCAAGACGCCGGTGTGGTGATGGCCGAGCTTGAGTTTGCACAGTTGAGTGCCTGTCGCAGCCGCCTGCCTGCCCTGCAACACCGGGTGTTATGAGCCTAGCCATCCATTGCCGCTTGCTCGGCCGATGCGTGCTCTTGCTGTTGTTCGCTTTGGCCTCGTGCAGCAGCGTGCCGGTTCATTCGCCCGATTTACCAGCAGTCTCGACGATAGATGGCCCAAGTTCTGTGTCGCCGTTGCCGGTGGTGCCGCCAAGGGCGGAGCCAACAAGCCTGATTCGGGCGAAAAGCCGGTGGGTTGCGGCGTCATGGGCGGATCTGCCGGGGTTTGCCGACGATGCCTTGTTTGAAGCCTGGAATGCACTGCTCAAAAGCTGTGAACGGCCAGCTCCGGCCTTTGTATCCTTGTGCCCGGAGATTCGTCGCCTGAGCATTGCGGACGAAACACACCAGCGCGCCTGGCTGGTCGACCGTCTGCAACCCTATCGTGTCGAAGCGCTGCTTGATGCCCGCTCAGACGGTTTGTTAACTGCCTATTTTGAGCCGGAGTATGAGGCAAGGCGTTTGCCCGACGACACCTTCACCGTGCCGCTCTACCAGTTGCCGCGTGGCCTCAACCCGGGTTCTTCATGGTATTCCCGACGCGACATTGACACTCTTCCAGAGGCCCTGGCGGTCATGAGAGGGCGTGAAATTGTTTACCTCGCCGATCCTATACAGGCGCTCGTCGTGCAAATCCAGGGTTCCGGGCGGGTCCGTGTGACCGAGCCCGATGGCCGCCAGCGGTTGGTGCGGCTTGCGTACGCCGGGCACAACGGGCACACCTATCAGAGTGTCGGTCGCTGGCTGCTGGACCAGGGCGAGATACGTGACGCCTCCTGGCCGGGCATTCGTGCCTGGATACAACAGAACCCGCAGCGCCGCAACGAGTTGCTCTGGCAGAACCCGCGTGTGGTTTTTTTCAAGGAAGAGCCTTTAAGTGACTTTGACGCGGCTTTTGGCCCGCGCGGCGCACAAGGTGTGCCGCTAACTCCAGGGCGGTCGATTGCTGTCGACCCTCAAAGCATTCCCTATGGCACGCCGGTGTGGTTGTTTTCACCCGGAACGACCCTCTTGCAACGGCTGGTGGTGGCGCAGGACACCGGCAGCGCCATCACCGGGGCAGTGCGGGCAGACTATTTTGCTGGCTGGGGCGCGCAGGCGGGTGAACTGGCAGGGCGCATGAAACAGTCGCTTCAGCTGTGGGTTCTGTGGCCCAAGACGCCCGGATGAAGTTACCATTCACGGTAGCAAAATAGATGTTTGCCATTTAGCGAGAAAGTGCCATGAAAAATTCGACCATGCGCGATATTGACGAGCGAACCAACCTGGCTGGCAACAGCATGTTTGAGCTGTTACTTTTTCGCCTTGGTGAGGCACCAGGGACTGATCGGCGCGAGATGTTTGGCATCAATGTGTTCAAGGTACGTGAAATTCTGGTGATGCCCGAGATCACTGCCATGGTCAACTCGCCCCCCTCCGTGATGGGGGTGGCCAATATCCGCGGGCAAATGATCTCGGTGATCAACCTGCCGCAGATAGTGGGTACCAACCCCACCAAGGGGCTGGGCATCCTGCTGGTGACCGAGTTCGCCCGTACCACGCAGGCGTTCGCGGTGGAAGAAGTGAATGAAATTGTCCGCCTGGAGTGGAAACATGTGCTCTCCGCTGAAGGCCGAGGCGGCGGTCTGGTCACCAGCATCGCGCGTCTTGATGGTGCCGCAGAAAATACACGCCTGGCCCAGGTGCTGGACGTCGAGCAGATTCTGAGGGATGTATTCCCTGAGCAGCATCAACTGGAAATCGAGACCGAAAGCAAACTGCGCCTGCCACCAGGCACGGTGGTGCTGGCGGCGGATGACTCGGCAGTGGCCCGCATGATGATCGAGCAGGGCCTGAAATCCATGGAAGTGCCCTACATCATGACCAAGAGCGGGCAGGAAGCCTGGGACCGCCTGAAGGCAATGGCGGCTGAAGCAGAGTCCCAGGGCAAAACCATCCGTGACAAAGTGGCACTGGTGCTCACCGATCTGGAAATGCCGGAGATGGACGGCTTTACCTTGACCCGCAACATCAAGCAGGATGCGCGTTTGAGCGGCATTCCTGTCGTCATCCATTCGTCGTTGACTGGTACCACCAACGAGGAGCACGTCCGCAAGGTGGGTGCCGATGCTTACGTGGCGAAGTTTGTGGCAGAAGAACTGGCGCTGACCTTAAAGAAGGTGCTTTCGCGCTATTGAACTGGCGGTGCCACCGGCACAGAAACCTTAGGGTTTACCCGATTGGCAAGGGCGTCGCGTTTTCATAAAAACGCGGTTTGCGTATTCTTTGGCCAAACCAATCTAGAGTGAGGAGTGCCGATGGCTGGACCCGGGCATATCTTTGTATTCGAGCAGAATCCGTCGATGATTCGTGCGCGGCTCTCCAATTTTGACCTGTCCCAGGCGCGTCTAAAGCCTGAGCACGAACACTGGCTGACCCAGCACGCCTTAGGCTTTCTTCATCGCGGCGGGAGCCTTCGGGTGATCGGTCTGGCAAGTCGCAACGGTGATCCAGGTTTCAACCTTCGCCTGTCGCGCCGCCGTGCCGACGCCGTGGTGCACTTTCTGCGGGCGCGGGAGCACAAGTCGTTCAAGGTGGCGCTCAATGAGGCGCTGGGCGAGGAAGCGGCTCGCATTGCCCGCTTGCCCAACGGAAATGATGACGAGCGCTGGCGTTCGGTGATCCTCTCTGTTTGGGATCGTCCGGAGCCCCCGCCTCCACCTCCGCCAGCACCGGTGGCACCACCGCAGATGGTGGAGCGGCCGGTCTATGTCCGGATCGTTGTACGTGACGAGGTCAGAAGTCCGATGATGGACGAACATGACCGGGTCGGAGAGGTCATGTCCAATCTGGGTAACACCGCCGCCCAAAACCTCGGCCTGGCCCAGCGTGTGATTGCCCATCGAACTGCCCGGATCCCAGACAACCAGCAATTGCAGGAAATCAGGCTCTCGCGCAGTCGTGAGAATGTCGGAGCCGGTGGTTTCTTCCGTGCGGAAATCCGCATGGAGTATTGCGATATCACCTATGTGTGGGGGCATGGTGGTGGTCAGATCCGGCTGGTCGATCAATTTGATCCGCAGTCCAGCACGACGCGGATGATTGCGCGCTCGGCTGCACAGCTCTGGCTGGAGCGTCCTGCAACGGCGTTTCGAAATCGCTGACCAGTCACCCCAACTGCGGCCGCTGCACAACGCTAATATTTATATAGCTTATTATTGTTTACAGTAAAGCGCTAGAACCCGTTTCGACCGTATTTTCAGTTTGTTGTCCATGTCTGCAATCGTATGGATCTGGTGATCCCATCGTTACGCCAGACCTGACAACCGTTTGGCGCCGCGCAAGGCGGCAACCATTTCACTGAGGCTACTTTTTTCCGACGCGATCAAAATCCCATCAAGCTTGCCTACACTGTGGGATTGCCACGCTGAACTTTGACTCTTCCCACCTGGCCGATCCGTCGTCATGCAAGCTCCGCTGTCCAATCCTGTCCCGCCCGCCTTGACCCAGGCCACACTGGACGACAAATACACCCTGAAACACGGACGCGCCTTCATGAGTGGTGTGCAAGCGCTGGTGCGCCTGCCGCTGTTGCAGCGCCAGCGGGATGCGCTGACCGGGTTGAACACGGCGGGTTTTATCAGTGGCTACCGTGGCTCGCCATTGGGGGTCTACGACCAGGCTTTGGTGGCCGCAGGCCAACACCTGCAAGCCAACCAAATCGTATTTCAGCCCGGTGTCAACGAAGAGTTGGCGGCGACCGCCGTCTGGGGTACCCAGCAGCTGGACTTGTACCCGGCGAGTAAAAAATACGACGGCGTTTTTGGCATCTGGTACGGCAAAGGCCCCGGCGTTGACCGCAGCTCGGATGTGTTCAAGCATGCCAACATGGCAGGCACCGCGCGCTTAGGGGGTGTACTCGCGGTCGCGGGCGACGATCATCTGAGCAAGAGTTCCACTTCCGCGCACCAGAGTGATCATATTTTCAAGGCGTGCGGTCTGCCGGTATTCTTTCCGTCGGATGTGCAAGGTATCCTGGACCTGGGGCTGCACGCCATTGCGCTGAGCCGGTTCTCTGGTGTCTGGGCCGGACTCAAGACCATTCAGGAGGTCGTGGAGTCCAGCAGCTCGGTGCAAGTGGATATTGACCGCGTTCAGATCGTCACACCAGAGGATTTCATCATGCCCCCCGGCGGCTTGCACATTCGCTGGCCGGATCCGGCGCTGGAGCAGGAAGCCCGGCTGATGAATCACAAATGGTACGCGGCGCTGGCCTATGTGCGTGCCAACCGCCTCAACACCACAGTGCTGAGCAGTGCGCACGACCGCTTTGGCATCATGGCCAGCGGCAAGGCGTTCAACGACACCCGCCAGGCGCTGGCCAATCTTGGGCTGGACGTTGTTACCTGTCAGCGTATCGGTATTCGCTTGCACAAGGTTCAGGTCGTCTGGCCATTGGAACCCAGCCTGACCCGGGAGTTTGCGCATGGCTTGCAGGAAATCCTGGTCATCGAAGAAAAACGCCAGATGATCGAATACCAGCTCAAGGAGCAGCTATACCACTGGCCAGCGGGCCAGCGACCCACAGTGGTAGGCAAGTTTGAGGACCATCCGGATGGCGGTGGTGGTGAATGGGGCCAAGCCAACCCCGGTGGCAGCAGTCTGCTGCGCGCCCATGCCGATCTGAATCCGGCCTTGATTGCTCGCGCTCTGGCCAGGCGGCTGCTGCGGTTCGGCGTTCCAGACGATGTTGCCGCCGGTATCAACACACATTTGCAGCAACTCGACGCGCTGGCACGACCGAGCCTGGCACTGGCTGCGGCTGTGGCCGAGCGGACACCCTGGTTCTGCAGTGGATGTCCGCACAACACCAGCACCCGGGTGCCTGAAGGTTCACGGGCACTGGCCGGAATCGGCTGCCACTTTATGACGGTGTGGATGGATCGCTCCACCACTACCTTCAGCCAGATGGGTGGCGAAGGGGTGGCGTGGGTTGGGCAACAGCCGTTTACTACCGAGTCCCATGTCTTCACCAATCTGGGCGACGGCACCTATTTTCACAGTGGTTTGCTAGCGGTGCGCCAGTCGATTGCCGCCGGGGTCAACATCACTTACAAAATACTGTACAACGACGCGGTCGCCATGACCGGCGGTCAGCGTGTGGGTGAGCGCGCTGAAGGCCATACCGTGCTGCAGATCATGGCCAGCCTGATTTCCGAGGGTGTCACGCGGCTGGTGATTGTCACCGACGAGCCAGCTAAGTACCAGGGTGTGGCGCTTTTGCCTGGTGTTGTGGTGCGGCACCGTGATGAGCTTGACCGTATTCAGCGCGAGTTCCGAGTGATCAAAGGCACCACCGCCATCATTTACGACCAGACCTGCGCCACCGAAAAGCGTCGTCGACGCAAGCGCGGCTTGCTGGCTGAGCCGGAGCAACGGGTCGTCATCAACGCGGCGGTGTGTGAAGCTTGTGGTGATTGTGGAGAGCAATCCAACTGCCTGAGCGTGGAGCCATTTGAGACCGAGTTTGGCCGCAAACGCCGTATTAACCAAAGCAGCTGCAACAAGGACTTCAGTTGCATCAAGGGTTTTTGCCCGAGCTTTGTCACGGTACAGGGTGGGCAGCTCAAAAAACCGAAAAAGGAACTTGGTGACGCCCACCTGGGCAGTCTGCCGCCTTTAACAGAACCCACCTTGCCGCAACCTGGCACTGGCTGGGGTATTGTGGTGGCTGGGGTGGGTGGCACCGGGGTCATTACCATTGGCCAGCTGCTCGGTATGGCGGCACAGCTCGATGGCCGCGTGGTCGTGACACTGGACGCAGGCGGCCTGGCCCAAAAAGGTGGTGCCACCTGGAGCTATGTACAGATTGCCGACGTCCCTGAACATATTCACACCAGCAAGGTAGAGGCAACCCAAGCCGACCTGGTCATTGGTTGCGACGCCATCGTCGCAGCGAGCAAAGCGACACTGGCAGTCATGCAGGCCGGGCGAACCTATGTGGCACTCAACACCCACACCACCCCGACTGCCGCATTTGTGCATCAATCCCAATGGCAGTTTCCGCAGGACGGCTGCCTGGCCGCTCTGACCAGCGCAGTGGGTGCCCAGGCGCTGGGCCGGCTGGACGCAGAACAGGTGGCCGTTGCAGTGCTTGGCGACGCCATTTACACCAATCCGCTGTTGCTGGGTTACGCCTGGCAAATGGGTCGCATCCCACTGTCATTGCAAGCCGTCTGGCGCGCCTTTGAGCTCAATGCCGTGCAGGTGGCCAACAATCAGACGGCGTTTACCTGGGGTCGGCACTGTGCGCACAACCTCGACGCCGTGCTGGCTTTGCTCGGGCAGTCACAGCCGGCCCAAGCGGTCGCGCCGCCAGATGTTGCGCAGCTGATTGCGCACCGTGCCGAACAGCTCACTGCCTACCAGAACGCTGCGTATGCCCAGACCTACCGCGCACTGGCAGAGCAGGTGCGTCAGCTTGATGTACGCTGGGGCAATACCGAGCTCAGCGAGGCAGTGGCGCGTTATCTTTTCAAACTCATGGCCTACAAAGACGAGTACGAAGTGGCCAGGCTGTACAGCAACGGTGATTTTGAGCGTGAGATTGCCGCGCAATTTGAAGGTGACTACCGTCTGCATTACCACCTGGCACCGCCCTTGCTGGGCAAAACCGATGCCGACGGTCAGGCTGTCAAAACCCGTTTTGGCCCATGGATGCGGCTGGGTTTTGCCGTGCTGGCGCGGCTCAAGGGCCTGCGCGGCACCCGCCTGGATGGTTTTGGCTACAGCGATGAGCGTCGGCAGGAGCGCGCGCTCATCGCACAATACCGCGACACCATTACACAGGTACTGCAGGCGCTGGCCAGTGGCCCGAAGGCTGAAGGTGCCGCGCAGCGGTATGCGCTGTCGGTTGAGCTGGCGTCAGTGCCGGAACAGATCCGCGGATTTGGTCACGTCAAGGTGCGTCACCTTGCCGAAGCCAAAACGCGCTGGCAGGCGCTGGATGCACAACTGAAGTCGCTGAGCCCGCAGGTCAATTGACTCAACTCGGTCGCAAAAAATGTGACCTAACTCGGTTGTTTCGGCTTGCGCCTGGACCACGGCTTGCCTCAGATAACGTCACTCCATCAGGCGTCAAAAAATCATTCAAATAGAGTCATAGCCCATATTTAATGGCTTGTACGCGCTATGAGTATTGACAATTCCATACGCCGACTCGTCGATTCAGGTGGTGTCTTCGGGTAGCCACAGGTGCCCCCGCATACAATCGTCAACTGCCTTTTTTTCGCATCCTGCATCGCCTGTGCTGCCTGGCGGTCGTGTTTTTTGTCAACCTATCTGGAGCTCCTGTGTTTATTTCCTCTGCCTTTGCCCAAACCGCCCCTGCTGCTGCCGCTGGCGGTGACATGCAGTCTTCACTGATGGGTATGCTGCCCCTGGTCCTGATGTTTGTGGTGCTGTGGTTTGTGATGATCCGTCCACAGATGAAGAAAGCCAAGGAACACAAGGCCATGGTCGAGTCACTCACCAAGGGTGACGAGGTTGTCACGGGCGGCGGCATGCTCGGGCGGGTCAGCAAACTCGGTGAAAGCTACATCTCGCTCGAAATCGCCAATGGCGTCGAAATCCAGGTACAGCGTGTGGCTGTGGCCCAGGTGTTGCCCAAAGGTACGCTCAAGTAGATTCGCCACCCCCGCTGGATACCGGCCAGCAAGTTGTTTTGATATGTGAAGGGCGATCATGAATCGTTACCCAATCTGGAAATACGCGATCATCCTGGTCGCCTTGTTGGTGGGTGCCATCTATGCCCTGCCGAACTTCTTTGGTGAGTCACCTGCAGTTCAGGTGCTGTCGGCCAAACCGCAGGTCAAGGTCGACAGTGGCACTCTGGGCCAGGTTGAAGCGGCCCTCAAGGCGGCGGCCATTGCGGCTGATCAGGTGACCCTTGATGGGGCCTCCATCAAGGTGCGCGTGGGCAGCCCTGAAGCACAGCTCAAGGCCAAAGAGGCCCTACAAAAGGCGCTGGTGCCCGACCCGGCCAATCCAAGTTATGTGGTGGCGCTCAACTTGCTTAACCGCTCACCAGCGTGGCTGACCAGCCTGCATGCCTCACCCATGTACCTCGGTCTGGATTTGCGTGGTGGTGTGCATTTCATGCTGCAGGTTGACATGCAGGCGGCGCTGGCCAAACGTGCCGAGTCCCTTGCAGGTGATTTGCGCACCAGCCTGCGAGAGAAAAATGTGCGCCATTCGGGTATTTCGCGCAACAATCAGACCATCGAGGTCCGTTTTAAGGACGCTGCCACTCTTGATGCGGCCAAGGCGGTGTTGCAGGATCAGTTCACGGATTTGCAAACGGTTGAAGCACCGGATGGTACAGATATCAAGCTGACTGCTTCGATCAAGCCCGAGGCCGGTCGACGCATCCAGGAGCAGGCGCTGAAACAGAACATCACCACGCTGCACAACCGGATCAACGAGCTTGGCGTGGCCGAACCCGTGATTCAGCAGCAGGGCCTGGACCGCATCGTGGTTCAGTTACCGGGCGTGCAGGACACCGCCAAGGCCAAGGACATTCTTGGCCGGACTGCAACCCTTGAGGTGCGGTTGGTGGATGAGAGCACCGAGGCAAGGGCAGCCGAGTCCGGCACCGGTATGGTGCCATTTGGCTCTGAGCGTTATCTGGAGCGTGACGGTCGTCCGGTGATTGTCAAGAAGCAGGTGATTCTCACGGGTGAAAACCTGACTGATGCCCAGCCCGGGTTTGACAGCCAGACGCAGGAGCCCACCGTCAACCTGAACCTTGACGCCAAGGGCACACGTATCTTCAGGGATGTGACCCGGGAGAATGTTGGCAAACGTATGGCCATTTTGCTGTTTGAAAAAGGCAAAGGTGAGGTGGTGACTGCCCCGGTGATTCGTACCGAAATTGGCGGCGGCCGTGTGCAGATCTCAGGTGCCATGACGGTGGTCGAAGCCAATGACACGGCCCTGCTGTTGCGAGCCGGCTCCCTGGCTGCACCCATGGAGATCATCGAAGAGACCACGATTGGCCCGAGCCTGGGGGCGGAGAACATTGCCAAAGGCTTCAACAGTGTGGCCTGGGGTTTCTTGGCGGTGGCGGTATTCATGTGCCTTTACTACATGTTGTTCGGAATTTTTTCCAGTCTGGCACTGGCTTTTAACCTGCTGCTTCTGGTCGCGGTGCTGTCGATGCTGCAGGCCACGCTGACACTGCCTGGCATGGCGGCCATGGCACTGGTGTTGGGGATGGCGATTGATGCCAACGTGCTGATCAACGAGCGGGTGCGCGAGGAGTTGCGCAACGGTGCTTCGGCACAAGCGGCCATTCACACCGGGTATGACCGAGCCTGGGCGACCATTTTTGACTCCAACATCACCACTTTGATTGCCGGACTGGCCCTGCTGGCCTTTGGCTCCGGGCCGGTGCGTGGCTTTGCGGTGGTCCATTGCCTGGGCATCATGACCAGCATGTTTTCCGGTGTATTTTTCTCGCGTGGTCTGGTTAACCTGTGGTACGGTCGCAAGAACCGCCTCAAAACCGTGTCGATCGGTACCGTCTGGCGACCGGATGCTGCCAATACCCTTAAGACCCAATAGGAGAGACGAGCATGGAGTTTTTCCGGATCAAGCGTGACATTCCGTTCATGCGCCACGCGCTGGTGCTGAACCTGGTGTCACTCGTCACCTTTCTTGCCGCAGTGTTCTTTTTGTTTTCGCGCGGTTTACACCTGTCGGTCGAGTTCACCGGGGGCACACTGCTTGAAGTGACCTACGCCCAACCAGCAAACCTGGACACGGTGCGTGCAACCGTCGCCAAGCTGGGCTTCAACGACGTGCAGGTGCAGAATTTTGGTACCGCACGGGATGTGCTGATTCGCCTTCCGGCGCAAAAAGGTGTCAGCTCGGCACAGCAGAGTAATCAGGTCATGGCGTCGCTGCAGGCCGTTGATGCCACAGCCACCATGCGCCGTACCGAGTTTGTCGGGCCGCAGGTGGGTGACGAACTGGCCGCTGATGGACTGAAAGCCCTGGCCTTTGTGGTGGTGGGCATCATGGTCTATCTGGCGGTGCGGTTCGAGTGGAAGTTTGCCGTGGCAGCCATCATCGCCAACCTGCACGACGTCATCATCATTCTGGGTTTCTTTGCATTTTTTCAGTGGGAGTTTTCTCTGCCGGTGCTGGCCGCTGTGCTGGCGGTGTTGGGTTACTCGGTGAATGAATCGGTAGTGATTTTTGACCGTATCCGCGAGAACTTTCGCCGTTACCGCAAGATGAGCACCATCGAGATCATCAATAACGCCATCACTTCCACCATCAGTCGGACCATCATCACCCACGGCTCCACACAGATGATGGTGCTGTCGATGTTGTTGTTTGGCGGTGCCACTTTGCATTACTTTGCCTTGGCTCTCACCATTGGTATTCTGTTTGGCATATATTCTTCAGTGTTTGTAGCGGCTGCCATTGCCATGTGGCTGGGTATCCAACGGGAAGATCTGGTCAAGGGCAATGTCGTCAAGAAGGACCTGGACCCCACGGATCCCAACGCCGGAGCCACCGTTTAATTCTTTTCAGTCCCATGAGCGCAACAGTTGTACCGGGTTCACCTCAAGCCACGCGGATGGCCGCGCAGGTACGCCAGCAAATAGTGAGCGCCGCGTCAGCGGCGATGACGTCGCTGGTTCCTCTGGTACATCAGCACCTTGAGGAGCAGTATCGGACCATCGCGCCAGCACCAGAGTCGCGGGCGCGGCGCGAAGCCTGGACGGCGTTTGAACAACTGAAGAGTCAGTGGCGTGATGGCACGCTGGCGGCGTGGGAGCAGTCTCTGGGCCCGGATCCGGTTCGCCTCAAGGAGTTTGTGCCGTCCAGCCTGGAACTGCTGGGAACCGAAGTCCTTGAACACAAGATCATTGCCTCGCGCCTGTCCAATGAAGTGATGGAAGTTGCGGCCAAGGAGGTCAACCATCTGCGCAAACGCCTCAAATCGCTGGTCGGTGATGAGGAGCTTGCCGCCAACGATCTGGTGCACCCCGAAGTCCTGTTGCTACCTGTTGTGGCCCAGTGGGAGGGAGTCGGCTTGTCGCGTTCAAACTGGGAACGTGCGCATCCGATCATTCATGCCCATTTCAAGGAGCATTTGCAAGCTGCCTATGCCCAATGTAATGCCGATTTGATCCGGCAGGGTGTGCTGCCCAACATCGAGCCCGTGGCGGTGCGCGCCAAACCGTCGTCGGCAGTGCCTGGCGCGCAGTTTCCGAATGAGTCGGGGGAGTTTGCGGGTCAAACCGGCCATTCGCATTCGCAGCGTGATGGCGCGGGTGAGGCGGTGCCGCAGAGGCGCAGGTTCGAGGATCGGGCGCAGGGTATTTTGGAGCAGGTCGGGCGGATTCTGGGTGGCTTCTTCAGTCCGGACGGTGCCCGGGGTGATTTCAAAAAGCCGTCTCAACCGCTGATGGCAGCGTTGGCCCAGCAGCCGGCCCTGAGTGCGCCAAGTTATGACGCGAATAGCGGGCTGGACCCCACCGTGGTCATTCAGAGGGTGGTGCATGAGTTGCGGCAGCAGTCGTCCGACCTCAAGGCCAAAGCTGAAACTGACAGCGAGAAGTCCATCATTGAACTGGTGGCGCTGATGTTTCAGTCGATCCTTCAGGAGGACCGTATCCCCACGGGTGTGCGGGTCTGGTTTGCGCGGCTGCAAATGCCGGTGCTGCGTATCGCACTGGCTGACCCGGTGTTTTTCAGCGAGGTCAACCATCCGGCACGCCAGCTGATCGATCACATGGGCTCTTGTGTACTTGGTTTTGATGCCAGCAGCATCAGCAGTGCCGCGCTGGAGCAGGAAATCAAGCGGGTGGTGCAGGTCATCGAGCAGTACCCGGAAACCGGTGACCGGGTATTTAAAAAAGTCTACGAAGAGTTCCAGGTCTTTCTGAAGCAGCACCTGACACAAGAAGAAAACACCCAGAAAGTGCTGGGTGTGGCGCAGCAACTGGAGCAAAAGGAAACACTCACCATCCAGTACACCATTGAGTTGCGTGATCAGCTCAAGGACATGCCGGTTCGGGATGAAATCCGCGAATTCCTGTTCAAGACCTGGGCTGAGGTGCTGGCCGTGGCGGCAGTACGGCATGGTGTACAGCATGAAGAGACGTTGCGACTCAAGAAAACTGCCGCCAGCCTGATCTGGGCGGCCAGCTCCAAGCCCAACCGTGCCGACCGCGCACGGGTGATTGCCACATTGCCAGCCCTTTTGCAGGCACTGCGTGACGGCATGAACCTGATGGGTGTGAATGCCGAGACTCAGGAGGTGCAGGTCAAGCTCATCAGCGACACACTGGCGGATGCCTTCATGTCGAAGACCGAGAGTATCCCTGACGAGCAGATTCAAAAGCTGGCCAGCCATCTGGCGCATCTTGAGGACTACATCAGTGATGATGACATTGACGACCTGACGATGGACGCGCAGGACATCGAGGACCTGCTTGGCGTGGATGCGTCCGAGCTTGATGTGATCGCCGGTGAAGGCGGCACCGACAGTATCATCATGTTGGAATGGGTGCGAGAACTGCCCTTGGGCAGCTGGTACAGCCTGGACCACAGCAACCATTTGGCCCAGGTTCAGTACGCCTGGCGCAGCCCCATGCAGCACCTGCACCTGTTCTCGAGCTCGGTTGGGCACAGTTACCTGTTCCAGTCCCGGCGCCTTGCGGGATACCTGCAAAAAGGACTGATGGAACCGCAGGAAGAAGAAACCCTGACGACCCGCGCCACACGCGACGCCATCGGCAAGATCGAGGCCAATCCGGAACGACTGCTGGCCTGATCCAATCAATGGCTAATTGGCCAGACGGCCAACGCGGGTGTCGCATAGTTCGTCGAACAGGAGCGCATCAGGCTCCTCGCCCAGGCTCCAGTACAACATCAGCACAACCAGCTTGAGTTCCTCCAGGCTGATCGTGTCGCCCGGGGCGGCCAAGGCACGTTCCATCACCCGTTCCAGCCGGTCATGATTCAGGGCACCAACATTCTTCAAAAATGTCAGCAGCCCCCAACCGTGCACACCCAGACGGGTTTTCTCTGCGTCAGTGAGCACGCGAGTTGTCCCGGCAGACGCCGCCCAAGCCTGATGCGTGGCAAGGGCTGCCCCGGCACACGGCGTCGGCGCTTGTGCAACTGCAGGCGGCGGCTGGCGCGCGGCACACTTGAGTTCTTCGAGCCAGAGCAAGGCGGCAAGCACTTCATGGTCGGCAAAGCCAACGGCGTTGAGTGTGCGCTGCAAGGTGGGCAGTTCAGGGCAGTTGTCAGCAGCCCAGTAGTTTTCATAGACAAATGTCAAAACGTCGAACATGGACTCCAATATACCGCCAGAGCAATTGTTCAATCGTTTGAACTGGGGCGGAAATCGGGCTACAGAGGGCGCTTCACACCCGCTGGCGCTGAAACAGCCCGCCGGGCAGGCTGGCAACCT
The DNA here is from genome assembly GCA_018061265.1 of Rhodoferax sp. GTDB lineage: Bacteria > Pseudomonadota > Gammaproteobacteria > Burkholderiales > Burkholderiaceae_C > Rhodoferax. The sequence goes on along the minus strand of JAGOUM010000001.1, from coordinate 50,554 downwards.
GACCTGCCAGCTCCAGCACCATCAGTTGCGCTTGCAGGCTGGGTGCAGCCAGGCCGGTGCGTGCCTGCAAGGCGTCCAGCCCAACCGGGTCAAAACCCAATGCAGCGAGCAGCCCGGATGCGCTGTCTGAATTGCCGTCAGCACTTTCTGGGGCTAGCTTGTCTGCTATCGATGTAATGTTGACCTTGGCGCTGGATTGCCATTGCAACTCGTCGAGAATATCGTCCACCGACTCAACTAGCTTGGCACCCTGCTTGATCAGGGCATGACAACCACGCGACTGGGCGGCGTGAATCGATCCTGGTATGGCGAAAACGTCTTTGCCTTGCTCATTGGTCAGCCTGGCCGTGATCAATGAGCCCGATTGGAGCGCCGCTTCCACTACCAATGTGCCTTGTGCCAGTCCGGCGATCAGCCGGTTGCGCTTGGGAAAGTTGGCATTGAGTGGGGGCGTACCGAGGGGGTACTCGCTGATCAGCACACCCTGCTCGGCAATCCGGTGCGCCAGATCGCGGTGGGCCTTGGGGTAAACGCGGTCCAGCCCGGTCCCCACCACCGCCACTGTGGCACCCGGCAGCTGTGCCGGGCTGACTTTCAGCGCACCCTCGTGCGCCGCACCGTCAATGCCCAGCGCCAGTCCACTCACAACGGTGACTCCGGCCTGCGCTAGCCCAAAGGCAAAGTGCCGCGCGTTGTCCACCCCTTGCGGGCTTGGGTTGCGGCTCCCCACCATCGCCAGGCTGCGCTGGCTGTCGATGCATACCTCCGGATTTTTGGATGTATCTAAATTGATAGCACAAATATCTTTCTGTGATTGCGCTAGAGCAGAATTTTGTGCAAAACCGGCGCGACCCAACAGGTACAACATCAAGGGCGGATCATCCAGGTTGAGCAGCGCCTGCGGGTAACTGACATCACCGAGAGTGACAAGCTGACGGCGTATGCCGTGGGGGTCATCCTGTGCCAGCCAATCCAGGGTACGTTTCAGCAGTGCCTCCAGACCTTCGGGCACCTGACCCAGGGCCTGCACCTGCGCGCTGCCCACGGCGTGAGACCAGGCCAAGGCAGACTGCTCAAAAACCACCTGTGGCAAACCAAAGGCCTGCATCAGCTTGCGCGCACTGATGTTGCCAACGCCGGGCGTCAGCGTCAGCCGTAGCCAGCCCCGGAGTTCATCGGCGTCCAAGATGGCGCTCAGTGCGGGTTGACCAGCCGGTCTCCTACCTTGACGCCACTGGTGATGTCGAGCACCAGCGCATAGGACACTTTCTCGAAAGTGCGAAACACCATCAGCAGGCCGTTGCGTTCGTCGGGCAGTTTCATTTCTGCCAGACGCGGGTCTGTCTTGTCGACCAGTCGCGCGCCGTCCTTCATGATGGCGAGCACCAGTCCGATTTCCATGCCGTCCTGATCACCCTTGTTGATGCTCACCACCTGGTTCTGTGCGGCATTGGCAACGGCACTGCCGTACACCGACACCACTCGCGCGTCAACCGGGCCGAGCGGTGCGTGGGGCACATAACTTTGCAGTTGCTGCGGTGGCTCGGGCAGCAATCGGTCACCCACACGCATTTCTTCCTTGGCGTCGATGATGTCGATGGTGGCGGGAACAATGTCCTGGCTTGATTTGCCTTGCCGGTCGACATTGTCCTGCGTGCCTTCACTGCGCACCAGCAGCGCCTTGCCGACGTACTGCGCTTCAAAGCCCAACACCTCGCCGGTGATGGGGTCCTTGAGCGCGGTGGCGTTGCGAAACACCCGGTACGCTTTCTGTTTTTGGGACAAATCGTCCTGCAACTCTTCACCGCCCGCACTGCCTCTGGCGTAGGCACGGTCTCCTTTGGTCAGCAGCACCCGGCTGTCCTGTGCCGCCACGATGCGCGGCGCGGCCTCCAGACCCTGTTCATCAACAATCACCGGTTCCGACAGGAAAGGCTCGATCAGGTGGCTTTTCAGGGTTGGCAGCGCACTGGCTGAGAGGTTTTGCACGCGTGTGCGGGGTGACAACTTGACGGTTGGCAGTGCACCATCACCCCCACGCAGGCTCAGGCGCGCGCGCCCATCCTTGGTGTCAAGAAACAGCGTTTGTCCGGGAAAAATCAGGTGCGGATTCTTGATGTCATCCAGATTCATGCCCCACAACTCGGGCCAGCGCCACGGTGACTTGAGAAACAGACCCGAGATGGCCCACAAGGTGTCACCCGACTTGATGGTGTAGCTCGGTGGGGCATCGGCACGCAACTCGCTCAAAGGCACGCCCTGACTGGCAACCTGATTGGCCACAGCCCGCTGTTGCGCCGTGATCGGATACTTTTGCGCATGTGCCGGATTGCCCAGCGGCAGGCAGCAGATCAGCCCGGCCAGTGCCAGCCAATGGGAGAAGGCAGTCGGTTTTGGTTTTGCCATGGTGGTAGGTACCCTGTTAAAGCGCATGAGATTTTGCGCCCAAGCCCTTGATTGAACAACGATTGTCGTCGTTGCATTCAGCGTGCTGCGGGGAAAATAGCGAAAATAACGACAACTTTGAAATCCTGACATGGCCTTACTCCCTATTCTCTGTTACCCGGACCCCAAGTTGCACACCATCGCCAAACCTGTCGGGATGGTTGATGCCCGGATCAAATCGCTGATTGCCGACATGCTCGAAACCATGTACGAGGCCAAAGGCATTGGCTTGGCAGCCACCCAGGTCAATGTGCATGAGCGGCTGATTGTCATCGACACCTCCGAGCAGCGTGATGCGCCCTTGGTGCTGATCAACCCCACCATTGTCTGGACCAGTGCCGAGCGTCACCTCAATGAGGAAGGCTGTCTGTCGGTGCCGGGCATCTACGATGGCGTCGAGCGGTTTGATGCTGTCAAGGTCGAGGCGCTTGACGCTGACGGCACGTCCCGGCTGATCGAGGCAGATGGTTTGCTGGCCGTCTGTGTACAGCACGAAATGGACCATTTGATGGGCAAGGTGTTTGTGGAATACCTCTCGCCACTCAAACGTAACCGGATCAAGACAAAGATGCTCAAGGCGCAGCGCGAGGCGCGCACCTGATGTCAGCACTGAAGCTGGCCTTTGCCGGTACCCCTGAATTCGCCCGTGTCGCACTGGCTGCCCTGCATTCTGCAGGCCACTCCATTCATCTGGTACTGACGCAGCCCGACCGTCCGGCGGGGCGTGGGCTGAAATTACAGGCATCACCCGTCAAGCAGTTTGCACTTCAGCATGGCATACCAGTGGCGCAACCACGCAGTCTGCGACTGGACGGCAAATACCCGGACGACGCTCGCATGGCACAGGCGGTGCTGCAAGAGGGCAGCCTTGATGCCATGGTGGTCGCCGCCTATGGCCTGATCCTGCCGCAATGGGTGCTTGACTTGCCGCTGTCGGGCTGTTTCAACATTCATGCCTCCAGCCTGCCACGCTGGCGTGGTGCCGCACCGATCCACCGTGCCATCGAGGCCGGAGACAGTAGCACCGGTGTCACCATCATGCAGATGGACGCTGGCCTGGATACCGGTGACATGGTGCTGGCGCAAACCCTGCCCATTCTGCCGACAGACACCACCGGCAGCCTGCACGACAAGCTCGCCGATCTGGGCGCAACACTGATGGTGCAGACGCTTTCGCAGTTACAAGCGGGCAAGCTGCAGCGTCTGCCACAACCCGCAGTGGGCATTTGTTACGCCAGCAAAATTGACAAGCTGGAGGCAAGCATTGACTGGAATCAGACCGCCGAAGTGGTTGCACGGCGTGTGCGGGCGTTTAATCCCAATCCGGTGGCGCAAACCAGCCTGAATGGGGAACCGCTCAAAATCTGGGCCGCCCATGCCGCAGAAGTGACATCAGCCGCCCTGCCCGAATGTGGAACAATTTTGGCTGTAGCGCATACTGGTATTGAGGTTGCAGCTATTGGTTCTGTATTAATTTTGACAGAACTTCAACGCCCGGGCGGTAAACGCCTGCCGGTTGCAGACTTTTTGCGTGGTTTCGATATCAAGCACGGCATGCGCCTGGTTTGACCGCTATGACCCTGCATCATTTGCCGACCTGAGTACCCAGTAGCGGCCTACACCTGTGTTTATCCGATCCGACTATCTGCGTCACCCCGAATTTCGCGCGGGTGCCATGGACTCATTGGGTGCGGCGCCTGGGCTGGCGGCCTGGGGCTTGATGACCGGTGTGGCCATGGTGAACTCGGGGCTGAGCACCTTTGAGGCGCTTCTCATGGGTGTGATTGTGTTTGCCGGCAGCTCACAACTTGCGGCGATCCCGCTGATCGCCGCGGGTGCGCCCATGTGGGTGGTGCTGGCAACAGGTTTTTGCGTCAACCTGCGGTTTGTGGTGTTCAGCGCCCACTTGCGCCCTTACATGATGCACCTGCCACTGTGGGAGCGGCTGGTGGCAGGCTACCTCACCACCGATCTGACCTATGTGCTGTTCACCCGGCGTTACCCGCATCATGGTGGCAGTGCCGACGAGTTGCTGGCGCAGCAAGCCTACCTGGCGGGCAATAGCGGTGTGAACTGGTTGGCCTGGGTGGGCATGAGCATTGTGGGCGTCTTGCTGGCCAGCCTGATACCGACGGCCTGGGGTCTGGGCTTTGCTGGCATTCTGGCGTTGCTGGGTATCCTGTTCTCGCTGGCGTCAAGCCCCTTGCGCTGGGTCAGCGCGGGGGTGGCCGGTGCTGCGGCAGTGGCGACATTTGCCTTGCCATTCAAACTCAATATCCTGCTGGCCATCGCCGCAGCAGTGGCCACAAGTCTGCTGCTTGAAGCCACCCGCGACGCGCGACGCCTGCATCCACCCGCAACATGACCACACAAACCGACCTCTGGACCGTGCTGGTCATCCTGGGGCTCACCGTGATTACCGTGTTGACACGCACGCTGTTTTTCTTGTCCAGCAAACCATGGCATTTGCCGCACTGGGCGCAACGCGGGCTGCAATATGCCCCCATCGCCGCCTTGTCTGCGGTCATCGTGCCCGAACTGGTCATGTCGCAGGCGCAGTTCATCACCACCTGGCAGGACGCGCGGCTGTTCGCCGCCCTCGCCGGTGCAGTTTTTTTTCTGTGGTGCCGTGGGCAGGGGCAGGCCGTGCTGGGCACCATAGTGGTCGGGATGCTGGTGTACCTGCCGCTGCACCTTGTTTTGGGCTGGTAGCCAAGGTCACTAGCGGTGCCGCGACCTGCAGCCAGTGGTGACTGGTGGGTACTCAGCTTCTACAATGGCGTATCGCAAAACTCACACATTGCATCACCATGAACGCCATTCGTTTTTCCGATTTATGTGCCCAGGGCCAGGTGGCTGGCAAACGCGTCTTTATTCGTGCCGATCTGAACGTGCCGCAGGACGCAAGTGGGAAAATCACCGAGGACACCCGCATTCGCGCGTCCATCGGCTGTATCCGTATGGCGCTCGATGCAGGGGCTGCGGTGATGGTGACCAGTCATCTGGGGCGTCCCACCGAGGGGGTTTTCACGCCCGCGGACTCTCTGGCGCCGGTGGCGCAGCGCATGGGCGAACTGCTGGGCCGACCGGTGCCGCTGTTGTCCAGCTGGCTTGACGACGTGACGGTGGCGCCGGGGCAGGTGGTGCTGCTGGAGAACTGCCGAATCAACCCGGGCGAAAAGAAAAACAGCGAGGCACTGGCGCGCCGCATGGCGGGTCTGTGTGACATTTTTGTTCACGACGCTTTTGGTACCGCACACCGCGCCGAGGCCAGCACCTACGGCATCGCCGAATTTGCGTCGGTAGCCTGTGCTGGCCCGCTGCTGGCCGCCGAGATGGATGCCATCTCCAAGGCGCTGGCCCAACCGAAGCGTCCGCTGGTGGCCATTGTGGCGGGCTCCAAGGTGTCAACCAAGCTCACCATTCTCAAGAGTCTTGCCGCCAATGTTGACCAATTGATTGTCGGCGGAGGCATTGCCAATACGTTCATGCTGGCCGCCGGTCTGAAGATAGGCAAAAGCCTTGCCGAAGCCGATCTGGTGAGTGAGGCCAGAGCCGTCATCGAGGCCATGCAGGCGCGTGGCGCCGCCGTGCCGATTCCGGTTGACGTGGTGACCGCCAAAGCGTTCTCGGCCGAAGCACCTGCCACGGTCAAACCCGCCAATGCCGTCGCCGACGACGATCTGATCCTGGACATCGGGCCGCAAACGGCTGCCGCACTGGCTGCGCAACTCGGGCAGGCGGGCACCATTGTCTGGAATGGACCCGTGGGTGTATTTGAATTTGCTGCGTTTGAGAATGGCACCAAAGTTCTGGCGCAGGCCATTGCACGCTCCAGCGCCTTTTCGATCGCCGGGGGCGGTGACACCCTGGCTGCCATTGCCAAGTACGGGATAGAAAAGGAGATTGGTTACATATCGACCGGTGGCGGTGCGTTTCTCGAGGTGCTGGAAGGAAAAACCTTGCCGGCCTTTGAGATACTGGCGCGCCGAGCCGCAGCGGCAGCGCCGCAATCGGCCGCGCTGGCACCGTGTCTGGACCCGGGGCGTGGTATCGGCATGATGGGGTCGGCCTCATCGCTGGCCAAGATTCTCAAGACCGTGGCGAGCAGCATGTCCGACAGCCTGCCCAAAATGACGGCTGCCCTGCAAGCCGGTGACGTCCACACCGCCAACGCACTGTTGCACGCGATCAAGGGTTACGTCCCGATTTTTTCTGTGGACGCGCTTGTAGATCAGGTCACGCATGTAGAAAAAGTCAGCAAGACCGAACCCATCGAGGTGGTGGCTCCGCTGTTTGCACAACTTATGCCACAGCTCGAGGGATTGCTGGCAGAAATAGACGTTTTCTTATCACAAAACCCCTAGACCACGCGATGCGGCGGTCAAATGCTGCTAAGCTAATTGCCCTTGTTCTTATATTCCCTTAAACCAAGATTTTCGTGGTTTGACGTACTCGAAAATCACTTTAACCATGACGAATCTGACACTTTCCCGGGTCCTGGTGGTTGACGACGATGCCGTCATGCGCACCTTTGTTGTCAACAGTTTGCGCAGACTGGGTATCCAGTCCATCGAGACCGCCACTGACGGCACCAGCGCCATGCGCACCATGGTGTCGTTCAAGCCAGACCTGGTGCTGACCGATATTCACATGAAACCGATGGACGGGCTGGAGTTTGTGCAGCACCTGCGCGCCCACAACAATCCGCTGGTCAATGAAATGAAAGTCATATTCATGAGCGCCGACGCCAGTTCCGCCACGCTGCAGGAGGCCATGCCCCTTGGCACCTTTGGGTACATCGTCAAGCCACCTCGGCTTGATACACTCAAAGCCAAGATTGAATTGGCGCTGAAGTAGTTTCGCCAACGGCTGTCTCACCATCCAACAGGCAGGTTTGTCATGATCTTATTTGCACCCGGGATCGCCTTGCTCAAGCCGATGCGCGGGACCTTGCGATTCTGGATTCTGCCAATGCCGTTGTTGCTTTGCCTGTTGTTTTTGATGGCTGCACACTGGCTGGGGCAGCTTGGTAGTGCCGGGTTTGTCGCCACACTCATCCTCCTTTCACTGCTGGCCTGGTGGTATTTGCAAATCTGCTTTTTTCGGATCACCCGATCCGAGCGCGACCGCACCGAACTGGCCATGAGTGCGGCTTCAGGCGGGGACCTGACCGCCAGCAGTTATTCCGGCATCAAGACGCTGGGTAATTTTGGCCGGCACTTTGAGGCCATGATTGTCAACATGTCGGCCATCGTCGCCAATATACGTACCGCTGCCGTGATGCTGGGCGACACTGGCAAAAAACTGGTGGACGACACCCGCTCCCTGGCGGAACGCGCTGCAGCGCAAGGGCAGCATTTGCAGCAAACCTCGATACACGTCAAAACCGTCAGTGAAACCGTGGCGCGTAATGCGTCTGCGGCCCATGAGGTCAGCATGATGACGAGCAGCCTGCACACCGAGGCCAATCAGGCGGGCACCATGATGCACGAAGCCGTCAAGAGTATGGACCCGCTGGAGGCAACTTCCAGGCGGATGTCCGAGATCATCGGGGTGATCGACGGCATTGCGTTTCAGACCAATCTGCTGGCGTTGAATGCGGCGGTGGAGGCGGCGCGGGCCGGTGAACAGGGGCGGGGTTTTGCGGTGGTGGCGGCTGAGGTGCGTAACCTCGCCAAGCGCAGTCAGGGTGCCGCCGCCGAGATCCGTAATCTGATCGCCGAGTCTTCTTCGCGGGTTGGTGAAACCGTCGAAGGGATCAAGAAAATTAACACAACCATGGAGAGTCTGATCTCCGGCATTGGTGAAATTGCCATGAACGTCAACGTCATGGCCGAAGGCAGTGCCTCACAGAGTGCGGCACTTGAAGAGGTAGTACACGCCGTGGGTGATCTGGATGTGCTCACCCATGAAAATGCAGAGCTGGTCCAGCGTGCCAGCTTTAACTCTGACCGTTTGATCATGCAGGCGTCAACTCTGGAGATCTCGGTGGGTGACATCCAGCTGCGTCAAGGCACAGCGGATCAGGCGCGACAAATGGTGTTTGACGCCATGGTGCACATCCGTACCCAGGGACTGGATCAGGCCAAGGCAGATTTTCATGATCGACAGGGTCAATTCATCGATCGCGACCTTTATGTGTTTGTGTTCGATCGTTATGGCAGGTATCTGGTGCATGGTGCCTTGCCCGAAAAGGATGACACTTCGCTCAGCGAAATTGAGGGCCTGGATGCCGAGCAACTGGTGTCCGACGCCTGGGCCATCTGTGACGCCGAGCAGGGTGGTTGGGTGAACTACACCATCACCAATCCCACCACCATGCATGTGCAGGCCAAGGCGTCCTATGTGATGCCACTCGACGACAAACTGCTGGTCGGGTGTGGTTGTTATCTGAACGAACAATGGCTCAACTTATGAGTGTGTCCCCTAACTCTGAATCATGTATTCATGACCGTGCACTGGTCGCTCTGTGTGCGCAGGTGCTGCCGGTTTGGGCGCGTCAGCTGGCCAGTTCGCGTAGCCAGTCCGAGACGGCGGTTGCAGAAATGCTGGGTGCATTCGCCGAAATCGGGCCGCATCTGGATATGGCAACCCGTCAGTCCGGGCAGATTACCAGTGCGCTGGCTCACGGCAGCGGCGGCATCACCGGCCTGGCCGATGCCTGTGAGCAGGAACTTGGGCCGCTGCTGCCGACGCTGGATGCGCCAACAGCCGCAGCCATCGGGCGGGTCATGCAAATGATCCGCAGCGCCGTGGACGCGCTTGAGACAATTTCCAAACCCTTCGAGCGGGAAACCCAGCTTGTTGGCCAGCAGGTCGAGCGAATGTACCGCGGTTTTCAGTACCAGGACCGCATCAGCCAGATGATGACGCTCTTGCATCAGGATATTGAGCGTCTACAAAACGCGCTGACCGATGCCAGTGTGGATGTTGATTCAACGGCCTGGCTGTCGCGGCTGGAGTCGCAGTACGTCATGACCGAGCAACGGCACCATCACTCAGAGCAGGGTGGTGCCGGTGCCGCGGACGACGAGGAAACCACATTTTTTTGATAAGGAACAGTATCAATGGCACAGACAATTCTGGTGATTGACGATTCGGCAAGCCTGCGTCAGGTGGTGGCAATGGCACTCAAGGGTGCAGGGTATGACGTGCTTGAGGCTGGAGATGGCCAGGCGGCATTGGCCTTGCTGGACGGCCGAAAAATACACATGGCCATTTGTGATGTGAACATGCCGCGAATGAACGGTATTGAGTTCGTCAAAGCGGCCAAAGCACTCCAAAACTACCGGTTTTTGCCCATACTGATGCTGACCACCGAGAGCCAGGAGTCCAAAAAAGAAGAAGGCAAGGCCGCCGGTGCCAAAGCATGGATGGTGAAACCGTTCTCACCGGCATCGCTGCTGAATGCGGTCTCCAAACTGTGTCTGCCGTGACACCCATTTAAGGTGATATCGGCCAGACCTTGATGGGTCAGGCATCTGCGGTTTTTTTGCATATTACGGGACATCTTCATGAGCACGCCATTTGAGCTTCCCACTGAAATGACCATCTACAGTGCGGTTGAAACCCGTGACACCCTGCTGGCCTGGGTGACCGAGCAAACTGCCAAGGCCGGCAAGACGCTGGAGATTTCTGCTGAAAAAGTCAGCGAAATTGATGGCGCCGGTCTGCAATTGATGGCGGCACTGTCCAACACCGACCAGCCCTGGCGCCTGATCAAGCCCAGTGCGGCCTTTGTGGACGCCTGCTCGGCCATGGGCTTGAGCGCCTGGCTGGAAAAATCGCTCGCCAACACCTAAAGAGGTCACTGCCATGTCAGACGCCGACCAAGACTTTATTGCCGCCGCCATGCCGGCCTTCATCAGTGAAGCCGGCGAACAGACTGAGGCCATCGAAACCCTGTTGCTCGAATTGGAGGAGCAACCTGACAACCGCGAACTGCTGGACAACCTGTTCCGCTGTGCCCATACCGTCAAAGGATCTGCCGGTATTTTTGGCCTGAACAAGGTGGTGGAGTTCACCCACCATGTTGAAACCCTGCTGGACAAGTTGCGTGACGGTGAAATCAGTCTGACCCCCGAGATCAGCACCTTGCTGCTGCAATGTAACGATCAGATCAAGTTCCTGGTCGACACGGCGGCCCATGAAGAAGCCGATACGCCTGACCAGAAGGACCTGCGCGCTGATCTGGTGATTCAGCTGCGTGCCTACACCGACGGCGCTCCTGCTACCCCCGCAGCTGCGGCGGCCAAAGTGGACAGCGCAGCGCCCGACTCTTGCTCAACCGCCGCCGCCGGATTGATCGACTGGAAAATTTCTGCCCGCTTTGGCCACGAAACTTTTCGCAACGGGATGGACCCGCTGTCGATCGCGCGTTACCTCAAAGGTCTGGGCACGGTCAAGTCCATGGCGTGTGGCATTGACGCAGTGCCATCCCTGATCAACCTGAATCCTGAGACCTGTTATCTGAGTTTTGAAATGGCGCTGGCGTCAACGGCGTCCCGTGAAGATGTCGAGGGTGCCTTCAGTTTTGTCGCCGACGACTGCGAACTCGATGTCATCGCGCCAGAAACTGCTGAACAGAAGCTGGTGCGTGCCATCGAAGACATGCCAGCGACGCCTCGTCTGGGTGATATGTTGGTGTCAGTGGGTGCTGTTACTCAGGAAAAGCTCACCGAAGTGCTATCAACTCAGGGGCAATCAAAACACGCCAATGCTGCGCAGAAGCCAAAATTAGGTAATTTATTGGAAACCCAGGCCGGCGTACCTCCTGAGGTGGTTGAGGCGGCGCTGAACAAACAGCAAAAGTCGCGTGAAACCGGTGGTGGTGAAGAAAACCGGTATATCCGGGTGCAGGCTGACCGGCTTGATGCGGTCATCAACCTCCTGGGAGAGTTGGTCATTGCTGGAGCCGGAGCCAATCTGCTCGCGCGGGAAACCCGCAATGTGGCGCTGATTGAGGCCAATTTGCACATGAATGGCTTGATCGAGGAGATTCGCAACGGCACGCTTGGTTTGCGCATGGTGCCGGTGGGAGAAACCTTCAGCCGATTCCGGCGTGTTGTGCGTGACACCGCGTCGAGCCTGGGCAAAGAAGTCAACTTTGAGATTGTTGGTGGTGAAGCTGAACTCGACAAGTCCATGGTCGAGAAAATCGCCGACCCGCTGATGCATCTGGTGCGCAACTCGCTTGACCATGGTCTTGAGCCGCCGCAGGAGCGGGTGGCCGCGGGCAAGAGTCCGGCCGGCAAGTTGGTGCTCAGTGCGCGCCATGAGACGGGTGCCATCCTGATCCGTATCGAGGACGATGGTCGGGGCATCAACCGCGAGCGGGTGTTGCAGCGTGCCTGGAACCGGGGGCTGATTGAACCCAATACGGTCCCCAGCGATGACGTCATCAACATGATGATTTTTGAGCCTGGTTTTTCGACCGCCGAGCAGGTGACCAATCTTTCGGGCCGAGGTGTCGGCATGGACGTGGTGCGCCGCAATATAGAGTCGTTGCGCGGGTCCATCCGCCTTAACAGCAGCCCGGGGCGTGGTTTGCAGGTGGATATTCGCCTGCCGCTTACCCTGGCCATCATTGACGGGTTTCTTGTGGGTGTGGGCAAAGCCAAGTTTGTCTTGCCCTTGGGCTCGGTGGTGGAGGTCATCGAGGCCGGTGGTCAGCATGTGCGGGTCGATGCCACCGGCCGCCATTGTGTCTAGCTTCGGGGTGCGGTGCTGCCGGTGGTGCGCTTGCGCTCACTCTACAACGTGGAGTCCAACCTGCCTGATCGCACCAGTGTGGTGGTGGTCAACTCGCCGCGTGGCAAATACGGCATCGAGGTAGAGGTTCTGCTCGGTCAGCAGCAGACCGTGATCAAACCGCTGGGACGCCTGTTCAAGACCTTGCGCGGCATTTCAGGCTCCAGTATTCTGGGCAGTGGCGAGGTGGCCTTGATCCTTGATGTGTCCTCGTTGGGTGAACTGGTGACGTCTGATTTACATGCCACCACCCAGCGTCCGATGGGGCAAAACGCCTGATATTTCCCCGAATTGCCAGCCTTCCCCTTGTGAAGAGACCAACATGAGCAATCATCTCGCCATTTCCAGTGCCGCAGAACCGCTGGCCGTGCCACGACGCACCGTCGCCAAAGAGGAGGTCTTGCAGTATCTGACCTTCAGCCTGGGTGACGAGGTGTTTGCCATGGACATTCGCAGCGTGCGCGAAATCATCCAGTTCAGCACCATGACCATCGTGCCACTGATGCCCGAGTTTGTGCGCGGTGTCATCAATCTGCGCGGCGCCGTGGTGCCGGTGATTGACCTCAAGTCGCGTTTTGGTCGCGACCGGGCGCAGATGGGCAAAAAAACCTGTGTCATCATTTTTGACGTGGGTGCCGATGGCGACAAGGTGGAGTTGGGTTTGTTGGTGGATGCGGTGAGCGAGGTCATCGAGATCACCGCCTCGCAGATTGAGCCACCACCGCAGTTTGGCACCACGATTCAGCGCGAGTTTATTCTGGGTCTGGGCAAAGTGGACTCAGAGTTCATTGTGATTCTGGAACCTGAACGGGCGCTCAATATCGATGACATGGCCGCACTGGCCGAAAAGGGCCATATGGCGTGACGATGGGGCCGGCGCCGCCTCGATTGACAAGAGCTTGCGCTGGTCTTGGCAACAAACACCACAGTCCATTTATGCAGACACCCCGTTGAACCCATTTTTTCCAGCCACTCGACCAGCCAATTCAAACATAGAGAAGAGACAATGAAAAATCGGCAAACGCCAACCAGCCAGGAACGGGTCATGCGAGAAGGCGACTTTATTGTCTCCAAGACCGACCTGAAGGGCCGTATCACTTACTGCAACCGCGTGTTCATCGAATTCTCGGGCTTTACCGCCAGTGAACTGATGGGTGAGCAGCACAACATCGTGCGCCACCCCGACATGCCGCGTGGTGTTTTCAAGTTCCTGTGGGACACACTGGCGCAAAAAAAAGAGTGTTTCGCCTTTGTCAAGAACATGTGTAAGGACGGCAGTTTTTACTGGGTTTTTGCCAATGTCACACCGGACTTTGACAGCAACGGTCAGGTGGTGGGGTATTTTTCGGTGCGGCGCAAGGCCAGTACGCAGGCCATTGCCCTGATGGGTGGTTTGTATCAGGCAATGCTTGAAGAAGAACGCAAGGCCGGCACCAAAGATGCCTGTGACGCCTCTTTGGCCTTCTTGGTCAATACCCTGCAGCAAAAAGGAGTCAGCTATGAGCAATTCATCCTCTCGCTCTGAGTTTTCGGGCTATCCGGCCTTGCTGGGCCTGCTGCTGGTGGTTGCGGCGCTGTTGCAGAGCTGGCAGCAGGGTTGGAGCGCTTTTGTGCTGGTGTGGCTGCTGCCCCTGTTGATTTTTCTGCTGGTGTGGCATGTCAAGCTGCAGTCTCAGCAAGACTGTCTGGCGCAGATTCGTTCGATTGCCCAAGCCGTGGCACAAGGCAACTTTGGCCAGCGGGTTGACCGTATTCCCGGTAGCGGCTTGCTGCACGAGATGAGCTGGGACTTTAACGACATGCTCGATCAACTGGAGGCGTGTTTTCGTGAACAGGCCACCGCCCTGCGGTACGCCAGCAACGGCCAGTACTTTCGCCTGGCGCAGTCAGAGGGTTTGCGTGGATCATTTCAGGCGGCATTGCAGCAGACCAATGCGTCACTTCAAGCCATGTCGCGCACTGCGGAGCTTGAGCAGCGCGCAGCCGCTGAAAAGTTGGTCGCTTACGAACAGGAGCAGCGTGTAGCGAGTGAAAACATGCGCATCAAGATGGCGCTTGACAGCCTGCCCGAGTGTGTGACCGTGTCAAACGCTGAAGCCGCTTTTGTTCATGCAACACCCGCAGCCAAGTTGCTGCTGCAAAAATTTGGTGGCGCAGGTTTTGATGCCGACCGTTTTGTTGGCCACAAACTGAGTGAACTGTTTACCGAGTCACGGGTGGCGGAGCGGTTTGACCACGCCATGGTGTCAGGTGAAGTGGTTGATGTGGAAATAGCCGGGCGGCAAATCCGTATGCTGGCCAAACCCATCTTGGACAGCCAGGGTCAGGCTTTGGGCCAGGTAACCCATTGGATTGACCGCACTGAAGAGCTCCAGTCCGAGCAGGAGATTGCCAGTGTGGTGGCCTCGGCTGCCAAAGGCGACTTGAGCAAACGTCTGAGCATGCAGGGTAAATCCGGGTTTTTCGCAAGGATTGCGCAAGGCATGAATGAGTTGGTCGAGACCAGCGAGAGTGCCATGACCGATGTGGCGCGGGTGCTGGAGGCGTTTGCCAAGGGTGACCTGACCGAGCGTATCAATCGCAGTTATGACGGCCTGTTTGACATGGTCAAGCGCAGCGCCAACTCCACCGCTGAAAACTTGACACAAGTGCTGGAAGAGGTCCGTGCCGCAGCAGATGCGTTGACTGGTGCGGCCAACCAGGTCTCGGCGACCGCCCAGTCACTCAGCCAGGCGGCCAGTGAGCAGGCCGCCAGTGTGGAAGAAACCACCAGCCAGATTGACGTCATGTCGGCCTCGATCAACCAGAACAGCGACAACGCCCGAGTCACCGACAGCATGGCCACCAAGACCACCAAAGAAGCCGTCGATGGCGGACAGGCGGTGAGCCAGACGGTGACGGCGATGAAACAGATCGCGGCCAAGATTGGCATCGTCGATGACATTGCCTACCAGACCAACCTGCTGGCACTCAATGCCGCCATTGAAGCGGCCCGGGCCGGTGAACACGGCAAAGGTTTTGCGGTGGTGGCCGCAGAAGTGCGCAAACTCGCAGAGCGCAGCCAGGAGGCGGCCAAAGAGATTGGGGAGTTGGCAGGCAGTAGCGTTACCACCGCAGAGCGTGCCGGCAAACTGCTTGACGACATTGTTCCCAGCATCCAGAAAACCTCGGAATTGGTACAGGAGATTGCGGCGGCGAGTTCCGAACAAAGTGAGTCGGTCACCCAGATTGGTGGGGCCATGGGCCAGCTGAGCAAAGCCACGCAGCAAAACGCCAGCGCATCCGAAGAGCTGGCGGCCACCAGTGAGGAGCTCTCGGGTCAGGCCGAGCAGTTGCAGCAAAGTATTGCGTTTTTCAAGTTTGGTGATGAAGCCGTGGCGGTGCCCAACCGTTTTGCCGGTCAACCCGCGTTGCCTGATCGGAATAAACCAGCGCCACCCCAAAGGCGTCTGGCCAGCGGCGGCAACTTCAAACCCTACTGACCCATTTTCAGAATCGATCCGCCATGAGCCACGACAAGGACATCGAAGAGCGCACCCGCTTGGCGGGTACCAACAAGTTTGAGCTGTTGTTGTTTCGGCTGGGTGAGGCCCCAAGCACGGGCGAGCGTGAGCTGTTTGGCATCAACGTATTCAAGGTGCGTGAGGTGCTGGTCATGCCAAAAATCACCGCTTTGGCCAATTCACACGAACACCTGATGGGTGTTGCCAATATTCGTGGCCAGATCATTCCGGTGATCAATTTACCTGCGGTGGTGGGTTGCAAACCGACCAAGGGCCACACCATTCTGATGGTGACCGAGTTTGCGCGCACGGTGCAGGCGTTTGCAGTCGAAGACGTGCGGGAGATTGTGCGGCTGGAGTGGGACCAGGTGTTGCCCGCGGAAAGCTCTCATGCCGGCGCCTTGGTCACCGGCATCGCCCGCCTGGATGGGGCACGGCCCGACACACGTCTGGCACAGGTGCTTGATGTAGAAGAGGTGCTGCGCGACGTCATGCCGGTCACCAAAGAAGAAATCACCCGGGAGGTGGTTGGCCCCGAGTTGATCCTGCCTGAAGGCACATCCATCCTGGTGGCGGACGACTCGCATGTGGCGCGGGCGGTGATCGAACTCGGGCTCAAGGCCATGGGTGCGCCCTATGTCATGACCAAAACGGGCAAAGAGGCCTGGGACTACCTGCAGGACCTGGCGGATCACGCCAAGGCGGAAGGATTTCGCCCGAGAGACCGCATCTCGGTGGTGTTGACGGACCTTGAAATGCCGGAGATGGATGGCTTCACGCTGACCAAACTGGTCAAACAGGATGCCCGCTTCAAGGGCATTCCGGTGGTGATCCATTCATCGCTGACTGGAACCACCAACGAGAACCACGTCAAGGCAGTGGGCGCCGATGGTTACGTTGGCAAGTTCTCGCCAAGGGAGCTGGCGCATACCCTGCGCCTGGTTCTCTCACAGATTCTGGGTAAATAGACAATTCACCAAAGACACACCAAGGACACACCATGGGCAAAAAACACTACTCACTGATGGACCGGTTATTCAACGGTGCCGAAATCAATCACCGGCTTGCCGAGCTGGAGCAGGAGCTGGCGGTGCGTACCAGCATCATGAACATGACGTCGATCGTCTCCGAGTCTGACAAGAAAGGCGACATCCTCAGCATCAACGACAAGTTCATTGAGGTCTCCAAGTATGGTCGCAACGAACTGGTTGGGCACCCGCACAGCACCACACGCCATCCTGACATGCCCAAGGAAACCTTCAAGCAGATGTGGTCCACCATCGGGCGCGGCGAGATGTTTCGCGGCGTCATCAAGAATCGCGCCAAGGATGGCACACCGTATTACGTCGATGCGGTCATTGCACCGTTTCTGGGCGACAACGGCAAGCCTGAAAAATACCTTGGCGTCAGGTATGACATCACGGTGACCGAGACCGAACGGCAAAATTCACGCGCCGTATTAAGTGCCATCGATTCCAGTTACGCCTACGTCGAGTTCGATCTGCAAGGTAATGTGCTCGATGCCAATCCGATTTTTCTGGCACTGATGGGTTATGGCCTGAACGAAGTCAAAGGCAAGCATCACCGCATGTTTGTTGACCCGGCCGAGGCCAATTTGCCGGACTACGCGCAGTTCTGGGCCGAGCTGAGAGCAGGGCATGCCAAGAACAGCGTCTTCAAGCGCTTCAAGCATGACCGGCAGGAAGTCTGGTTGCAGGCAGTCTACGCCCCGGTCAAGGATGAGACTGGCCGTGTCATGAAAGTGGTCAAAATTGCCACTGACATCACGGCCGATGTGCGGGTCAAAATGGCGATCAACAACCTGCCGGTCGCGGTAACGGTGTCAGACGCCAACGGCTGTCTGGTCAGTGCGACGCCGCCGGCCGTCAAGTTGCTGCAGTTGTTTAACGGCGTGTCCGGATCGGACAACCTGGTGGGGCGCAAACTGGTCAGCCTGTTCAGCAATCCCGCTGACGCCGAAAAACTGGAACACGCGACACGCAGCGGCGAGGTTGTCGATACCGTCATTCAGAATCGTCATTTGCGGCTGCAAGCGCAGCCCATCCTCGACGGCCATGGCGGGCATGCTGGCCGGGTCACCTATTGGCAAGACCGCACCGAAGAGGTCGCCGCAGAAACCGAGGTTGACCAATTGGTCGATGCCGCCACCCGGGGTCGATTTGACGGAAGAATCGACGTCGCCAACAAAACCGGGTTCCTGTCGAAGATTTCCAGAGGCATCAACACCCTGGTTGAAACCTGCGAGCGTGGGCTGGAAGACGTGGCGCGGGTGGTGCAAGCCATGTCGGATGGTGACTTGACACAACGCATGACAGCCCAGTATGAAGGCCTGTTTGGTCAAGTCAAGGACAGCGTGAACGCCAGCAGCGACAAACTGGCGCAGGTCATGACTGAAGTGCGTGCGGCTTCAGACGCTCTCACCGGAGCGGCCAACCAGGTCTCCGCCACGGCCCAATCACTCAGCCAGGCCGCCAGTGAGCAGGCCGCCAGTGTGGAAGAAACCACCAGCCAGATTGACGTCATGTCGGCCTCGATCAACCAGAACAGCGACAACGCCCGAGTCACCGACAGCATGGCCACCAAAACCACCAAAGAAGCTGTGGACGGTGGACACGCGGTGAGCCAGACGGTGACGGCGATGAAACAGATTGCCGCCAAGATTGGCATCGTTGATGACATTGCCTACCAGACCAACCTGCTGGCGCTCAATGCCGCCATTGAAGCGGCCCGGGCCGGTGAACACGGCAAAGGTTTTGCGGTGGTGGCCGCAGAAGTGCGCAAACTCGCCGAGCGCAGCCAGGAGGCGGCCAAAGAGATTGGTGAACTGGCGGGCAGCAGCGTTACCACGGCAGAGCGGGCCGGCAAACTGCTCGATGAGATCGTGCCCAGCATCCAGAAAACATCGGAGCTGGTGCAAGAGATTGCGGCGGCAAGTTCCGAGCAAAGTGAATCGGTCACCCAAATTGGCGGCGCCATGGGACAACTGAGCAAAGCCACACAGCAAAACGCCAGCGCATCCGAGGAGCTGGCGGCCACCAGTGAGGAGCTCTCGGGTCAGGCCGAGCAGTTGCAGCAGTCGGTGGCGTTCTTCAATTTGGGCACCAACACAGCTGCGTTGATTGGCCATCGGCACGAACCTGCTGCATCTCCGCGCAGAGGAAATGAGCGCGCCAGCGCGCCCCGCTTGTCGGCCCCAGGTCGTGCAAGTGGCAACTTTCGCCCTTACTGACAAGCCTGTGCTTGTCGGATGGCAATTGATCAAGCCGAAAGAGAGTTAATTCCTATGATTTCCAGCGTGAGTTCCCATTCAGTTTCCCGTCAGCCGAGTGGTCTTTTTGGCCCCGGGATACGACTCATGGGCAATCTGCAATTTAGCGGGAAAGCCCTGTTGATTTGCCTGGTGTTCCTGCTGCCTGTTGTCTGGTCCAGTTGGTCCTTGTTCAGCACCAAAGCCAGCAGCATGGCGTTTTCAAGTAAAGAACGCCTGGGTGTGAAGTACAACCGCGAGATATTTCCCCTGATCAACGCAGCGCAGCAACTGCGTCGCGATGCCACTGCCATGGCCGCCAATGGCGTCACACCCTCGACACTGGCTGATGTACAGGTCAAGCTCAAGCAGGCGCAAGACAAACTGGCGGCAGTGGACGGCGAATTGGGGCCGCAGCTGGATACCGGCAAAGCGTATGCCGCGGTGCAAAAAGCGTTCACTGATGCAATGGGCACAGGATCTGCCGCAAAAAGTATGGATGCGGTATTTGAGTCCCATACCGCCCACATCAAGGCGCTGGTGGCCTTGATGCTGCAGGTGACCGATGCCTCGAATCTGACCCTTGATCCGGACATTGACAGCTACTACCTGATGGACTCGAGTTATTTCCGTATGCCCGATATTATTGAGAGTACCGGCAAGCTCAGGGGTATGGGTCTGGGCATCATGAAGGCTGGCACCATCACCGCACAGCAGCTCGACACTTTGCATGCGTTAATGCCCATTGCCGACTTTCAGTTCAACAATATGCGCGATGGTCTGGCCAAGGCGTATGGAAATAATCCGGCCTTGGCGTCCAAGGATGAAGCGGGCAACGCGCTGGGCATTACAGAGTCATTCTTTGCCCTGGCGCGCAACGGCATTATTGACGGCAAGGATTACGCCGTTGAAACCCAGGAGTCGTACCTGGCGCTTGCCAACATGTCGCTGGATGCGCAGTATGCTTTGCTGGACAAAATGCAAAACGAACTGCAAACCCTGCTTGACCGCCGGGTCGGTGGCATGCAGACCGAGCTCCAGATCACCACAGCGGTGCTGGTGGGCAGCCTGTTACTGGTCGCCTACCTGTTTTACAGCTTTTATCTCGTCACCAACGGCGGGTTGCGACGGGTCAATCTGCACTTGCAGGAGATAGCGCAGGGTAATTTGCACCATATGCCGGAGCCACCTGTTGGCAACGACGAGGCAGCACAGGTGCTGCAATCGGTGATCACCATGCAGGAGGTGCTGGCACAGTTCAGGGCGGCTCAGGTTGAGCTGGCGCAGCAACATGAGGCGGGTATGCTCGATTTCCGCATGTCATCACACGGTTTGCCGGGTGATTACGCGGTGATGGCCGAGTCCATCAATCAGTTGGTGCAGGCGCACATTGCCGTCAAGATGAAGGTGGTGGAGGTGGTTTCCGCCTATACCGAAGGGCGCCTGGAAGTTTCCATGGATCGCCTGCCAGGGCAAAAGGCACGAGTCACCGCCGCCATCGACAAGGTGCAGTCCTCCATGCAGCAGGCCGCCGAGGCTGCGGCGTTTAACCAGCGCATACGGCTTTCACTGGACAGTTTGCCAGTCGCCGTCACGGTATCCAACGCGCAGGCGCAACTGGTGCACGCCACACCGGCGGCCAAGGAGTTACTGAAACTTTTTGGTGGTGGCAGCTTTGACACCGAAAAGTTTTACGGCAACAAGCTCTCCTCCCTGTTCAAGGATCCGGCGCATATCAGCCGTTTCGACCAGGCGGTGAAGTCAGGTGAAACCGTCGAGATGGAAGTCAGTGGGCACCAACTTCGCTTGTTGGCCAGACCCGTGCGTGACAGCCAGGGGACACCCGTTGGCCGTATTACCCAATGGCTGGACCGGACCAGTGAAATCGCCTCCGAGCGTGAATTGGACGACATGGTGGAGGCAGCGACGCAAGGTGATTTCAGCCGTCGGCTGGGGCTGGCGGGAAAGACCGGATTTTTTGGCAAGATCTCGGCCGGCATGAATCAGCTGGTGGAGACCAGCGAACAGGGTCTGTCCGATGTGGCCCGGGTGCTGTCAGCTTTGTCCCAGGGCGACCTGACCCAGCGTATCACGCGAGACTACGCTGGCCTGTTTGCCAACGTCAAAGACAGCGTGAACGCCACCAACGAGGCATTGTCAAAGGTCATTGGAGAGGTACGCAGCGCGTCGGATGCCCTGACCAACGCCGCCGGGCAAGTGAATGCCACGGCCCAATCGCTGAGCCAATCGGCCAGTGAGCAGGCAGCCAGTGTGGAGCAAACCTCATCCTCGGTGAATCTGATGTCGGCCTCGATCAATCAGAACAGCGACAACGCCCGTGTCACCGACAGCATGGCCACCAAGGCCAGCAAGGAAGCCCAGGAGGGCGGATCAGCCGTCAGTCAGACGGTGACGGCGATGAAACAGATTGCCGCCAAGATTGGCATCGTCGATGACATTGCCTACCAGACCAACCTGCTGGCGCTCAATGCCGCCATTGAAGCCGCACGCGCGGGCGAACACGGCAAAGGCTTTGCGGTGGTGGCCGCCGAAGTGCGCAAACTCGCAGAGCGCAGCCAGGAGGCGGCCAAAGAGATTGGGGAGTTGGCAGGCAGCAGCGTCACCACCGCAGAGCGTGCCGGCAAACTGCTCGATGAGATCGTGCCCAGCATCCAGAAGACCAGCGAGCTGGTGCAGGAAATCGCCGCAGCATCGAGTGAACAAAGTGAATCGGTCACCCAGATCGGCGGAGCCATGGGCCAGCTGAGCAAAGCCACGCAGCAAAACGCCAGCGCATCCGAAGAGCTGGCGGCCACCAGTGAGGAGCTGGCCACCCAGGCGGATCAACTGCAGCGCAGCATCGGCTTCTTCAACACGGGGGAAACCCGCCTGCTGGCGCGAGGCCGGCATGAGCCGCCGACGCCTGAACGGCGCGGCGCGGGTGGGCGTCCGCAGCGGGCTTCGATACCCGCGCTGACTGCTGCACCTGTCAGGGGTGGCGGGAACTTTCGCCCCTATTAAAAAGGATTGGCGTGTCTAACATCAGTTTCAGCGACCGTGAGTTCAAACGCATCAGCGAGATCATGTACCAGGCAGCGGGCCTGTCGTTTAATGACTCGAAAAAATCGTTGATCCAGTCGCGGCTTCTGCCGCGCATCCAGCGCATTGGTGCGGGCAGTTTTGCAGAATACATCGCCATGCTGGAGGATGAGTCGCAGGCGGCCGAGTTCCAGATGGCGGTGGACCTGCTGACCACCAACGAGACCTATTTTTTTCGCGAGCCCAAGCATTACGAATTGCTGGAGCAGGAACTCGCCAGTCGCAAGAGCCGGGCACCATTGGCGGTCTGGAGCGCTGCATCCTCGTTTGGTGATGAAGCCTACAGCACGGCCATGTTGCTGGCCGACATGCAAATGCAGGGACGCATCGGCCCGGACTGGTCGATTCTGGCCACCGACATCAGTCATCGCGTGCTGCTGAGTGCCAAAGAAGCCATCTATCCGCAGGACCGACTGCGTGCCGTCAGCCCTGAGCGGCTGCGCCGCTACTGCCTGCGTGGTGATGGTGACTCTGAGGGCCAGGTCCTGCTGCAGGACAAAATTCGTGAGCGGGTGCAGTTTGGGCGGCTCAATTTGTGCCAGCCGGTGGATGGTATTGGCCCCTTTGACGTGATTTTTCTGCGCAACGTGCTGATTTACTTTGATGTGCCGACCAAGATCGAGGTGGTGGATCGGGTGCTTGCCACGCTCAAGCCGGGGGGCCTGTTTTTTCTCGGCACCGCCGAAGGTCGGGTGGCCTGCAAGACGCCGTTGCAGACGGTGCAGCCCGGTGCCTTTCGCAAAACGGCATGATGAACATAGGATTTCATGGCAACTTTTGAACTGATGCCCGGCGACGTGGCCTTGGGCCAGGCCGGTGACACACTCAAGACCCTGCTGGGGTCGTGCGTGAGCGTGATCCTGACCGATCCGCGCCGCACGGTGGGAGTGATGTGCCACATTGTCCATGTGGGGCACCCGAACGCTGCCAACAAGCACAATACCGCATTTGGCTCGGTGGCCATGGCTGACATGGTGCGCAGGTTGTACCAGGTGGGTTTTGCACCGCGCAGCTGTGAAGCCTATGTGGTGGGCGGCGGCAACATGTTCCCCAATCTGTTTACCCATCACCATGTGGGTGCCAACAACGTCGACTGGGTGCTGGGCTACCTGGAACACCATAAGATCCGCATACTCAAACAAGACCTGGGCGGCGCGGGTTACCGCCGGTTGTTGTGGACGGTTGGGCCTGACGAGCCCGCAGTCGAGACCGTTTCAACCAGTTAAGCATTTAGAACCAGGACAAAAACAATGGCTGTGAAAGTATTTGTGGTGGATGACTCTGCCGTGGTTCGCCAGGCACTGGCGCACATGTTGTCGGGCAACCCCGATGTGGAACTGATCGGCAGTGCCCCCAACCCCTTGCTGGCGATGGATGCCATTCGCAAAAATCCGCCCGATGTCCTGCTGCTGGACATCGAGATGCCCGGCATGGACGGCTTGACCTTCCTGCGCCAGATCATGGCCGGTACCCCGATTCCGACCGTCATCTGCTCGACTTTGTCCACAGAAGGCAGCAAGGTGGCGCTTGAGGCATTGTCTGCGGGTGCCGTGGCAGTGTTGGCCAAACCCAAACTCGGGTTGAAACAACATCTCGATGATTCACGCCACGAAATGATCCAGACACTCAAGACCGCGGCCAGGTCCCGCCCAAGGGTCAAGAGTGCCAGCTCGATCGCTTCACCTTCAATAGCTTCAAAGTCAATGACACCAAGCGCTACAGGCCAATTTGGTCGTGCGCCGGTGTTGTCAGGTGTGCATGCCTTTGCCATGAACAAGCCGGTGGTGATCGGCAGCTCAACCGGTGGTACCCAGGCGCTGGAACTGGTGTTGACCAGTCTGCCCGCAGATGCGCCCGGTATCGCGATTACCCAGCACATGCCGGAAAAGTTCACCGCCATGTACGCACAGCGGCTGGACGGCATTTGCGCCATGAATGTACGCGAAGCCAAGGATGGTGATCGCCTGGAACGTGGTGTGGCCCTGATTGCCCCGGGTGGTCGGCACATGCAACTGCAAAAAATCAACGGCCAGTATTACGTCAAGGTGCTCGACGGCCCGCCGGTCAACCGGCACAAACCGTCGGTGGATGTTCTGTTCAAGTCGGCGGCGGAATGTGCAGGTCGTGACGCATTGGGCATCATCATGACCGGCATGGGTGACGACGGTGCCCGTGGCATGAAAATCATGCACGACGGCGGTGCGCGAACCATCGCACAGAATGAAGAGACCTGCGTGGTGTTTGGCATGCCCAAAGAGGCCATCAAATTGCAGGCGGTGGATGACATCCTGCCGCTTGAAAGTATGGCGAGGGCAATTTTGCAGTTCGACTCGCGGGCTTAGGTGCCCGACGGCAGGTTTTGGCGAATCTGCTGATCGGCCTGGGCCAAAGTGGCGGGCAAATCTTGGCACAAAGCCAGGCAGTGTTGTTGCTGGCTGGCGTCGCGGCCACTGGCCTCGATCTGCTGGCATAACTCGCCCAAAGCCATTGCACCCACCGTGCGTGCGGCGGATTTGAGGGTATGCGCCACACTGGTGATCTGATCAATTTGTGCGGTCGCAACGGCACTCTGAATCTGCGCCAGTTGCCGATGGGCATTCACCAGAAACTTTGCCAGCAGACGTTGGTGCATTCCCGGGTTGTCACCCACAACTGCCGTCAAGGCACTGTTGTCCCACACCGGCAGTTCGACCGCAGCGGCATGGCCACCTTGCGGCGACTCTTGGAACGCTGCGGGTTGAGAGTCTGGCGGGCTTGGCAACGGCAACCAGCGCGCCAGTGTCTGTTGCAGCTCGGCCATGCGCAAGGGTTTGGACAGGTAGTCATCCATGCCGTGGTTCAGGCAGCGTTGGGCTTCGCCTTCCATGGCATTCGCGGTGACGGCAATGATGATGGCCCGCTGACCGGGGGTTTCAGACTTGCGGATGGCCTCGGTCAGGCTGAAACCATCCATTTTGGGCATGTGGCAGTCGGTCAGCAACAGGTCGTAGTGGCCAGCTTGCCACATCTGCAGCGCTTCGACACCGTCGTTGGCCGTGTCTGAGCGGTAACCCAGGCGGCGCAACTGTTCGCGCAACACGTCCCGGTTGGTCTCGTTGTCTTCAGCGAGCAGCACCCAGGGTGCGGGTTTGCCTGACTGCGCGTCGAGTGTTGCCTCGGCTCTTGGGCGCCGCCGCCGTTCAGGCGCTGGATCGACCTGGACAACGGGTGCTGCGGGGAGCAAAGGCAGCTCCACCGAAAACTCGGCACCCTCACCCGGCGCACTGCTGACCCGGATCCGCCCGCCCATCAGTTCAACCAGACGCTGGCTGATCGACAAGCCAAGCCCCGTTCCGCCAAATTGTCGCGAGGTACTGGCGTCGGCCTGGGTAAAGGGCTGAAACAGGCGCTCCACCACGTCCGCGCGCATGCCAATGCCATTGTCCGAAACGCGCAGGACCAGCAAGGGGTCGATGCCTTCTGCGGCATGGACAAGCGCCTGCAGGCGGACCCAGGACGGCGTTGCGCTGTGGCTGGGCGTGAACTTGATCGCATTGCCCAGCAGGTTCAGCAAGACCTGGCGTACCCGGGTCGGATCGAGGTAGAGCCAGGGCGGAACGGCGGCATCCACCTCCACACGGAGGTCGATCGACTTGGCCTGCGCCGCGTGGCGTAGCAATTGCACCACGTTCTGAATCAGCTCGCCGACAGGCGTGGGTATCGATTCGACCGAGAGCTTGCCCGCCTCGATTTTGGAGTAGTCAAGAATATCGTTGAGGATTGCCAGCAATGCCAGCGACGACTGGGCAATGGTGCCCAGCATGTGCTGCTGGGGTGGTGACAGGTCGGTCTGCTGCAGGATGTCGATCATGCCCACCACACCATTCATGGGGGTGCGGATTTCGTGACTCATGTTGGCCAGAAACTCCGACTTGGCGCGGCTGGCCGACAGCGCGGACTGCTCAATGCGCTTGAGCTCGGTGATGTCGTCAAATGACCAGACCCGGCCCAGCACCTGCTCATCCAGGCGTTGGGGCAGCGAAATACGTTTGAACACACGGCCATCGGCCAGTTCAATGGTGTCGCTGCTGGCGTTGTGTGGCAAGGCGATCAGTTGCGTCACATGGGACACAAAAGCCTCAGGGTCCCGGGTCAGGTCAGCCACATAGTGCAGCACCTGGCGCTTGCTGCCAGGGACCAGGAGCTCCGGCGGAACCTGCCACAACTCGACAAAACGGTGGTTCCAGCTGACCAGCCGCCCATCACAGTCCACCACCAGGATGCCGTAGGCGGTGGACTCCAGCGTGGCGTTCAGCAGGGACACAGAATTGGCCAGTGCCGCTTTCTGCTGGTCCAGCTCGGCCAGCGCATTCTGGGCAACTGTCACACTGTGCTGCAGTTCGGCGGTGCGCTGCTGCACCTGCTGTTCCAGTTGCTGCTGCTGATCCTCAAGCCGTTTGGCGAGCGCGTTGGCGCGATCGAGCGCCATACGCGCGGCAAACTCGCTGTCGCGCAGCACCCGCTCTGCCGCATGGCGCTCCTGCTCGCGCTGGTTGGCCAATGCCAGTTCTTCGCGTTGTTGTGCCAGCAATTTGCGTCGCACAAGGAACATACCCAGCAGCAAAGTGGATGCAGCGGCAAGCGCGCTGAGCAGCGCCCCGCTGGCAGCCAGCCATTGCGGCCGCTGCACCAGGGCATCGGTCCCATAACCGGGCAGCGCATACAGCATCAGCGTCCAGGTCTGCCCACCGTACACCAGTGGCACCGCGCTGTGCAATGGCGTGCGTTTTGCGGCACTGTCAGGCGCTGAGGGGTGCGAGGCGTACATCAACGCCTCGGGTTGGGGCTCGGTGCCGTCGTAGACCTCAAAAAACACCTGTGAAATGTCCGGTGACAACTGGTCTTGCAGTAACTCTTTGGAGCGAAATGGGCCACCGATCCAGCCGATCAGGGCGGCCTGGCGCTGTGCCAGGGTTTGTGGCGACGCACCCCAACGGTAGAGAGGCAGATACATCGAAAACCCGGGTTCGGGATGAGCGGCGTCATGTTTGAGTGCCAGCTTGGCGGTGAGTGCCAAATTGCCGGTGTCGCGCGCGCGCAGCAGTGCCTCGTGCGCCGGCGCCAGTGTCAAAGGGTCGTAGCCCAGCGCAGCAAGGTTGGGGCCGGAAAACGGTTCGATGTACACGATGGGCCCATACAAATGGCGCGATCCCGGCGGATGGATGGAGTATTGGGGCAAGCCATCCTGGCGCACCCTTGAGATGTGTGTCGCCAGGTTCGACACCGGCACGGCCTCGATGTAATTCAGGGCAACAAAGCTGTAGTCGCCTGGCGTTTGCACCAGAGACCGGTAAAAAGTCTGAAAGTCCTTGCGCGACACGTCGTCTGATGCGCCAAACAAGGCAACAAAACTTCTGAGTACCAGCTCATGGCGGGCCAACTGACCCTCAATCCGTGCCTTGATGTTGTGGACGTCGTGCTCAAAACTGGTTTGTAATTCCGCAGCGCTGTCGAAGCTGGCTTGACGCCACAACACACCGGTGATGACCAGCCCGGACACACCCACCGCCATCGCCAGTGCGACGGGTTTGCGCCAGCGTGCAGGCAGCATGCCTCAGCCTCCAGCCGCCAGGCAAAACTGGCATTGGCTGGCACAAGGCATGCTGGCTGCCCTGTGGTTCTTCAGCACGGGCTGAATTGACTCAATTAACATAGCAATAAACGCTTTATATTATTGGTCTAGAGGTATAAAAGTCATATCATTTGACGCAAACATGTCGGCTCTATGCAATGTCACCTGTGGCCTTGCCGCTTAAGTCAGACTGCCTGATTTTCCGAACCAGGGCCGTGGTGGAGTAACCCGTCACAAAGGGCAGCGCCAATGCCCGGCCACCCCAGCTTTTGACCAGCGCGGTTTCGGCCAGCTTGTCCATATCGTAATCGCCGCCTTTGACCAGAATGTCCGGGCGTACCCTCTCGATCAATTGCAGCGGCGTGTCTTCATCAAACCAGGTCACCAGGCTGGCACTGGCCAATGCGGCAATCACACAGGCGCGATCCATTTCGTTGTTCAGCGGGCGGTCCGGGCCCTTGCCCAGCCGGCGCGCCGAAGCATCGGTGTTGAGGGCGATGATCAGGCTGGCTCCCAGCGCCCGGGCTTGCTCCAGGTACATCACATGGCCACGGTGCAACACGTCAAACACGCCGTTGGTGAACACCAGAGGTCGCGCCAAGGACGCGAGCCCAATGGCGAGCTGGTCGGGATGGCAGAGTTTCTGTGACAGGCTTGGCAGTACCGGACTGCGGTCAAAGGATTGAATTGGCGTGTTTTCAGGCATGTGTTGCATCCTAGCAGGCTGACCGACCGGTGTATGCTGTTGGTGCTGCGTACTTTTGAAAGTGCCTTGGCATAATCCGTTCAACCATGAATCTTGTTCCCGTCAGTATCGACTCCATCGTGATTGGTCAGCCGCTGCCCTGTGCATTGCGCGACATCAGTGGCGTGCTGTTGGCCAGCCAGGGCTTCCAGGTGCAGAGTCGGCAAGACCTGGAGGCGATGGTCGGGCGCCGCAGCGAGATCTACATTGATGCCGACGAGTCCGAGAACTACCGGCGTGGTTATTTCAACCGCCTGAACAAGGCGGTCATGCAGGACCATGAGCTGCGCAAGATTGCCGAGGTGCAGATATCGCCCTACGACAACAAAAAGGCCGCACGCGCCGAGGCCAGTGACGAGCCGGACTGGATTGACCTGCAAACCCAGGTCGACGGCATGTTGCGCGATTTCCGTGGCGACAGTTTTCTGCCGCGGCTGGACCGCCTGCAAAAAGAGCTGGACCGCCAGTTGCAACGCAATCCGGACGGCACCCTGTTTGCGCTGATCCACCTCGCAGGCAGCGAAATCCGACGTTACAGCGCCACGCACGCCATGCTGGTCTGCGCCGTGTGCAGTCTGGCGGCACGTGAAGTGCTCAAGTGGCACGAGGACCATATCATTGCCATGTGCAACGCGGCTTTGACCATGAACATTGGCATGACCGACCTGCAAGATCGCATGGCCATGCAGAAAGGCCAGCCAACCGCCGAGCAGCTCAAACTGATCGAAAGCCATGCCCCGCGTTCAGTTGACATGCTGCAACTGATGGGGGTGTCCAATCCGCTGTGGCTTGAAGCGGTGCTGTACCACCGCCACAATACGGCTGGCCCGCTGGCCCCGCGCAGCGCCAGCCAGCGGCTGGCCCGCCTGATCCAGCGTGCCGACATGTTTGCGGCCAGGTTGTCACCGCGCACGTCGCGGCCGCCGGAAACACCGAGTGCGGCCATGCAGGCATGTTATTTTGATGAAAATCGTGCGGTCGACGAAGCAGGAGCTGCCATCATCAAGGCGGTGGGCATTTATTCGCCGGGCACCTTTGTAAGGCTCCAGTCGAACGAAATTGCGGCCGTGATCAAACGTGGCCTCAATACCACCATGCCCAAAGTGGCGGTGCTGATCAACCGCCAGGGTATGGCCACCGGTGAGCCGATTGTGCGCGACACCAGCCTGGTGGAATTTCGAATTGTCGCCAGCGTGCCTTACCGTGAGGTCAAGGTCAACCACAATCTTGAACGTTTACTGGCGCTGACGCGGCAGGTCACGGCCGACCGGCCCTGGCAGGGAATACCCAGAAACTACTGAGCAACATGGCCGGGCGGTCACTGGTCGCCTTGCTGTTCGCCTGATTCCTGAGGTGGCACCTTGTGATACAGGACCTTGCCCATACTCACGCGTGGCTCGATGGCAAAGCCAAGTGACTGGTAGAACGCGGCGGTTGCTGCGTTACTGGCCACCAATTGCAGGTTGACCTTCAGGCAGCCAAGTTGCACCAGTGCTGCTTCGGCATGCTGTACCAACCTGCTGCCCAGCCCGGTACCGCGTTGGTCCGGATGAACGGCCACCGAATACAGCCAGCCGCGGTGACCGTCATAGCCAGCCATCACGGTGCCGACCACCTTGTCGGCTGGTGAGGCGACAAAAAACAGGCCGTCCGCGACGGCAAGCTTTCTGGCAATGGCCAAGGCGGGGTCGTTGTGCGCGGTTTCGTAGCCAAAAGCGGTTTGCCACAACGCAATCACCGACTCGCGGTCGCTGGGATCATGGTACTGACGAATCTCTGGCATCCTGGCTCCTGGTTTGAGTCAATAAAAAAAGCAAAACACCTGACTGTGGGCATCATGCAAATGAGGTTTGACCATCGGCCCCAATGCGCTGCAACATCACTGGTGGCGGTGACACCGGAGCCTCGCCAATCTGCAGCAGGGTCAGCAAGCGGGCTGCTGCCTGCTCGGCCGCCGCAGCATCAGCCGCATGGACCACGGCCAGCGTTTCACCGGTGCACACCTGCTGGCCGATCTGGGCGACCTGAGTCAGCCCCACGCGTGGGTCAATTGCGTCGCTGGCGCGGCGGCGTCCACCACCGAGTTCGACAATCAGCAGACCGATATCGCGGGTGGCCATGCCACTCACCCAGCCGCAGCAGGGCGATGCCAATGCCCGCTGAACCGGTGCCGCCGCCAGGTAGTGGTGCGCTTGATCGGCCAGATCAGCTGGCCCCCCCAAGGCAAAAATCATGCGAGAAAAGTGCTCTAGCGCTTGTCCACTCTGCAAAGCATGATCTACTTTTTGAAGTGCTTCGGTGTGGCTGAGTGCCAGCCGACCCATCACCAGCAGTTCGGCACACAGGGCGCGGGTGAGCGCCAATTGCCGCGGCTCGGTGTTTTTGCCTTTGAGGAAATCAATGGCTTCCAGCACCTCCAGTGCATTGCCACAGCTTCTTCCCAGCACCTGGTTCATGTCGGTCAGGCAGGCTGTCGTTGGCAAGCCAGCGCCGCCCGCCACCTGTACCAGTGACTCGGCCAGGCGGCATGCCATGTCCATCGAGGCGGCAAACGCCCCGTTGCCCACCTTGACATCCATTACCAGACCCTGCAGGCCGGCGGCCAGTTTTTTGGACAGGATGCTGGCGGTGATCAGGGGCACCGATTCGACGGTGGCGGTGACATCACGGATGGCATACAGCCTGCGGTCGGCGGGTGCCAGATCGTCGGTTTGTCCGATGATGGCGCAACCGGCGGTTTTCAGGGCCTGGTGCAGCGTGTTGACATCGGGCGTGGCCTGATAGCCCGGTATGCTGCCAAGTTTGTCGAGCGTGCCGCCGGTATGTCCCAGACCGCGCCCGGAGATCATCGGTACCACGCCGCCGCATGCCGCGACGATGGGCGCAAGCATCAGGCTGATCTTGTCGCCCACGCCACCGCTGGAGTGTTTGTCCAGAATCGGGCCGTTCAAGTTGGCTTTTGACCAGTCCATCATCCGGCCCGATTGGGTCATCGCCTGGGTCAGGTGGACGGTCTCCTCCCGGCTCATGCCATTGAGAAACATTGCCATCGCCATGGCGGCAGCCTGGCCCTCGCTCCACGTGCCGTCAACCAGACCCCGGACAAAATGGTCGATATGTGCGCGCTCCAGCGTGTGGCCGTCGCGTTTGATGCGGATGATTTCCTGGGACAGCATGCTTTGCCTCAATACGAACTGGCAGATTTGACCCCTGTCGGCGCGCCACCCAAGGTGGTCTCGATGTCACCCAGCAGGCTGCTTGCACCGATACGAAAGCGCCTGGGATTCAGCGCAGCATCCCCCAGAATGTGGGCGGTCAAGGACTCAAAAACAACAGCGTCTTTCACCGTCCTGATGCCACCTGACGCCTTGAAGCCGGCAGGACTTGCACGTCTGGCAATGACGCCAAGCATGGTGGTTGCCGCTTCGACTGTGGCATGGATGGAAGTCTTGCCGGTACTGGTCTTGAGAAAATCAGCGCCAGCGTCCAGTGCAAGTTCGCTGGCGCGCTCAATCAACGCGATGGTTTGCAGCTCTCCGGTTTCCAGAATCACCTTCAGGACCAGTCCCGGACACGCCTGGCGCACGGCGCGCAGCAGCTGGCTTGCCGCGGCTTCGTCGCCCGCCATCAGTGCCTTGTAGGGCATGACCACGTCCACCTCCTGTGCGCCGGACTGAACAATCTGCAAAGTGTCCTGCACTGCAGCGCCCACGTCCAAGTTGCCGTTCGGAAAATTAGCCACCGCTGCCACACCAATGTGTGCGGGCAGTTGCGCCCGGGCATGTGCCGCCAGGCGCGGCCAGACACACACCGCAGCCACTGGGCCAAACCGGCTCTGCGCACGCTGGCACAGCTGGCTGATATCGGCCTCGGTGTCGTGGTCGTTCAGGCTGGTGAGGTCCAGGCAGGCCAGGGCAATGTGTGCGCGCTGGCGCAGGTCTTGCACGTAGGGTGTGTCGTCGAGGGTGTTCATGGGTGGATCGGGGTAAATATGCAAATTCAGCTGGCGTGCCAGGGTTCAGCCTGCGACCTCAACAGGATCGGTGATGCCGGCGATGATGTCTGCAAGCAAGGCGCTGGCGCGGATGCCTCCCTCCTGCGCTTGCTGAAGTGTGTGGGCATGGCTCAGGTTCTCGGCCGACATGCCAGCGCCAAAGTTGGTAATGAAGGACAGCGCCACAACACGCAGTCCCAAATGCCGGGCCAGGATGGTTTCAGGCACAGTACTCATCCCCACTGCGTCTGCGCCGAGTTGTTGTGCCATGCGGATTTCGGCCGGTGTTTCAAATTGCGGCCCCAGAAACCAGGCGTAGACACCCTCAAAAAGTGAAGCACCTTGTGCTTTAGCAATCTGCGCTGCAAGGCGATTTAATAGTGGATCATAGGCGTCGACCATGTTCACAAAACGTTCACTGCCGTGCAAGCCCACCAGCGGAGAGCGCTGTGGCAGGTTGAGGTGATCGGTGATCAGCATCAGGCTTTGCGGCGGCATGTCCGGACGCACGCTGCCTGCGGCGTTGGTTTGCACCAGAGTGTGACAGCCAAGCTGCCGCAGAGTCTGCAAAGGAGTCACCATGCCATCAACAGCGCCTGTTTCATAAGCATGTTTGCGTCCGCTCATGACCGCCACCGGCTGCGGGCCGATGTGTCCCACCCAGAGGGTGCCCGTGTGACCCGCCACCGTGGGTTGCGGAAAGCCGGGTAGCTCGCTGTAGGGAATCTGCACCGCGTTGCTAATGTGATCGGTCAGGCCGCCCCAGCCAGAGCCCAGCACAACAGCGATACGGGGCTGGATCTTCGGGGCGCGGCTTTGGATGGTTTGGCGAATGTCCATGGCAGTTGGATGGTGTTCAGGTGGGGCGGAGATGGTCAGGCCCAAAACTCTCGGGCAGCAGTTGTGCCAACGTGAAATGTGGCCCGGAGTTTTCCGCATTGGCGGTCAGGATGACCAGGTCAGGCCCGCCAAACTCACGCAGCTTTTGTCGGCAGCCCCCACATGGTGTCGTCCAGGCACCGTTATTTTTGCCACCATTGCCCACCACCATGACGGCACGTGCATGGGTTCCCCCTGCGAGCACCATGGCAGCCAGGGCAGCAGCTTCCGCGCACAAACCTTCCGGGTAGGCGGCGTTTTCAACGTTGCAGCCGGCGTGAATGCGGCCCTCCCCGTCCAGCACGGCGGCACCGACCAGGTAACCGGAATAGGGGGCGTAGGCGTGGCGCTGCGCAGCTCTGGCGGCCAGCAAAAGGGCGTGTCGCTCGGATTCAGTCAGGGTAGGTGTGGGCATAGGCAGGACTTTAACGCGAACCGCCAAGGCCAGACACTTCAACCTATGGATGACCACCATTGACAGGACTGACCTGGCCGCCAAAATACAGTTTTTGCACGGCAGGCATAAAAACTGCATGGTTTTGACCCGACAAACAAACGCTTGAAGCTGGGACTTACTTCTTGAACACATCACTTGCCCGTTTGACCGAGCCTGCGCCGCAATGGCGGGCCACGCGCTCGGCCGGTGTGGATCAGCTGGCACAAAGTATTTCGGGTTGGCATCAGGTTTATGACCAGACCTCACCGGGGCGGTTTCACGGCGCGCTGACCGAACTGGTGCTGGGTCAGGTGCAGTTGTTTGTCGAGTCGTCCAGCCATGCGCTGTTGCAAAACTGCAGAACCTGGGCAGGCGCCACTTGGTTTGGTATTCCGTTACAAAAATGTCAGGGGGTGCGAGTGGATGGCGCACCGGTGGCACCTGACATGCTGGCACTGCACACCGGCGAGAGCGACTTTCAGCTGACCACGCCGGATGATTTCGGGTTTTTGGGTCTGGTGGTACAGACTGACTGGTTACTTCAATACGCAGCACGCGAACATAGTGAACTGCCACAGGATATGTTGGCGCAGCGGGTGATGCATGTGCCAAACACACACCTGGCAGACTTCCGCCGCTGGTTATGCCAGTTGCTGACCGATCAGGCGCAACAGCTTGACCGGCTGACCGCGCAGGGCCAGCAGC
Organism: Rhodoferax sp.; assembly: GCA_018061265.1. Classification (GTDB taxonomy): domain Bacteria; phylum Pseudomonadota; class Gammaproteobacteria; order Burkholderiales; family Burkholderiaceae_C; genus Rhodoferax. The sequence goes on along the minus strand of JAGOUM010000001.1, from coordinate 16,116 downwards.
ATCTGCTGGATGAAGCTGTCTCAGGCTTGATGCAACTGCTGACCCATGGAAAAAACGCCCCGCGCGAAAACGTGTCGGCACAACACGCACGGCGCACCCTGCGACGCACGCGTGACTACCTGCAAGCCCACACCGACCGCTGTGTGACGGTGCACGAACTGTGTGAACAGCTCGGCACCAGTGCGCGCGCGCTGCAGGATTGTTTTAACAAATACGTCGGCTTGTCACCCAAGGCTTACCTCAAGGTGCTCAAGCTCAATGAGGCACGCCGTGAACTGCTCCGGATTGACTCAGCCCTTCCCAGTGTCAGCGACGTGGCGGTCCGCTACGGTTTCTGGCACCTGAGCCAGTTTGCGGCAGATTACCGATGGTTGTTTGGCGAACTGCCGTCCGAGACCTTGCGCAAAAGGCGTGCCTGAGCCCGATGGCAAAAAATCTCGCCGATTTTTGCTAACACCTGGCGCCTTGGTTTTCTCAAAATGGCGTTCATTGTGGGCGCAATGTTTGCATGCCCCGACGCATTGAATCCGAACCAAGCCGATGGACGCCAAAGAAGTCGTGACCAAGGAACGCATCATCCAGGAGTTTGTGCCTGGCAAGCAGGTCACGCTCGCGCATTGCATTGCCAATCCGACCACTGAGCTGTGCAAAAAAATTGGCGTGCCTGGCGCTGAAGCCATCGGCATCATGACGCTGACCCCGGGTGAGACAGCGATGATTGCCGGCGACATTGCCACCAAAGCGGCCAATGTCGAGATTGGTTTTTTGGACCGGTTCAGCGGCGCATTGGTGATTTGTGGCTCGGTGGCTTCCGTAGACGAGGCGCTGCAACAGGTCATTAACACCTTGCGCCGGCAAATGAACTACTCCACCTGCGAGATCTCCCGCACATGAGCCAGCTTGTCAAAGTGGGGCGTTTTATGCTGATTGGGGAGATTGGCGCGGGCAAGACCACGCTGTTCAATCACCTGTTTGGCAAGGATGAAGAAGCGCGCAAAACCCAGGTGATGGAGTTTGAGGGCAGCAGCGGAATCGACACGCCAGGCGAATATTTCAGCCACCCGCGTATGTACCACGCGCTGATCACCATGGCCGCCGACGTGGAGCGGCTGGTGTACGTGCACCCGGCCGACCAGTTTGACTGCCGCCTGCCCTATGGTTTGCTGGAGGTGTACGCCGGCAAAACCATTGACGCCATCGTGACCAAGATGGACTTGCCGGGTGCGGATCTAGTGCGCGTGACAACCTTGTTGCGCCAGGTGGGTATTGCCGGGCAGATATTTCCGGTGGCGAGCAATGACCCGGTGGCCATTGAACGTATTCGTCGGCACCTGCTCGACCCCGAGCCATGTGTTTTGGAGCAAGCATGAGCAAAAAACAGTTGATCGTGGCCGCGGATGTGCACGCCGTTGCCAAAGCGGGTGGCAAGTTGATTCACCTGAATGATGTCCACGCCATCGTCACCGCCGAGGCACGCAGTCTGGCCAAGGAGCTTGGGGTTGAATTGAAACAGGCAACTGATGTGGATGTGGCCGCACCTGTATGTGACGCGGCAACTGGCGCGCAGGTCGATCCAGACGCTGTGCGCCGGGTCATTGAGGCGCAGACGCATGGTCCGGCCAGTGAAGCCATCATGGCCGAGGTGTTACGTCGCATTGCCCTTGAGGGCGCTCAAATAGCTTGTGGCCCAGAGGCGGTGACAGCTTGCCCGGCTGACGCTGTGCCTGCGCAGGTCCACAAGATCACCTCGCTATGCCCCAGCCCGAAAACCAGCGCCAGCGCGGTCAACATGAGTCAACTCGACTTGACCAGCCTGGGACTGACGAGCGCAGCACCCTGCGCCTGTGGCTTTATGGGCTGGTCCAACAACCAGTTTGCGTTCAACCGCACCAGCGATGAAATCAATCTGGTGCTTGAAGGTGAGTTGCAGTTCCATGTGGGCCAAAGCGTCATCAGCGCCCAGGCCGGTGATGTGATGTGGATCCCGAAGGGCACGCAGGGCAAGATCGCAAGCCCAGGCTCGGTTCGCTATTTCTACCTGAGCTTTCCGGGATAAGCCTCGTGCAACTGATTCAAGCCTGTGAAGACTGGGCGCGTACCCATCCGGCCCGGGTGGTGTTCCCCGACGCGCTGGACCCGAGGGTGATCGAGGCCGCAGGCATCCTGAATCGTTGTGGCTGGGCGCGGCCCACGCTGCTGGCCAACCCGATGACGCTGCGTGACCATTGTTCCAAGCACCGTATGGGTTATCCGGCGCTTCGGGTCATTGACCCAGTCAGCTCGCCCAAAATCGATGCCTACGCCGCCAGCCTGAGGGAACGCCGCCCCGAATTGGATGACCAGAGCGCCCGCAGCAAGCTGGCGGACCCCTTGTGGTTTGCCGCCATGATGCTGCTGTGTGGTGATGCCGACTACTGCATTGCCGGTAATCTGTCGTCCACCGCGGTGGTGCTGCGCGCCGCGCTCAAGGTGATCGGCCTGAGCGAGGGCAACCACACGCTGTCGTCGATGTTTTTCATGCTGCCGCCGGACCATTCGCATGTGTTTGGTTTTGCCGACTGCGGCGTGGTGCCCAAACCGACGGTAGAGCAACTCGCCGACATTGCCATCAGCACGGCGGTCACGTTTGCCAATGTCACGGGCGAGGAGCCGCGCGTGGCAATGTTGTCGTTTTCCACACTGGGCAGCGCCAAGCATGCCTCGGCCGAACTGGTGGCACAGGCCACGTCCCTGGCTAAATCGCGCCAACCCGGCCTGCTGATTGATGGCGAACTGCAGTTTGATGCGGCTTTTGTCCCAGCGGTTGCAGCGCGCAAAGCACCCGACAGCCCGGTGGCGGGCAAGGCCAATGTGTTTATCTTTCCGTCGCTGTCCGAAGGCAATATTGCCTACAAGATTGCCGAGCGCCTGGGCGGCTACACCGCACTGGGGCCAATGATCCAGGGGCTGCAGCGGCCCATGCACGATTTGTCGCGTGGCTGCAGTGCCAGCGACATTGTTCAGGTGAGTTTGCTGGCCATGAAGATGGCGCCACTTCGCGCCAACCTGAAAGCTCACCGGCATCCCGAAACGGCCACACTGGCCCGTGAAACAGGTCCGCCCCGGCGGACCCTGATGGTCTGATTTTGTTCGTTGTACCCACCTCACTAACTAGGAGAAAACAAATGGAAGCACTTGGCATGATTGAAACAAAGGGACTGGTTGCACTGATCGAGGCGAGCGACGCCATGGTCAAGGCTGCGCGTGTCAAGCTGGTTGGGTTCCAGCAGATTGGTGGCGGCCTGGTCACCGCCATGGTGCGTGGCGATGTGGCGGCCTGCAAAGCCGCCACCGATGCGGGTGCCGCTGCGGCGCAGCGTATTGGCGAGCTGGTGTCGGTGCATGTGATTCCGCGCCCGCATGGTGACCTCGAATCTATCTTCCCGATCAAGGGTGACGGCAAGCCGCTGGATTAAACGCCTGACAGGAATCCGCTATGCAACTCGCCCTTGTGGTAGGGCAGGTGGTGTCAACCGTCCGCTGCGACGGGCTGGGCAAAGACCGCCTGCTTCTGGTTGATTTTATTGATGCCCAGGGCCAGCCCTCGGGGGTACGGCATGTGGCCGCCGACAGCGTGGGTGCGGGCAATGGTGAATGGGTGCTGGTGGTCAGCGGCAGCTCGGCGCGCAAGGCCAATGGTGGCGACTTGCCCATTGACCTGAGCGTGATCGGCATCGTTGATCAGGTGGTCACGCAAGACCAGGTGACTTATCGGAAGTAAAGGCGCGACATGCAACAGTTTTGGCTTGTCAGGCGCTAGCAGCAGGAGATGCCCGTGAGTATTGGGAACGCAGACATTGAACGCATTGTCAAGGCGGTGGTGCAGTCAATGGACCGCAACACCACTGACAAGTCGCTAGTTGTGCCCGCCAGGCCAGCCAGCGCAACACCCAGGATGGGCTTGGCGCCCAAGTTCAACGCAGCGCCATCGTCACCTTTGTCCATGGGTGTGTTTGCCTCGCTGGACGATGCAGTGGCTGAGGCAGACATTGCCTACCGCCAGATGCGCAGCGTGGCCATGCGCAGCCGGGTGGTGGCTGCCATTCGGCATGCGGGTGAAAAACACGCGCAGGAACTGGCCGAACTGGCCGTGGCCGAGACCGGCATGGGGCGCGTCGCCGACAAGTTTGTCAAAAATGTCTCGCAAGCCTTACACACACCGGGCGTTGAATGCCTGGTGCCCACCGTGCTGTCGGGCGACCATGGCCTGACGCTGATGGAAAACGCTGCCTGGGGTGTGGTGGCATCGGTCACGCCTTCCACCAATCCGGCAGCGACCATCATCAACAATGCCATCAGCATGATTGCTGCGGGCAACACGGTGGTGTTTGCACCGCACCCTGCGGCCAAAGGTGTGTCGCAACGTGCCGTGGCCCTGCTGAATGAGGCAGTAGTGGCCGCCGGCGGCCCACGCAACGTGATCACCACGGTGGCGCAACCCAATATCGCCACGGCGCAAGCCCTGTTCAGTTACCCGGGCATCCATTTGCTGACGGTGACTGGTGGTGAAGCGGTGGTGGAAGAAGCGCGCAAACACACCGACAAACGACTGATTGCCGCCGGTGCCGGCAACCCGCCGGTGGTGGTGGATGAAACCGCCAACCTTGAAAAAGCCGGACGTGACATCGTCTGGGGTGCGTCCTTTGACAACAACATCATCTGCGTGGATGAAAAAGAAGTCATCGTGGTGGCCTCGGTGGCCGACCGGCTCAAGGAAGAGATGAAGAAACACAAGGCGGTGGAGTTGACCGCCGACCAGGCCAAACGACTCCTGGAGCTGGTGTTGGGCAAGGTGGGGCTGGACAACAAGGGCACGGTCAAGCGTGAGTGGGTTGGGCGCGATGCATCCAAGATTGCCGCAGCCATCGGCTTGTCGGTTCCGCCAGATACGCGATTGCTGTTTGTCGAAACGGCGGCCGATCACCCGTTTGCGGTGACCGAGCTGATGATGCCGATCCTGCCGGTGATCCGCGTGGCCGATGTGGGCGAGGCGATCGAGATGGCCGTCAAGCTGGAGGGCAATTGCAAACACACGGCGGCCATGCACTCGCGCAACCTCGACCACCTGGACCGCATGGCCAATGAGATCAACACCAGCATTTTTGTGAAAAACGGGCCGTGTCTGGCGGGTCTGGGTTTTGGTGGTGAAGGCTGGACCAGCATGACTATCACCACCCCGACGGGGGAGGGGGTGACTTCGGCGCGCACCTTTGTGCGGCATCGCCGTTGTGTGCTGGTGGATAACTTCAGGATTGTCTGATTACCATGGGATGCAATAGCTGCCGCAGCGCGTGTGAAGATTGTTCTGAAGGGGGGATTACCTTCAGGCGGTCCGTGCGGCCAGCGTTGCCAGTGGTCAGGCCTGCGGCGGTTTTTGGAGCCAAACCATCCGGCAGCGTTGACGGCGGGCGCGCTGTAGCAGAAATGGGGTCAGATCCCAATTCGGCATCACATGCTATTGACAGTCAACGGTCGTTCCCCGAATTGGGCTCTGACCCCAATTCTGCGGGCCGCAAGGATAACGGTTCAAGCATGTTTTCGGCCTCTAGCCCATATATAAAAAGCGATGATAGCTATCTAATTGATATAAATCCATCGCTTGACCCGATCAACGGCCCGTGCGCCAAAACCCGCAGAATGGGGGTCAGAGCCCAATTCGGGTACGCGTCGTCAATCAATCCAGCAGATGATGGCCGAATTGGGATCCGACCCCCATTCAGCTGCGCCGCGCCAGATTTTGAGGCCGCCGCATGAGCACGCGTCTCCTGCGCAGCATCGGCATTGACTTGGGCACTACCACCTCGCAGGTGATCTTTTCCGAGCTGGAAATCGTCAACACCGCAGGCCCCACCAGCGTGCCGCACTACGAATTTTCCCGGCGCGATATTTTGTATGTCAGCCCGGTGATCTTCACGCCGTTTGCGCCTGATGGTCAGGTCGACGTGCAGGCGCTCGATGTTTTTATCCGCAGGCAGTACGAGTTAGCTGGCCTGACGCTCAGCCAAGTGGAGTCGGGCGCGGTCATCATCACGGGTGAGACCTCCAAGGTGCGCAACGCACGCGACACGGTGATGTCGCTGGCCGCCGGTTTGGGTGATTTTGTGGTCGCCACAGCGGGGCCGCATCTGGAATCTGTCATTGCCGGGCGCGGTTCTGGCGCCGGGGCCTATTCCGAGCAAAACGCCGCCCGCGTGCTGAATATCGACGTGGGTGGGGGCACCTCCAACTACGCTGTGTTTGAAGGCGGCAGGGTGATCGACACGGCCTGCCTGAACGTCGGCGGCCATTTGATCCAAACCGATGGCAGTGGGCGCGTCAGCACCATCCATGCGCCAGCCGCGCTGATCCTGCGCGAGCTGTTTGGCGCAGATCGCACCGCCGCCCAGCTTTCCACACAGGATTTGCAACAGGTGGCCGAGCGCATGGCGGCGTTGATTATTGAGCTGATGCGAGCGCAGCCATCCCCGCTGGCGCAGCAACTGCTGATGACCGATGCGCTGCGCGAAGCCTACCGTTATGACGCCGTGTTAATCTCGGGCGGCGTCGGTGAATGTATGGTGCACCCGTCCGGCGAGACACCCTTCCGCTTTGGCGACATCGGCCCGCTGTTGGCGCAGGCGCTGGCACGGCAACTGGCTGCGGGTGGTTTTCCGGTGCGGGAACCCGCCCAAACCCTGCGCGCCACGGTGATTGGTGCCGGCGCGCACACCCTCACGCTGTCTGGCAGTACGGTCTGGAACAAGTACCAGGGTGTGCCGCTGCGCAATGTGCCGGTGTTGCACCCTCGCCTGCGCTGGCGCGAGTTCCGACCCGGTGCGCTCAGCAAGGCTTGGCAGGAGGCCGTGAAGGTCCATGATCTGGATGGCGTGGGTGATGTGTTCGCGCTGGCGCTGCCAGACGACATTCCCGTCACCTGCCAGACGGTCTGGCAGGCCGCCCTTGAATTGCAAAGCTTTGCGCGCACGCAACCCGGCAGCACGCACCCGCTGGTGGCGGTGACCTCGCAGGATGTGGGCAAGGCGCTCGGCATGGAACTATTTCGCCTGGTGCCCGGGCGCGAGCTGCTGATCATTGACGAGGTCCACACCCGCGCTGGCGACTACCTGGACATTGGCAAGAGTTACTTCAACGGCGGCACCATTCCCGTCACCGTCAAGTCGCTCGCCTTTCCGCATTAAAAGATCAACACCATGAAGCTTTCCACCCGACTGTTTGGACAAGGCTACACCTTCAAAAGTGTGAAAGACGTGCTGGCCAAAGCCAACGAGGCACGCTCTGGCGACCGTCTCGCCGGCATTGCCGCGCAGGACGCCCGCGAACGCGTGGCGGCCAAACAGGTGCTCTCAGAACTGCTGCTGTCTGACCTGCGCAACAACCCGGCGGTGCCGTATGAAGAAGACTGCGTCACGCGGCTGATTCAGGACAATGTGAACGAGGCGGTTTACAAACGCATCCAAGGTTGGAGCGTGGGTGAGCTGCGCGAATACCTGCTGGGCGACACCGCCACGCCTGAAGAACTGGAGGTACTGCGCAAAGGACTCACTTCAGAAATGGTGGCGGCCGTCGCCAAGATCTGCTCGAACGGCGACCTGATCTATGGTGCCAAGCTGCTGCCGGTGGTGACCAAGGCCAACACCACTCTGGGACTGCCCGGGCGCTTTAGCAGCCGCTTGCAACCCAACGACACGCGCGACGACATTCGCAGTATCACGGCGCAGATTTACGAGGGCCTGTCGTATGGTTCGGGCGACGCGGTGATTGGCGTGAACCCGGTGACCGACAACGTCGAGTCGGTCACACGCATCCTGCATCAGGTCTATGAGGTGATCGAGAAGTACCAGATCCCGACGCAGGGCTGTGTGCTGGCGCACATCAGCACGCAGATGGAAGCGGTGCGCAAAGGCGCGCCGATTGGCTTGTTGTTCCAGAGCATTTGCGGCAGCGAAAAAGGCTTGAAGGAGTTTGGCATTTCCCTGGAAATGCTCGATGAAGCCGCTGATGTGGGGCGGCATTATTCGCGGGTGGCCGGTGGCAACTGCCTGTATTTTGAAACCGGCCAGGGCTCGGCCTTGTCAGCCAATGCGCACCATGGCGCCGACCAGGTCACGATGGAAGCGCGCAACTACGGTCTGGCGCGGCACTATTCGCCCTTTATTGTCAACACGGTGGTCGGCTTCATTGGCCCGGAATACCTCTACAACAGCCGCGAGATTTTGCGCGCTGGCCTTGAAGACCACTTCATGGGCAAGCTCTCGGGCATCGCCATGGGCTGCGACTGCTGTTACACCAACCATGCCGATGCCGACCAGAACTCCAACGAGAGCCTGCTGATGCTGATGGCCACGGCCGGTTGCAACTTTGTGATTGCCATGCCGCTGGGTGACGACATCATGCTCAATTACCAGACCTGCTCGTTTCACGACATTGCCACCGTGCGCCAAACGCTGGGCTTGCGGCCCGCGCCAGAGTTTGAACAATGGCTGGAAGCGCGTGGCTTGATGGCGAACGGCAAGCTGACCCGTGCCGCGGGCGACCCCTCGCTGTTTTTCTGATTGGAGCGCACCATGAACGAAGCCCAGATTGCCGACATTGTTCGCGCCGTGATGCGCGAGCTGCAACAAACCCCCGGCGCACTCGCGACTACCGAGGCATCGGCTGCCGATGCGCCGGTACCTGGTGAACTGCCCGACCTGGGCAGCGAGGAAGCACGCACCTGGATCGGCGTGGCTGATGCCAAAAGCTTGGAGGTGCTGACCGAACTGCGCCGCAGCACCCGCGCCCGCGTCTGTGCTGGCCGCATCGGCCCGCGCCCGCGCACCCAGTCTCTGCTGCGTTTTCTGGCGGATCATTCGCGCTCCAAAGAAACCGTGCTGAGCGAAATCCCGGCTGAGTGGGTGCAACGTGCCGGGCTGCTGGAGGTGCAGACCGAAATCGTTGAAAAAGGTCAGTACCTGACACGCCCCGATCTGGGTCGGGTGCTGAGTGCCAAAGGGCTGGAGATTGTCAAAACCCAGTGCATTCAAGCGCCTGATGTGCAGTTGCTGATCTCGGACGGCCTGTCCACCGAGGCCACCACCGCCAACTTTGACGACATCGTGCCGCCATTGATTCGCGGGCTGGAGTCCTTGCAGCTCAAGGCTGGCACGCCGCTGTTTGTACGTTTTGGCCGGGTCAAAGTCGAAGATCAGATTGGTGAACTGCTTAAAGCGAAGGTGGTGATCCTGCTGATTGGTGAGCGCCCCGGTCTGGGCCAATCCGAGAGCCTGTCGTGTTACATGGTCTACCAACCCACCCGAGCGACGGTGGAGGCCGAGCGCACCTGTATTTCCAACATTCACCGGGGTGGCACACCGCCCGTTGAAGCGGCGGCCGTGATCGCCGAACTGGCGGCGCGCATGCTCAAGGAACAGTGCAGCGGGATTGCGCTGGGCAAGAAGATGGCGGGGAGCGTTTCATGAAGGCTGCCGCGGTGAACCCAAGGCTGGCCCAAAAGTCAATGCCAATCCTGCAGTCGAGTTTGCACTGCAGCCTTGATCGCGCGCGCAACCTAGCAGATTTGGGGTCGGATCCCAATTCGGCCCAGCGCTTTGGGATTCGTGACGGAAGCATCCCCGAATTGGGCTCTGACCCCAATTCTGCGGAACTCCAACTTGCGGGCCAAAGGAGGCGCGCCTTTCGAGGTGGATTGTTGATGTTCTCGCCTTCTAGCCATTATTCAGAAAGCACTGATAGCTATTATCCTGATAACAAATTGTTTTGTTGCACGAAGCGACGTCAGCTCACGATGGTCCGCAGAATTGGGGTCAGAGCCCAATTCGGGGGCACACCGCCAGCATCATTCATACCGTTTAGCCGAATTGGGATCCGACCCCAAATCTGCTACTTCGCGCCTGAATCGAGCGAAGCCGAGCAGTCGAGCTTATTTCGTCAAAAAGAAGCGGGCGTGGACGCCTCCGCGCGAGTCTCCCGTTTGTCCTTCGCTGGAGCCCACCATGTCCACCTTTGAACGTATCCCGGTCTCGGTGTGTGCTGTGCGGCTGATTTCGTCGCTGCAGGTGGATTTCAAGAAGGAACTGAAACTTGACGACAGCGTGTTCAGCCTGGGCCTCTTCACCGCCGACTCGGACGACGTGGCTTATATCGCGGCTGATGAGGCCACCAAGCAGGCCAATGTGCGCGTGGTCTATGGCAGCTCCTTTTATGCCGGTGCCAAACATGGGCCATCGAGCACCGCGGGTGAAGTGATTTTGATGCTGGCCGGCCCGTCGCCCGCCGAGGTGCGCTCGGGGCTGGACGCCGCGCTCAACGCTGTGCGCGATGGTGCGGCCTTTCAGTGGGCCAACGATGCCCACACGGTGGCGTTTTTGTCGCATGTGGTGACGCGTTGCGGCTCTTATCTGGCCGAGGTCGCTGGTGTCAAGGAAGGCGACTCGCTGGCCTATCTGGTGGCCCCCCCGCTGGAAGCCGCCGTGGGACTGGACGCGGCACTCAAAGCGGCTGAAGTGCGACTGGCCGGTTATGTGCGCCCGCCATCCCCCACCAACTATTCCGGCGCCTATTTGCAAGGCTCACAAGCCGCGTGCCGCGCCGCCTGTGACGCGTTTGCCCGCACCGTGGCCGACATTGCGGCGCAACCGCTGGTGTACTGAGATGAAGCACGCCTTGGGTTTTCTCGAGGTTCGGGGGCTGGTGGCCGGCATTGAGTGCGCCGATGTGATGCTCAAAGCCGCCAGCGTGCGCCTGGGCACGCAGATCACCACCAACCCCGCGCTGATCACGCTGATTGTGGAAGGCGACATTGGCTCCTGCCGCGCCGCCATTGATGCCGGTCGGCTAGCCGCCGAGCGCCTGGGTGCCTTGGTCAGCGAAAAAGTCATCGGCCGTCCCGAAGCTGATCTGGCCCTGTTTGTAGAGACCAGACCGCGTTGGCAAGCCCCAGGCGGCCAACCTGGTGGCAATGGCAGCAGAAATGAAGATGGAAAGAGCAGTGTGCAGGCGAGGGTAGCGGTTTCCCCGGAAGCGCCTGAATCCTTACCCATTGATGTCAAGCACGGCGTAGCAGAATTGGGGTCGGATCCCAATTCGGCGAACACCCGCCAAATAGAAGCACAAGCCGCCCCCGAATTGGGCTCTGACCCCAATTCTGCGGACCATCCACCAGACCCACTTCAAGCACTTATCAACTACCTGACCCCTATCCCCAACGGCAAACGCCTGGACCAACTGGCGGCAAGTGTGAACATGCCGGTAAAGACGGTTCATGCGTTGCTCAACACCGCCCTCAACCAAGGCCGCCTGAAAAAGCTTGGCAGCCGCTACATGATCCCATGAGGAACACAAAGTGAACGACATCGCCCTTAAAGCCCGCGAGGCCGGAGTCGTTGGCTCTGGCGGCGCGGGTTTTCCGACCCACGTCAAGCTGATGAGCCCGGCCGAGATCTACCTGGTCAACGGTGCCGAATGTGAACCCCTGCTCAAAGTTGACCAGCAACTCGCCGTCAAATATGCAACTGAGCTGGTGCGTGGCCTGCAACTGGCCATGCAGGCGGTTGGTGCGCGCGAAGGCATCATCGCCTTCAAGGCCAAATACGTCGAGGCCATTGCCGCCGTGCAGCCGCTGCTGGCCAGCAACATGCGCATCCACATCCTCAAAGACATTTACCCGGCGGGCGACGAGGTCATCACCATCTGGATGGCCACCGGCCGGCGTGTGCCACCCGCCGCATTACCGAAGGACGTGGGTGTGGCGGTCAACAATGTGCTGACGCTGATCAACTTGGCGCGTGCAGTGGACCACGGCACGCCGGTGACTGAGCGCACACTGACCATCTCGGGTGCCGTGTCCGACCCGATCACGGTCACGGTGCCGATTGGCACACCGCTGCGCGATGTGATTGCCCGCGCCGGCAGCATCACCACCGCCAAACCCTACTTTGTCAATGGCGGCCCGATGATGGGCAAACTGCTCGATGGCATCGACCAGCCGGTCACCAAAACTACCGGAGGCATCATCGTCCTGCCCGAGGACCACATCGTGATCCGACGCCATCGCCAGCCCATGCGGGATGTGATGGCCATTGCCCGCGCAGTGTGTGAGCAATGTAACCTGTGCACCGAACTATGTCCGCGCCACCTGATTGGCCACGAATTACACCCGGCGCTGATTGTGCGCAGCGCCAACTACCACGACATTGGCAAGCCCTCTGTGCTGTTATCGGCGCTGACCTGCTCGGAGTGCGCCATTTGTGAACAATGGGCCTGCCCGGTGAATATCTCGCCGATGCGCATCAATGTGGCACTCAAGGAAAAATTCCGGGCCGAGGGCGCGCGATATGTGGGTGACCTGCGGCCACTCGACCCGATGGCCGAACACCGGCTGGTGCCCACCTCGCGCCTGGTCACACGGCTGGGCATTGCACCTTACAACAAAAAAGCCCCGCTGGATGAATCCGAAACGCATCCCGCAATGGTGGTGCTGAACCTGCGCCAGCATGTCGGGGCGGCAGCGCTGCCAGTGGTGCAGGTGGGTGATGTCGTGCAGCGCGGCCAGTTGCTGGCCGAGATTCCCCCCGAGGCACTCGGCGCCCGTATTCACGCCAGCATCAGTGGCCGGGTGAGCGCCGTTTCCAGCCAGTCCATCACCGTTACCGCCTGAAAGACACGCATGAACCACCACGCCATCGGACTGGTCGAATTCACCAGCATCGCTCAGGGCATCGCCGCAACGGATGCCATGGCCAAAACGGCCAATGTCGAAATCCTGATCGCCAAGAGTATTTGCCCGGGCAAATACATCGTGATGATTGGTGGTGATGTCGCTGCGGTGAACCAGTCGGTCGGTGCCGGCACCGAGATGTGCCCGGACGTGGTGGTAGACAGTTTTGTCATTCCCAACGTACATCCTTCTGTGCTGCCGGCCATTAGTGGTGGCACCCACATCGAGAATGTGCGCGCCATCAGTGTGATCGAAACCTACTCGGTGGCCGCCACCATCGAGGCCACGGATGCCGCTGTCAAGGCCGCCTCGGTCGAGCCCATTCGTATGCATCTGGCCTTTGGCATTGGTGGCAAAAGTTATGTGGTGCTGACCGGAGAGGTGGCGGATGTGAATGCCGCCACCCAGGCTGGCGCGGCAATTGCTAGTGACAAGGGGTTCCTGGTGTCCCAGGTGGTGATACCGCGTCCGAGCAGACAACTGATCGATCAGCTGCTGTAAGGCGCTTTTCCTTGTGAGTCTCGATACCAATGTGATGGTCAGCGGGGTGTGCCTGCTGGCCTGCAATCCTTAAAGGCGGACCATGGAAGACAAAATGAAAATGCACCGGCTGATCCGGGCCTATGTGCGTGGTGTTGACGTTTTCAACTACCGCATTGGGCGTGTCACCATGTACATGCTGTTTGTCCTGATCGGCATATTGCTGTATTCGTCGGCTTCCAAGGTTTTGTTTGAGCCCGCGCTCTGGACTCTGGAAATGGCGCAGTTTGTCATGACGGCCTACTTTTTTCTTGGCGGCCCGTACGCCATGCAAATGGGCAGTGATGTGCGCATGGATTTGTTTTATGGCGACTGGTCACCCCATACACGCGCCTGGGTGGATGCCTTCACCGCCCTGTTCCTGCTGTTTTACCTGGGCGTCATGTTGTACGGCGGTGTTGGCAGCACCAGTTATGCCCTGCAGTATGGCGAGACCAATTCAACGGCGTGGCGCCCCTACATGTGGCCCATCAAGGTGGTGATGTGTTTTGCCATTGTGTTGATGATTCTGCAGGCGACGTCGGAGCTGATGAAAGACATCGCCCGCATCCAGGACAAGGAGCTCTGATGTCTTACGAGATGATTGCCCTGATGATGTTTTCATCGTTGATGCTGTTGCTGTTTACCGGGCAGCGGGTGTTTGCGGCCATTGGGTTTGTCGGCGCAGCATCGTCCATGATGCTGTGGGGTGTAGGCGGCGTGGACATTGCGTTTGCCTCGGCCATCAAACTCATGAAGTGGTACCCGCTGCTCACGTTGCCCATGTTCATCTTCATGGGTTATGTGTTGTCAGAGAGCAAGATTGCCGATGACCTCTACAAAATGTTCCACGTCTGGTTTGGTGGACTGCGCGGTGGGTTGGCGGTGGGCACCATCGGGCTCATGGTGCTGATCTCTGCCATGAATGGCTTGTCGGTAGCAGGAATGGCCATTGGTGCCACCATCGCCCTGCCCGAGTTGCTGCGCCGGGGTTATGACAAACGGATGGTGACGGGCGTCATCCAGGCGGGCTCATCGCTGGGGATTCTGATTCCGCCCTCGGTGGTGCTGGTGCTGTACGCCATGATTGCCCGTCAACCCGTGGGTCAGTTATGGCTTGCCGGTTTGTTTCCGGGGCTCATGATGGCGGGTGTCTTCATCATCTACATCGTCGTGCGTTGCAAGATCAACCCCAATCTCGGCCCAGCTTTGTCGGAACATGAGCGCCAGGTGCCGATGGCAGAAAAACTGCGCCTTCTTGGTGCAGGGTTGCTGCCGGTCATCATCTTTGCCACCATGATGGTGCCGTTCGTCAAGGGCTGGACCAGCTTGGTCGAGAGCTCTGCCATCGGCGCCTTGACGGCTCTGGCTGCGGCGATTTTGAGACGCCGCATGACTTGGACTGTATTTGAGATTTCAGTGCGGCAAACGCTGGGTATCTCGTGCATGTTCATGTGGATTATTCTGGCGGCTCTGTGTTTTGGCGCGGTGTTTGACGGGCTGGGCGCTGTTAAAGCCATCGAGGGGTTTTTTGTAGGAGAAATGGGACTCAGCCCTTGGGGGGTGCTGATCCTGATGCAGATCTCTTACCTGATTTTGGGAACCTTTCTGGACGACACCGCCATGCTGGTAATTGTTGCGCCCCTGTATGTGCCCTTGGTAGGGGCGTTAGGGTTCGATCTGATCTGGTACGGTGTGCTGTACACCATCACCTGCCAGATCGCCTACATGACGCCACCGTTTGGTTACAACCTCTTTCTGATGCGTGCGCTGGCGCCGCCGCAAATCACGATTCGCGACATCTACGCCTCGATCTGGCCTTTTGTGGGCTTGATGGTTCTGTCTTTGGTGCTGGTGATGATGTTCCCGCAGATAGCCCTTTGGTTGCCCAATTACGTGTACGGCAACTGATCAGGGTGCCAATCGTTAGTTCTTCGCCAACCGGGCGGGGAGCGGCGCTAACCAGGGCTTGATGCCCTATTGTTGACAGGAGAAGGATATGGCTTCAAGACGCAATTTTGTAAAAAATGCCGGCTTGGCGGGCGCAGCGGCGGTGTCGTTGGGCACCACCGCTGTTCATGCGCAGGCGGCACCTATTCGCTGGCGAATGCAAACCTATGCCGGTGCTGCGCTGGGTGCCCATGTGATCAAGCCTGCTGTCGACGCCTTCAATAAGGCCGCCAACGGGCAAATGGTGATCGAGCTGTCGTATGCTGACCAGCTGGTTCCTACTGGTGAGTTGTTCAGAGCCTTGCAGCGCGGCACCATCGACTGTGTGCAGTCAGACGACGACAGCATGGCCTCACCGACCGAAGTGACCGTGTTTGGTGGTTATTTTCCGTTCGCCAGCCGCTACAGCCTGGATGTGCCGGTGCTGTTTCACCAATGGGGTCTGGCAGAAATCTGGGAGGCCGAATACGCCAAAGTGGGCGTCAAGCACATTTCCGCCGGTTCCTGGGACCCCTGCAACTTTGCCACCAAAAAACCGATCAACAGCCTCAAAGACCTCAAAGGCAAGAAAATCTTTACCTTCCCGACGGCAGGGCGATTTTTGAAGCAATTCGGTGTGATTCCCGTGACCCTGCCTTATGAAGATGTGGAGGTGGCCATGCAGACTGGCGAGCTCGATGGCGTGGCCTGGTCAGGCATTACCGAAGACTATACGGTCGGCTGGGCCAACGTGACGGGCAACTTCCTGACCAACAACATCTCGGGTGCCTGGATCGGATCGTTCTATGCCAACATGGCCAGCTGGAACAAAGTCCCGCCACATCTGCAACAGTTGATTCGCCTGGCGTTTGACAGTTCACACTATTACCGTCAACACTGGTATTGGGGCGGTG
>JAGOUM010000221.1 GCA_018061265.1 Rhodoferax sp. | reverse complement strand
GATGCTGGCATCGAGCGCCTGCAGTTCTTTCACATAGGCTTCGGCATTGGCCTTGTAG
The DNA here is from genome assembly GCA_018061265.1 of Rhodoferax sp. Lineage (GTDB taxonomy): Bacteria > Pseudomonadota > Gammaproteobacteria > Burkholderiales > Burkholderiaceae_C > Rhodoferax. The sequence continues at coordinate 3,537 of JAGOUM010000221.1, read as the reverse complement.
GTGGCCGCGCCGCTGGCATCGGCCTTGGCCAGACCGGCGGCAATACTGCGCACATAAAGGATCACGTTATTGGGGTTCTGCCAGGCGTGCGGGTCGGTGTCGTGGCCATGCCCTTCTTCGTCAGGCATGGCACGCGGTTTGACGCCTTTGGATGTCACCACAATGTCGCCCTTGAAGTTGGCCGACTTGGCCAGTTTCTCGGCCCAAGGCTCAAAGTGCAGCCCATTGACGACCATCAGTTTGCTGGCCAGCAGGATCTTGGCGTCAGACGGCTTGGGTTCGAACGCATGCGCGTCGGCGTCCGGACCCACCAGCGTGCTGACGGCAACCCGGTCACCACCCACCACCTTGACCAAATCACCGAGGATGCTGAACGAGGCCACCACGGGGACTGGCTCAACGGCGCGGGCGTAAGTGGTCAACAGACCACTGGCTGCAAAGGCAGACAGGGCCAACAACTTGAGGGTGGTGCGTTTCATGGAGTTCCTTGTCAGAAGTGGGGGCGCCAAACCAGCGTGCACCAAAAGACTGGTGTCTTACTGCAACTTGGTTGCGTTAGATTCTAACGCAACACAATTGCATTAATGGTGCCGACAGAACATTTCCCCCGCCAATCCAACGCTCGCATTGCTCCTGATGGGCAATTATGTTGCCTAGCGGCGGGTGATCACCTGTGCCACCGGGTAGCCGCCCATGGTGCCGCGCCCCCGGTAGCCGGTCATGCAGGTGTCGCCCATCATGCCGCCGGGGTAGCAGTCGCCGTACACCAGCTGATTGATTTGCGCGGTGGTCAGCGCCGCCGTGGGGTCGGCCGGGTTGATGTAAACCGTCACAAATGCATTGCCAACTCCGCCGGGGGCACCAGGGTGTTTGGCCGTTGGAAAGCCGTAGTAAAAGCCCTCGGAATTGGCAGCAAAACCACCCTCTGAATAGACGTTGGTGGTGTTCAGCGCAAAACTGCTCACCAGCAAACCGCCCTGGCCGTCGCTGACCGATGCGAGCTGGTAGGTGAGTGGCACGGTGATCATCGGCGGGCCGGTCATTGACTCGGTCAGCAGTCCGCTCAGGCCCGTGACGGTGCGGGTGGTCGAATTGAGTGTGAAGCTGCCGGTAAAGATGGTGTCTTGGGGCTGGGTATCGGGCTCAAAAAAAGTGGACTTGATCTGGTAGTCCGTCAGCACCTCGGCCGGGGCTGATAGCGCACTGGCACCTGCTTTGTTGCTGGCTTGCACTGTGAAGCTGTAGCCGGTGCAGTCGGTCGGGCAAGTCACCCTGATCGGCGAGGCGTTTCCGCTGCCGCTCAGGCCCACGGGGCTGGAGACCACGCTGTAGCCGGTGATGGGGCTGCCACCACTAACCGCCGGGCCAACAAAGCGGACTTCCACCGTATTGGCCACCACACCCAGACTGGCCGCCACCGCTGTGGGCACCCCCGGTGGCGTGACGGCCGCGCCACTGTCGGCCACGGTCAGAGTCTGGCTGACTTGGGCGGCGGCGTTGTAGTTGGCATCACCGGGCTGGTTGGCTGCAATGCTGCAGTTGCCCGGGGCCAGACTGGTGATCACGCCGCTGCTGGTCTGCACGGTGCAGATGGCCGGGGTCAGGCTGCTGTAACTCACCGGCAGGCCCGAACTGGCCGTGGCCGAAACAATCGCGCTGCCGTACAGCGTCAGCACCGGGGCGGCACCAAAACTCAGGGTCTGCGCCGGGTTGACCAGCACGCGCAGGTCTTGGCTGGCTTGCGCCGCAGGTGCGTAGTCGTCGTTGCCGGCCTGGTCGGCGGCAATGCTGCAGGTACCAGCCGTCAGGCTGGTGACCCGGTCGGTGCTGGTATGGACGCTGCACACCGTGGGGGTCAGGCTGCTGTAGCTCACCACCAGACCACTGCTGGCTTTGGCGGCCACCGTCGCGGTGCCGCCCAGAGCCAGTACCGGTGCTGGGTCAAAAGTCAGGGTTTGTGGCAATGCCTTGATGGCCGGGCCGCTGCCGCCACCGCCGCAGGCAGTCAGCAGCAGGCTGACCCCAACAGCGACGCCGAAGGTGATGCGAAATGGGGTCAAGCGCTTTTCCATGGTGTGTAAGTTGCTATGAATTTCAGATTAATACAGGCAAGGTTGGGCATGACCATGACTTGATGCACGGCCTAAAAACTCAGGCTGACGGCAACATTGACCGAGCGCCCCGGCCCGGGCACCACCACACCCCAGGGGATGCCCTGGCTGGTCATGGCCGCACCCTGGCCCAGATAGGCACCGCCCAATGGCAAGCTGTAAAAGCGGTTCAGCAGGTTTTCGACACCCAGGTCTACCCTCAGTTGCTTGTACTCATAACTGGTGCGCAGGTTCAGCAGGCCGTAGCCAGCGGTGGGCACTTCATTGCGCACCTGCGAGACACGGGTTTTCGCCGCCACCAGCTGTACTTCGGCGACATGGGTCCAGTGGCCAAGGCGCTGCTCCAGCGCCAGTTTGGCGTTGAGCGGCATGATGTTGTAAAGCCCGTCACCGGTGCTGCGGTTGCTGCCATGCACATAGCTCAGCACGCCGGTGCCTTTAAGGCTGCCCCAGTCCGCACCGCCCGCGTTCAACAAAACGCTGCCCGACAGATCCAGCCCAAGCAGCCGTGCGGCCTGGTTGACGTACTGCAGGTTGACAAAACCGGTGCTGGCACTCAGGTTGGCAGCACCACCACATTGGCCAAAATTGCAGCGCTGCGCGTCAATGAAATCCTGCACCGCCGTGACATAGGCGGTGGCCTTGACACCCCAGCGCTTTTGCTCGGCATCGTGCCAGTCGCCGCTGGCGCTCAAGGTGTGGGCCACTTCGGGCTTGAGGTTCGGGTTGCCGACATAACCGTTGCCGTCACCCACAAAATTGTTCATCAGGCTGGCCATGGGCTGGGTGGACCAGGCGTATCGCTGGTACAGGTTGGGCGAGCGGGTCTTGCGCGCAAAGCCCGCCTCAAAGGTCTGGGTCGGCTCGGGGGTGTAGCGCATCAGCGCGGTGAAGTCGAGGTTGCCGTCGCGGCGCTGGCGCTGTAGCGCATTAAAGGCGGCGGCGTCACTGGACCAGATGGCTTGGGCGTTGTAGCCCTGCACCGGCCCGGCGTCGGTCTTGACGGTCTCATGGCGCACACCCAGCTGGCTGGTCAGCTGCTCGCTCCACTGCGCCTCCCATTCGCCAAACAGGGCCAAGCGGTCGCGCGTGCCGTAGTCCACGTTCCAGAAACTGCGCGGCCCCATTACCCCACCGGCCTGCGGCCACCAGTCGTACAAGCTGTAAGTGTGTGATTCGACACCGACGCGCAGCCGATCGCGATCGGACAACGCCCAGTCAGCGTTCAGCGCCAGTCCTTGCGTCTTGGCGGTGGTGTTCATGGGCATGCCCAGAGTGCCGTAGCTGAAGCGGTCGGGGCCCATGTTCATGAAGTGCTCGGTGTCCTGGTCAAACACCCGTGCCTGCAGTTTGCCCCAGTCAAACTCACCGCTATAGCGCAGGTTGATCTGGGTGTTGTCATTGCCGGTCATGTCCATGCGCTGGT
>JAGOUM010000089.1 GCA_018061265.1 Rhodoferax sp. | reverse complement strand
TGCCAGCCTTTTGGTCGCAGCACGGCGATATGGGGCGCGGGCAAGAGTTACCCCTACCTGGGTGAAGACTTCAGCTACATGATTTTTCGTAAAAAGAACTGTTGCCTGGGGGTGGGGCCATGAACATGTTCACCGATGGCTACATGCGCTCTTTGCTTGCAGCCGCTGTTTGCTTGATGCTGTCCTTGGCCCGCGCCCAGCTCCCTCAAGTGCAAGTTGCGCCCAAAGTGACCCAATCCGAAGTATCAGGTGCACTTGAACAAGTTGAAGAGGCCGTTCAAGCACAGCGCCGCTCAGTTTTTGCCCCGATCACCCCTAAAACAACGACTCCAACCTATCCCACTTCAAGTCAAATCCAGACTGAAACGGATGCCATCGAGATCCAGCGCAAGGGCTTGTTCAGCGATGACAATGCGGCGACGCACCATGCGCCGCGCATATTTCCGAATGTAACTGCGGCTCAGCCCAACCAGATTGACATCGAGGCCCTGGCGCGGCGTTATCAAAACAAGGCACAGAGCAGCGGGAGCGGCGACGATTTGATGGTGTTTGCCAGCTTCTCGATGCCCACGCCCTCCCTGCGCACACTTGTGGCCAGTGTCTCAAGCGTGGGTGGCCGCGTGGTGTTACGGGGTTTCAAAAACGACTCTTACCGCCAAACCCTGCAGGCCATCGCCTCCCTTGGGGTGCCAACTGCCAGCGTCAGCGTTAACCCCAAGGCCTTTGATCAATACCAGATCATGGCCGTACCTGCCTTTGTGCTCGCCAAGCGCAGCGCAACGGAGACGCTCGATACCGATGGGTGTTCATTGCCCGAGAACTTTGTAGCCATTTCAGGTGATGTGTCACTGGCCTACGCCTTGCGAGAAATGGCCTCCAGGTCGGCAGTCATAACACCTGACTTGTCAGCACTGGCGACACGTTATCTGCGCCAAATGGGTCCCGTTGTCCCCGAGGTGAGCCAGTGAGGCCCATCATGCCTTATGTTTTGAGCGCGGTATTGCTGAGCTGCACCTGGCCCGTGGCCCAAGCACAAACCCAGACCGATGCGTTCAACGAAGGCAAGACCTTTGGCGCAGGACTGGCCACCGGGGCCACCCAATCTGTCAATGCCGCCAATGGCGTAGCTGTCGTTCCAAGCTACACCAACAACGCACCCGAATCGGGGCTATTTGGCGGCGGCACCGGTCTGGTGGGGTCGGCTGGGATCAGCAAACAAAGCGCATGCACCACCAGCACTGCCGCCACGGCTTATTTGCAGCAGGAATGTGAGGTGGTCAATTACCTGACCCAGATGCCTGCGATGCGTACGGTTTATCCGATGTCGGCCACCGACCCTCTGATTGCCAATTCGGATCCGGTTATTCAAAGCCCGGGCGCGCCAGGCGGGGCCAGCAGCGCACAGGTCTGTCGTACAGTGTCGCAAAACAACCCCGGTGAATACATCACCGAGACCTGCACCACCGCAAGAAAAACAGATTTCCCGACGTGTACCAACACCTTGGCCGTCACAGTCAACTGGCTGTACACCTGCCCGGCCAATACCGGCAGTGGCCCCAACCCCGATGCCAATGATCTGTCGCTTCCTCAACGCAATACCTGTGAGGTGTCAGATCCGTACTTCGTGGCTAGCTGTGATGCAGCGGCTGACGTGCTCGCCATCACCGGTCCAGGCACCGGGATCTGTACCGACCCCATCACGCTGGTACAAACACCCGCAACCCGAACCCTTCAGTACAACGATTACACCGTCACGGCCGATGTAGCGCCTGAGGTGACGGACAACTGGGATGACCAGTGTGGATCATTGGCCGAGCGTGCGCGAGCAAATCGTGTGCCCTACCCGGAGTGTGTCGAGCCTGCAGTGAAAGTCTGCATTCAGGGGGCCGAGACTCGGGTCATCAATGGCCTGGCGGTGACCCGCGCTTGCTGGCAGTGGCAGCGAAATTTCGCGTGTCTGAATCCCGGATTCGATGCCAACTGTGGTCCCAGGTCCAGCGCCAAGTGCACACACAGCGGTGACGTCTGCCTGCAATTCACCATCGATGGCAAATGTGCGGTTACGCGGGAATCCTATTCCTGCGAAAAAACCGCACCCAGCGTCACCACGCACCAGGTCTGTGAACCGGCATCCTTCTGCCAGGCAGGGGGTTCCCAGTGTTTTTCCACTGAACGTCAACCAGACGGTGACTTTGCCAAGGCAGCCGTTGCGATGGAGACCACGCGCCAAGGCGGGGTTTACGGCTTCAACGGGACTGCCTTGGAACTCTTCAAGGGCTACGTCGAGAGTTGCAGCATCAAGGTGTTGGGGGGTTCAGTGATCAAGAGCTGTTGTGGCTCTGGCTCGGGTGGATCGGCCTTTAGCAACTACCGATTACTGGGAGCAGCGATGTCGGTGGCTGGCGAGGCTGCTCGCTCCGGCACGGTGTTGGGTTCCAAATATGTGTATGACGCGCTTTACCAGACGGTAGACAGCGAGATCGTGAACAAGGGAATCTCTGCCATGAACAACTGGGCCACCGGCTTGGGTTCGGGCACGTTTAACCCGGCGTTTTCCTTTTACGGGTTTTCGTTTAGCTTCACCTTGGCCAACGGGTTCCAATTTGTAGCGTTCGACCCTTACAGCTTTGCCTTTCAGATCGCCCTGATGGTCATCACGGAATGGTTGAGCTGCAGCCCACCGGAACAAACCATGGCGCTTAAAAAGGGAGAAAACCTGTGCGTGACCACAGGTAGCGCGTGCACTCGCAAGATTTGGCTGATTGGTACCTGTCTGGAAGTGACCGAGACCAGTTGCTGCTTTAACTCATTGCTGACCAAACTGATCAACCGCCAGGGCCATGTGCAGCTGGGTTTACCGGCGCAGTCATGTGGCGGATTTTCTGAAGCGCAGATCCTGAGGCTGAACTTTGCCGCCATGGATTTCAGTGAATTCATCCAGACCATGGTGCCAAAACCCACCGATTTGCCCGCCACAGCAAGTCACGTTAACCAGACCGTGACCCAAAAGGTCACCGATTATTATGAAACGCCCTGATCCAATCGCCCGGCGCAAGTGGCCACTTCTGTGCACTTCGGTCTGCGTGGTCGTGGGGCTATGGCTCTCGATCAGCACAACGACCGCTGCACAGACTTTGCAGCGCTTTTCTGACCCGCACACCTTGATGACGCAGGCCCTGCGCACAGGGAGCGCCAAAGGTGTCATGACGGGAGCCATCGACGAGCAGTTCAGCCGTCAGTTTCACAGCACCGGCATCTTGAGTGTGCAGGCCAGAGTGATCAAAGCGCTGGCTCGCTCCGATTGCAAACGCCTGGAGATCATTTTTACCAAGGCCGATGTGGACACACCCAAAGGGCGCACCCAGGCCATTCTCACCACCGAGCTGGACTATTGCCTGGATGGTGGTCCCCCAAGTTCACAAAGCTCCACGGGTATGTCGCCATGAGTGGACCTTTGATCTCGCACAACAAACTCGCGCTCAACGTGTTTTGCCTGCTACTGGTCGGCGTTTGCGGGAATGTGTTTGCCCAAAGCGCCATCGACTACCCATCGATGTGGGATTGCGACAGCCACAAATTCAACTGGTACTGCGATCAGCAGGATGCCAAACCTCCAGTCAGAGAACCGGCAGCCCCTGTGGGGGGTCCGCCAGCGCAAGCATCCCAGCCTTTGCCCCAGCGCATCGAGATCGCGGACATCAAAACGACGGAACAAATGCGTGTGGAACTCAAGCGTCGGGAAGACCTGGCCATCATGGATCCCAGCAAGGAAAAGCTCACCGATTATTTGCAACTCTGGCAGGTCGTGCAGGACAAGGGCTCGACCTTTGCCGACTCCTGGCGGCGTGTGGTGTGGCAGACACCGGAACTGGACTACGCCTTGAAACGCCCGTCAAACAACTTGGCCATTCGCACCTTCAACAACACCGCCGATGCCCTCCAGGAGGCGCAACTCAGGGCACTCGCGGCTGACCACGGTTTGATTTTTTTCTTCAAGTCCGATTGCCCGTATTGCCACACCATGGCTCCGGCCGTTCGCATGATGGTTGAGCGCTTTGGTATCGAGGTGCTGGCCGTATCGATCGATGGTGTGGGATTGCCAGACTTCCCCCATCCTCAGGACGGGCGCAGCAAGGCGGCGGCCTGGGGTGTGCAGCGTGTGCCTGCCTTGTTCATGGGCTCCAAAGTGACCGGTGACCACGTGGCGCTGGGTTTTGGGGTGATGGCCCTGAGCGAAATCATGGAACGCATGTTTGTCCTGACCGGCACCCAGCCCGGTGAGAGCTTCTAGGGGCCCAATATGAGCATCGTCAAAAGATCAGTTTCACTTGTGCTCATCGCAGTGCAGGCCATGGGTGCTCAGGCCATCACCATGCAGGAGCTTTTTGATGGGGTCAACGCCAATGGCAATCTGACCGGCCCATCGGTGATTCAGGGCCAGACCATGAATGTCTATTCTGGCGGATCCCTGTTCATGCGCTCGCCGCAGCGGACCTACACCATGGCAGCCCTCACGCCGCCGAGCCTGAGCGCCGGGTGCGGCGGGATTGACACGTATTTGGGCTCCTTTGGACACATCAATTCAGCGCAGTTTGTGGCAATGCTCAAAAACATTGGCTCCAACGCTCTGGGTTACGGTTTCAAGCTGGCGATCACCAATCTGTGTCCAACCTGTGCCAATGTCACTGAAGCCCTGCAGGCCACCGCCAATTTTATGAATTCGGCTCAGGTCAACTCGTGTGAGGCGGCCAAGGGGACTGTTAATGCCTCCATCCCGGACACCTGGACCAAGGACACCGTCAATACGGCCAAGGTGTTTGGGGTGGACTCTGGCCAATTCGCCAACGTGGCCGAGTCCTGGGAAAAGGTCTACAACAACTGGGGCCAGGCAGCATCGGTGAACGCACATGCCGTAGCACTCGATCCCGCCAAGGCCGCATTCGTGCCCAGTGGCAACGTTGTGTGGAAAGCTTTGAAACGTGTTAACAACCTCGATGACAACTACCGCATGTTGTTGATGTCACTGGTGGGAACTGTCATTCTGGATCCCAGTTCCGGCGCACCCCGCCCGGTGATTGGTACTGGCATCAGCATTGAGACCTTGATCGGCCAGGCGGCAGCCACCAATTCGTCGGTGGTTTACCTGAAATGCGATACGGTCAGCGTTGACGGTTGTTTGAATCCAACCCCGGCAAACTGGACCGCCCAGAGTTTCAGAACCATGATTCGCACGAAGATGGAGGACGTGGTGGACCACATGGTCAACCGCACAGCCTATGTTGATCCAGCTGCGACCTATGGTTTCCTGGGGGCAACCGAGCTTCCGGTCTACAAAATGCTGGCCGTGGCAACTTCGGGTGGCAACACCGCCATGGCGGATGCCATGATTGGCCACTACCAGGAGCTCATTGCCGCCAAGTACGCAGAAACCTACTTGCAGGAACTCACCCGTGACCTGCGTTATGGCCTCTCGCAAGTCAATTCCGGCTCGGATGCCACCTCCAGCCAGGCCATTCGAGATTTGTCCCCGGCCCTTGAGCAGATCTCAAGCTCAGCGCGCGCTGCACTGTCGAGCGCCTATGCCAAGGCCGCCTCGACCCACAACATTGCCTTGGAGGTCGCTCACATGGAGCGCGCTCTGAACTCGAGTTTGTCGCAGAACCTGCGCTCTTCCCTGGCTTTTGGTCGGTCGCTGCGATGAGCGAGCCCACAACCGTGCCAATTGCGGCGAAGGTGATTCCATGAACCTGGAAATCGTCATCTACTGGAACGTGGAGACGCTGTACTACGTTTTGAACAGCGTGGCCTCGATCATGCAAAGCAGCCACTTCACCAACATGTTGAAGTTCATTTTTCTGTTTGCGTTGATGGTGGGCATCTTCAGCTACGGTGCAGCAGGCAAAACCCTGGAGCTGGCCACCTGGTTTTTGCAGGCCTTGCTGCTGACCACCTTGCTCAATTTGCCGATCACCAACGTCCTGATCACCGACAAAACGGGTCAGGAACCCCCAAGGGTGGTGGGCAATGTGCCCTTGTCACTGGCGGTCATTGCACAAGCCAGCACCATGGTTTTTGGTCGGTTGAGCGACTTTTATGAAACCACCTTTGGGATTCCGGGCGAGTTGGGTCTGGCCCAAGGCGACGTGGGGTTTGGCCATCGAATCTTGAAACAGGTCAACCAAGTGGCCTTGCGCGATCCCGGTTTGCGCTCGGATTTGATGCAATTCATCAAGGAATGCACTTTGTATGACCTCAAGGACGGCAGCATCTCTTCCCACGACATCATTGGGGCGGCAGTGTCAGGGGCTGCGAGTGCCAGTCCTTGGGCGATCATGTTCGGCAACACCAATCCGGCGCGGTTTTCGACCTACAACACCTTGCCTGGAACGCCGGGTACGGCCGCCGTTACCGCACCCTGTCCGGATGTGGCCGCCGTGTTGTCCTTGCGCGTGGGCACCGGCATTTCGCAAGCCCAGTCGTTTTATGGTCGGACCTTGTTTCCCCGGGCTCAGACCGATGCGGTGGCGCAGGCCTTGTTCGCCAGCGCTGTTGGTACCTCCTACGACTGGATCCTGAACAACTCGCAAAACGCCTCGGACGCCATGAAGCAGGCGATGTTTAACAACCTATGGAAGGACGCCGGTACCGAATTGCCGACCTTGCTGGGTGATGCCTCCAGGGTGGCCGAAGTCAACGCCCTGATGGGCTCGGCCCAGGCAGCAGGGCAAGCCAACGCCTCCAACAGCATCTTGGCCCAGCTCGCGCAGGAAAACCTGCCCCATATGCGCAACTGGATCGAGGCGATTTTGTACTCGTTGTTTCCGGTGGTCTTGTTGCTGGCCGTGTTTTTGAGTGCCCAGGGAGCCTGGAAGCTGCTCGGCGGCTACGCCATGGCCCTGGTTTGGATTGGCCTGTGGCCGCTGCTCTTTGCCATCATCAATGGACTGTCTCTACTGCACTTGAAGCATAAAACTGCGGCGCTTAATCTGAGCAACAACATCCCGTTTCAGCTCACGGATGTATTTGATGCCACCCTGGGCGATGAACAAGCGGCCATCGGTTTTATGGTGGTGTTGGTGCCTTTCATTGCCGGTGCGATTGTGAAAATGGGTCAGGGCGGCATCATGTCGATGGCCGACCGGATGACCGCATCCTTTAGCAGTGCAGGCGCATCTGCTGGATCCAACGCCGCTGCAGGCAACTTCAACAGTGGTCAAGTTGGCATGGACACGGCCAGTGTCAACTCCACTGCCATGCACAAATACGACGCCAATATTGGGCTGACGGGGGGTGGTGCGGCCGTGAGTTTGGGGCGAGGCGGCAGCATGATGATGCAAGGTGCCCGGGCGGCCAGGGTTGACATGCTCAATCGCTTTTCCAGCACCCTATCGATGGGCAGTCAGCGCTCTGCCGGGGCCAGTCAAGAGGCTGGGACACAAATGACTGCTGGCACCGGCAGGACGCTGTCCAGTCAATCCTCCGATGCGGCCACTTTGAGCGATCTTCGCCGCAAGGGGGGTAGCCACGCGATGGTGCAGTCGATCGATCAGGCCGGTGCGCTGAGCAAGTCGGGGGGCAAGCAGGGTAGTGCTGCCGAGACGGTCAGGCAACACAAGGACTACAGCGACAGTTTCAGTTTTGGCAGCGGCATCAATGCATCAACTTCGCTGCGACTCGGTGCACGCGTGGGGTCTGGCAGCCAAGGGGGTGGTGCATACGGCGCAGCGGTCGGCGGGGCCGGGGGACCCAGCAATACGACAGGTAATTCGGTCATGGATCCGAATGAAAAGCGTTTGCTCGACACCATGGAGTCCCAAGCCGCAACACCCGAGAAAAAGGCCGCCGCCCTGCAAAAGCTGCGCGACAGCAGGGCAAAGCCAAGCAACTCAACGGCCGGGCCGGGCAAAACGTCCGGCGGGCGGGCAACCGCTGGGCTCAATGTTGGTTTTGATGTGATGCAAAGTGCCACTGCCAGCCAAGGAACGGCCAAGGTGGCCTCAGCTGGCACGGCCACCAGCCGGGATGCCAACCATGGTGTGCAGTTCTCTGAATCAGGCACTGTGACCAACAGCCAGAGCCGGGGTGAACACGCAACGCAGGACGAGGGAATTTCCAGGGAGTCGACCAAGACCCATGTGGATGGGTACTCGAACACCAGCGAAGCTAGCCTGCGCCAGGACCGCTCCAGTGGCGAGCGCACCAGCCGCAGTATTTCTGACTCGATCGACCGCCACCGTGACTTGTTGGCTGACAGCAGCTTTTTGGCACAGGTGGCTCAGCGCAACAACATGTCTGAGGCCCGGTTTTACAACCAGGACGATATCGATGTGTTCCGGATGGTGGAGCAATATGCCAGTGAAAAATACATGTTCCAAACGGCTTCAAGCTTGCCACAGCAGGGTCTCTCGGGTGCCACCATGGCTGCGACACCTGCGGCATTACAAGAACAACACATCAAAGATGGGACGCAAATCAGCAACAACGTCAAGTCTGCTGTGGCGGCTAACCATCGCGCGGTCGGGGTTTCCAACAAGGCGGATCAGCGTCTGCCGGTGACAGTGGCGCTGCCACTGGAAATGGCGACGCAGGCGAAGACCGAGGTCGGCCACGAGATCGAGTCGTCAAAAGCAGAGACGGCGCCGTTTGTCAGGAACATTCAGATTTGGACCAATGAAGGTCAGGCATTGGGGACTGGGCCGGTGGTCACCAGTATTGTTGTCGACGATGCGGTCGCGAACTCAGTTGAGAGTTCAATAAGCAACGCAACAAGAATGTTCACCGGCAAACCCCCTAATTTCAAGGGAAAACCCCTGTTGGATGAAGAGCAGAAACAAACAGCCCCGCCAATCTCATCTACCAAGAATTGAATGGTCGAACTTCAACATCCCTGAATGCGTCGCTTAACCAATATGCCAACCAGTATGGAACCCCAAAATAAATCCCAACTTGCGCAACCCACCAGAATGAAAGGTGTTCTGGGTTACTTCGCGCAAAGTAAAGCGCCACCAAGAACGGCAGATACAACGCCCAGCGGCGGCCACCCAAGAAGAATTGAAAAACTCTCATTTGATTCGACCCTCCTGATTGACGCATGCATGGCACACGGGGTTCCGAGTGCGGCACACGGACGCAGCGTTGCTGTTGGTTTTTGTGATGTTCATGACCCCGTCCCTGACTTTCGGTGCCCGTTTGGGCTTTGTCGTTGTGATGGGTTGATTCTCAACAGTTATGGGCTGAGACGCAAGCTCAAGTTAATCAAACGCATGACCCGTTGCAGGATCAGTGTGATCGGTCTAGTTGCCGTCATGGTCAAAGCAACAAATGCGCTTGTTCACAACCCAAGCCGAATTCACGGTAAGCCCCAGTGTCATCGCTACGTTGGGTGGCTTTGTTTGCCGAGGTCATCCGCAACCGACACATCAGGGCTTGCAACCAAGGTGAACCCCTTGGATGGCGCTTTTCAAATGAGTCAAACAGCACAAGGGGACATGACATGAAGAAACTCGTGTTTGTCCGATCGTTTTCAGCCATCGCATTGGCCATCACCTTGTTGACAGGTTGCGCCTCAAGGCCTGTGGTTTCTGAGAAATCGCGCGAGCCGGGCGATTTCAGTGCCCACCAATGCAGTTCGGTCGTGCTCCTGTGCAATGACTGCCGCTACTGAGTTTGATAGCCCACCAAGGAGTAGTTGCCGTGCGAGAACGTGAATCGAGTCTATTGCGAGTTTTTGTGTCACTGCTGAGTGATCACCAACAGTCTTTTGAGGGGTTCGTGCGGGATGTCGAAAACGTTCGGTTCTGTCACACCCCCATCGACACCCAACAGATCTCCCGGTGCGAATATGCCCTGCGCAATATGGAGATGCGTCTGCTGAACCTCCAGCATTGCATTGCCAGCCGGGCGTACACCGGGGAAATCCTCGACGAATTGGTACAGACCAAGAATCACTGGACGGCCATGAAAACTCAGGTTGATCAGTACCTCAACGACATTCACACCGTCATTGATACCACCACAGCGGCGATGAACGCCATTCGCAGGCACCTGTGAACGCAAGCGACAAAGCCATGGCCAGCCGTCAGTCCCCCGTTGAAGAACTGATCTCTCCATCATCTGACTCACGCCGAACCTTCATTGGTTCAGCGTCGCAGGATGCGCCAAATGGCCATCCTTTACCGATGAATTCATTGGATTCCAAAGCTGGGGATGGCAAGGCAGACCTCAGGCCTGTCCCGACTCGACCTGAGATCAAGGTTGAAAGCAGGTCTGGACTGAAAGTGCAATCCTCGCTTGAGGGAAGTGCCACAGCCTTTGAGCGTCGAGCCCACATTGAAAATTTGCAGGAAATGGCCGACAAGGCGCGAGAAAACGGTGGAACGCCACCCGTGTCTGTCAAAGCAAGACTTGCGGTTGCGCTCAGTGATCTGGATAAGTTCGAGGCGTCCACCGTGTACCAGCGGGCCCAGGCTTTTGATCGACTGCCGCAAAACGAGGCACTGGGAAATTTTCCGGAACTCGATGCCAGCTTCAAGCAACTTCAGGCAGTCAAGCGTGACTGGACGCCACAGACGTCACAGGACCAGCGCGAGCGTGGGTACTTTGATGCCAAAACTCGGCTTTCGGATCAATTGCACCGTGGCGAATTGCCAGTAGCCGATGTCAGCCTGAAGGATTCGCGCCAGGTCATTGAGATGGCCGCTGCGGCACGTGGATTGATGGTGCGTGATGGCCAGGAGCTCAAGCAGGATTTCCGGGGTGAGCTGGTAGCCCAGTCCAGTCACCACGTATTGCTTCAAGTCTCCGACATGATGGCCATCCAGTATGAAAAAGCAAAACTCGATCGCAGCATTGCTCCGGGTGAAAAAGTAGCGATCCAGTATGGACAGGACCAAAGCCAGGTCCATACACATGAAATCGTCATGGAACAAGCCAAGGCACCGGACAAAGAACCTACGCATGGACTCTCCATGCGGCAAGGGCGCGGCTTTTGACAGCCGGCAAACATGACCAACCCATCTTAAAACCTATGAATCGCCAAGAATTGATCGATACCATTGCGGCACAGACGCAGTCTTCCAAAGTCGCGACGGCACGTTTTGTGGACACCTTCACGGCCACCGTCCAGGAGACCGTGATTAACGGCGAGAAGGTCAAACTCGCTGGTTTTGGCACTTTCGAGCGCATATCGACCAGAGCGCGCCTGGGGCGAAATCCAAAGACTGGGCAGCCATACCCAATTGAGGCGGCAACACGACCTCGGTTTATCCCCAGTGAAGTCTTCAAGGACAAAGCACGTACCAGTACTGACGCTGGCTTGACATGACAGACATCAGGAAGGCTACCCAATGGCTGACTTTTTGATCGGTGAGCGTATTTTTGCGAGCGGGGATGCGGCTTTGCAGCGCACTCTGGCTGAGATTTATGCCTCAAAGGACAGACCATTGTGCATGTGTCGCCAACCTGGCGTTCCCATGTGCCTGGCCAGAGTGGCGCAACAGTATGTGATCAAACGCATGCCCGACTCCGGTCTATCGCACGCACCCGGCTGTGAGTCGTACGAACCACCGGCCGAGCTCTCCGGACTGGGCGAATTGCTGGGACACGCCATCATTCAGGACCATGAACATGGAACGACCCTTCTTAAGCTCGACTTTTCTCTAAGCAAGAGTTCAGGCCGCGCAGCGCCCGCTGCATCCGAGGTCCCGGCCGATAGCGTCAAATCTGATGGGGCCAAGCTGACCCTGCTGTCGGTACTGCATTTTTTGTGGGTGGAGGCAGGCCTGAATCGATGGACACCCAAAATGCTGGACCGGCGAAACTGGTTTGTGATTTACAAGTTTCTGCTTGAGGCCGCTCAAGGCAAGGTGATCAAGGGTCAAGCCCTGCAGAGCATCTTGTATGTGCCGGAGCCGTTCTATCCAGATCGGAAAGACCATATTGCTCAAAAACGCAGTAGTCATCTGGGGACTTTACGCCCACAGGAGAAGGGTGCCCGAAAGTTAATGATTATGGTGGCCGAGGTCAAGGAGCTGTGCCCTGCCCGGTACGGATTCAAACTGGTTGTCAAACAGGCCCCGGATTTCCCGCTTATGCTTGATCAAAACGTCTACCAACGTCTGAATCGACGTTTCGAGGATGAATTGGCACTATGGGAAGCCACCGAGGGTAGCCATTTGATGACCATTGCCACTTTCTCGGTAGGTACCAGTGGTGTGGCCAGTATCGAGGAGATCGCGTTGATGATCACCACGGAAAATTGGATCACATTCGCCGATCTTCAGGAAAAATTGCTGATCAATGTTTTGACCGAGCAATCCAGACGCTTTGTCAAAGGGATGCGCTACAACCTATCCACCACCCGTCCCTTGGCAAGTTTGGTGCTTACGGACACCCAGCCAACACCCACTGCCATGTACATTGTTCCGGCCGGAGCCAATGATCAGTTTGAGCATGCCGTCCAAGAGTTGGCGCAGGCAAGCTCCTACGCCAATTGGATTTGGAATGCATCAACGCAAGCGATGCCGACGATTCCCAGTTCGATTCAATCAGCAAGGTGACGCCACCTCGAATTGCGCTCAAATACTGCTTCCAAACGGCAATAACTGTGTCTGCGAAGACTGGTTACGAAACGTTACCTTATGTTTATGACCAAAGCGTCTGTCTTAAGAAGATGTTAATGCAGGTTTTCTACAGTTCGGTCACTTCAACATTGGGACTCCAACATGACTTTCAAGAAAATGACCGATCGCTACCACCTGTCATCCGTCGCGCTGCATTGGCTGATGCTGGCCTTGTTCATTGCGGTGTATGCCAGCATCAATTTACGCGAGCTGTTCGACAAGGGCACGGCACCGCGCGAGGCCCTGAAAAGCCTGCATTTCATGCTGGGGCTTTTGATGTTTGCCCTGGTTTGGCTGCGCCTGACCATGCGCATCAAGTACCCGGCCCCAGCCATTGCACCCGCTCCCCCTGCTTGGCAAGAGGCAGCGGCCAGGGCGGCTCACTTGGCGCTGTACGCCATCATGATCGGCATGCCGCTGATGGGTTGGTTATTGCTGAGTGCTGCGGGTAAGTCCATCCCCTTTTTCGGGCTGGAACTCCCGGCATTGATCGGTCCCGACAAAGGCCTTGCGGGTCAGCTCAAGGAAGTTCATGAAACTATAGGTGAACTGGGCTACCTCCTGATCGGTGCCCATGCTGCGGCAGCCCTGTTTCATCACTACATCAAGGGCGACAACACCTTGTTGCGTATGCGCCTGTCGACCTGAAGGCAACGGCCAAACAGCGCACAGCGGGCAAGTCGGTGTTTTGAACCATCACCAGGCGTTGCACTTGACGCAACAACACGAGCTATCGGTTATGTCGAGCACCTATGAAAGCCTGTGTGTCTAGTCCAAGGGGTCACGCAGGACATCAGGTCACTCCATGCATTGGCCGATTGAATATGTCGATACTCCTCAAACCGAATAGCACCGCTGGCATATCATCATTGCTCTGCAAAACTGCAGGTCGTTTGGCATTACCCCACAGGAAACAGAATAATCTATGCAAACTCTTTTTGAAGCGGCTAATCACATCAGCCAGGAAATTGAACGTACCCGTCAACACCTGACCAATCTGGAACAAGCGCTCAATGGGCTCAAGCCCCTCATCACCATCGAGGCGGCAACCACGACCTTGACCTACACCGTGACTGCTTCAGCCCAGGGTGTGGAAGACCTGAACGTCGTGAATGCGGCGACACCCGAAAGGAAAAAACGCAAGTCCAAAGCGGCTGCGAAGAAAGAGGTAGTCCAGGAGGCGCCTGTACCAGCTCCAGCCGTGGAAGTCGCGGTCAAACTGCCCGCAACCGGTGCCGACCTTTGGGCCAAATGCATGGGTCGCAGGAAAGTCACGATTGCGCAAATTGCCGATGCTGCCCTGAAGAAGCTGAAATTGGATG
>JAGOUM010000220.1 GCA_018061265.1 Rhodoferax sp. | reverse complement strand
AAAGCAAAACGGGTTAGCAATTAAAAGCTGCTAACCCGTTGATTTATATGGTCGGAATGAGAGGATTCGAACCTCCGACCCCTTCGTCCCGAACGAAGTGCGCTACCAGGCTGCGCTACATTCCGTGATGTTGTGTACTTGAGCCTCTTAGGACTGTCGTTCAAGCAACTGTGCTGCCAATTGTAGCAAACAGGTGGTGTGCTCACCGGGGGGTAGTCGACGGGCGGCCTCAATGGCCCGCTCTGCTTCTTTGGCGGCAGCCAGCCGTGCCGCATCGAGGGCACCGGTGTTTTTTACAATCTGTACCACCTGATCGATCAGCACCACATCACCCGACTCGATGGCGGTCTTGATCAATTCACGCTCCTGATCATTGCCACGCTGCATGGCCGCGATCAAAGGCAAAGTGGTCTTGCCTTCCCGGAGATCATCACCCAGGTTTTTACCCATGACCGTGGCATCACCGGTGTAGTCCAGAACATCGTCAATCACCTGAAATGCGGTCCCCATCGCCTGCCCGTAATCGGCACATGCCGCCTCAAGATCAGGCGATGCATCCGCCAGAATCGCACCAACCCGCGCGCTGGCTTCAAATAGTTTGGCTGTTTTTGACCGGATCACCTGCAGGTAACCGGCCTCGTCCAGACCCGCGTTGTGCATGTTCATCAACTGCATCACTTCGCCCTCGGCAATGATGTTGGTGGCATCGGCCAGCACCTGCATGATGCGCATGCTGTCGGCGTCCACCATCATCTGGAAAGCGCGCGAGTACAAAAAATCTCCAACCAGCACGCTCGCCGGGTTGCCAAAGGTCTCGTTGGCCGTTGCGTTGCCGCGCCGCAACGACGATGCGTCAACCACATCATCGTGTAACAAAGTGGCGGTATGAATAAATTCAACCACCGCCGCCAGGTTAAATTTCTGCGCTCCCTCGAACCCCAAGGCACCACAAACCAGCAACAGCAATGCCGGTCGCAAGCGTTTGCCACCGGCGGAAATGATGTAACGTGACACTTCACCCACCAGCGGCACGCCCGAATCCAGGCGCTGCGCAATCACGCGGTCAACCTGCTGCATGTCAGGTGCAATGATCGAGAGCAACGACGATGTGCTTTTGTTGGTGGCTTGCAAGGCGATTGACCCGGTTAAATCATTGGATTATCCAAGATTGTCGTGCATACTCCGTCGCAACCAGATACCAATTCGACAAAGTTTGCTTCGAATTGAATACCATGATCACAGCCACCCTTCAACTGACCCGAACGCTGGACGACGGCGCAAGCGGCTATCGCAAGTACTTCCTCATCGCCGATTTTGCCTCGACCAGTGGCCAGGGTAAGGCCAGCATCGTGCCTTTATCCAGCGGCGCGCCGATGCCCGAGAACGACCAGATTCAAGTACCGGGTGGAGAAAACGAGGCCCTGATGGCGGCGGCGGAACTGGTCAGAAAATTGTCGGCCAATGATGGATTCACAGCATTGGTCGATCTGGAGCCCAGTCAATAAATCCCTGATCTGTGACATAATGCCGGGCTTCGCAAAAATTCGTTTGCGAAGATTCATTTCAAGAGGTTCTTTATGTACGCGGTCATAAAAACCGGTGGCAAACAATACAGAGTTGCTGCTGGCGAAAAAATTAAAGTAGAACAGATTGCTGCGGACGTTGGCCAGGAGATTGTGTTCGACCAGGTTTTGGCAGTCGGGAACGGCGCCGAGCTGAAGGTAGGTACACCCTTGGTGTCCGGTGCAACGGTCAGCGTCACGGTGGTGTCGCATGGCAAACACGACAAGGTCAGCATTTTCAAAATGCGCCGTCGCAAGCACTATCAAAAACGTCAGGGGCATCGTCAGCAGTTCACCGAGCTGTTGGTGGGCGCAATCTCAGGCTGATCTAAGGAAGAGAATCATGGCACACAAAAAAGGCGGCGGCTCTACGCGAAACGGGCGCGATTCCAAGCCCAAGATGCTCGGTGTGAAATCCTACGGCGGCGAACTGATCAGCGCAGGCTCGATCATCGTGCGCCAACGCGGCACCCAGTTCCACCCCGGTACCAATGTCGGCATCGGCAAGGACCACACCTTGTTTGCGTTGGTTGATGGTCATGTGGGCTTTGCAACCAAAGGGGCACTCAACAAACAAACCGTGAGTGTGACGGCAGTTGCCTGATCTGGCTTTTGGCGTTTCCCCGGCCGGACCCTGCGCGATCGCGCGGGGTTTTTTGTTTCTGAGACCCGATCTTCCATAGCCCTTCCCGTCGCAAGACCAACGTATCTTCACCTGACCTCCAGACCTATGAAATTTGTTGACGAAGCCTACATTGATGTCTCTGCCGGAGACGGCGGTGCCGGCTGCGTCTCTTTCCGGCATGAGAAGTACAAGGAGTTTGGCGGCCCCAATGGGGGCGATGGCGGGCGTGGTGGTCACGTCTTTGCAGTGGCCGATCCGAACCTCAACACGCTGGTCGACTTCCGGTTTTCACGGCGTTACGATGCGCACCGCGGCCAGCACGGCATGGGCTCTGACATGTTTGGTGCCGCTGGTGACGACATCACGCTGAAAATGCCGGTGGGCACCATCATCACCGATGCAGAAACTGGCGAGGTGTTGTTTGAACTGCTTAAGCCCGGTGAAGTCATCACCATCGCCAAAGGCGGCGACGGTGGTTTTGGCAACCTGCGCTACAAAAGCGCCATCAACCGTGCGCCGCGCCAGAAGACACCTGGCTGGCCCGGCGAGAAGCGCAACCTCAAGCTTGAACTCAAGGTGCTGGCCGATGTCGGCCTGCTGGGCATGCCCAATGCCGGCAAATCCACTCTGATCACCGCCATTTCCAATGCCCGTCCGCGTATTGCGGACTACCCCTTCACCACCTTGCATCCCAACCTCGGCGTCGTGCGGGTGGGTCCGGAGCAAAGTTTTGTGGTGGCGGATTTGCCCGGTTTGATTGAAGGGGCATCAGAGGGCGCTGGTCTCGGGCATCAGTTTCTGCGACATCTGCAACGCACCCGGCTGTTGTTACATGTGGTGGACATGGCGCCTTTTGACGATGCCGTGGACACCGTTGCGCAGGCCAAGGCGATTGTGAATGAACTGAAAAAATACGATAAGAAACTGTACGACAAGCCTCGCTGGCTGGTTCTCAACAAGCTGGACATGGTGCCGCAAGACGAACGTGCCGCACTGATCAAGGACTTTATCAAGCGCTTCAAGTTCAAAGGGCCGGTGTTTGAGATCTCGGCTTTGACCCGCGAAGGTTGTGAATCACTGATCAAGGCGGTTTACCTTCACATCAGTGCGCAACAAAAAATCGAGTCGGCGCCAGAAGTGATTGATCCGCGTTTTGCAACGGGCCAAGAGCTCCTGTAGGCACTGCAAAACTATAGCTGCTTGTGCTTATTGAATAAGGGCTAGAGCCTTAAAATGTCAGAAATCTTCGACAACTCCATTTTGCGCGATGCACACCGTGTGGTGGTCAAGGTCGGCTCCAGCCTGGTAACCAATGATGGGCGAGGCCTCGACGAGGCTGCCATTGGTGAATGGGCACGTCAGTTGTCGCTGCTGGTGCGCCAGGGCCGCGAAGTGATCATGGTGTCCAGTGGTGCCATCGCCGAAGGAATGAAACGCCTGGGCTGGAAAACCCGACCCCATGAAGTCCACGAGTTGCAAGCCGCCGC
>JAGOUM010000088.1 GCA_018061265.1 Rhodoferax sp. | reverse complement strand
CAAATCATCAGCAGCGCGGGTGAAATTGCCGAGGCGTATCGCAGTGGCCGCGGATCGCTCAAATGCCGCGCGCGTTGGAAGATCGAAGACCTGGCGCGCGGCCAATGGCAACTGGTGGTGACCGAACTGCCGCCAGGCGTGAGCACCCAACGTGTGCTCGAAGAAATCGAAGAAATCAGCAACCCCAAGGTCAAGGCCGGCAAAAAAGCGCTGAGTCTGGATCAAAGCCAGGCCAAGGCCACGCTGCTCGCTGTGCTCGACGGCGTGCGTGACGAGTCCAGCAAAGACGCGGCAGTGCGCCTGGTGTGTGAACCCAAAACCAGCCGCATTGGCCAGCAGGAGTTGATCAACTCCTTGCTGGCTCACACCAGTCTGGAGACCACCAGCCCGATCAACCTGACCATGATTGGTCTGGACGGCCGGCCCACGCAGAAGTCGCTGCGCCAGATGTTCACCGAGTGGATCGCTTTCCGGCAGAGCACCATCGAACGACGCAGCCGGCACCGGCTGGCCAAGGTGCTGGATCGTATTCACATCCTGGAGGGCAGGGCGCTGGTGCTGCTCAATATTGACGAGGTGATCGCCATCATCCGCCAAAGCGACGACCCCAAGGCCGCGCTGATCGCGCGTTTTCACCTGTCAGACCGGCAGGCCGAAGACATTCTTGAAATACGTCTGCGCCAGTTGGCACGGCTGGAGGCCATCAAGATCGAGCAGGAACTAGCCGGCTTGCGAGGCGAGCAGCAAAAGCTCGAAGAAATCCTGAGTAGCCCCGCCACCTTGCGTCGCCTGATGATCAAGGAAATCGAGTCGGACGCCAAAACCTTTGCGGATGCGCGCCGCACCTTGATTCAGGCAGAGAAAAAAGCCGTGCTCGAAATCAAGGTGGTCGATGAACCGGTGACGGTGGTGGTGAGTCAAAAGGGTTGGGTGCGGGCCCAAAAGGGCTGGGCCAAGGACAAGGCAGCAGCACCGGCCAGCGCGACGGCCAACACTGCGGCCAGCGGCAGCGCGGTGGCCGACTTCACCTTTAAGTCGGGCGATGCCCTCTACGGCAGCTTTGAGTGCCGAAGTGTCGATACCTTGCTGGCGTTTGGCTCTAACGGTCGGGTTTACTCGGTGCCGGTGTCGTTGTTGCCCGGTGGTCGCGGTGACGGCCAGCCCATCACCAGCCTGATTGAACTGGAAGCTGGCACGCAATTGCTGTATTTCTTTGCCGGGCCAATGAGCGCCAGCCTGTTGTTGTCGAGCTCCGGGGCCTACGGTTTTGTCGCCTCAGTGGAGAACATGGTCAGCAAATTCAAGGCCGGCAAAGCCTTCATCACCGTGAATGCGGGGGAAACACTGTGTGCTCCGTCGGTGATCTTCTGTGAGTCTGGCAGTCAGCCGGTAACCAGGGCAACCCATGTGGCATGTGCCTCCACCGGTGGTCGCATCTTGACGTTTGAATTGGGTGAGTTGAAGACCATGTCGAATGGCGGTCGGGGTCTGATGCTCATTGATCTGCAAGACAAGGACACGCTGGCGGGTGCAGCCGCCTACGCGCGCAGCATACGTATTGATGGCGTTGGCCGTGGTGGTAAAGCGCGCGATGAGACGCTGGAAATCCGTAGCCTCAACAATGCACGCGGTCTGCGCGCACGAAAGGGAAAACTCGCTGATTTGGGCTTCAAGCCTGTTTCAATCACCAGAGTTGAGTAGAGTCGATTGGCTGTCTGGGGAGCATTTTTTGACCATCTTGTTTCGCGAGGTATGGCGGCTGAAACCATGTTTTCCCCGTTTAAGCCCGACGACAGATAAGTTGCTATTTTGCATATTGTTAACAATTTACTAAAAATCGTGGATAATATGGATCACTTCAGGCAGCTTGCCTGACGCCATGTTCGCCCAATTCAGTCCCACTCTTCAGGAGATTTCCATGACGCAGCCCATGACCAGCCAGCTATCACCCGTCGGGCGAGTGCCCGAGGATGTCCGCCGTGCCTCGGCCCAACAGCAAAAGTTTGACAATGAAAACACCGAACGCAGCGTGGCCTATGTCATGCTGGACTGCTCGGGCACGACCATGGACCGCTACGTCGATGCGCCGGCCATCGTGTTTGTCGAAGTGTTCAAGAAATACGGCCTGGAAATCACCATGCCAGAAGCCCGTGAGCCCATGGGTCTGCGCAAAGACCTGCACATCAAAGCCATCACTGAAATCACGTCGGTGCGCGAACGCTTTACCGCCAAGTTTGGCCGGGCACCCAACCAGTCCGATGTGGATGCGATGTTTGCAGACTTTGTGCCAACGCAGCTTGAGCTGCTGCGCAATGGCAGCTACCACGACTTGCTGCCTGGCGTTGCCGAGGTGGTGAAGGGCTTGCGCCAGCAGGGCATCAAGCTTGGTGTGACCACCGGCTTTACCCGCGACATGCTGGACCTGCTGCTGGCAGGTGCCGCACCGCAGGGTTTTGTGCCCGACACCTCGTGTGCGGGTGACGAGGTGGAAATGCCACGCCCCACCGCCTACATGGTCATCAAGAATCTGGAGCGTATGGGTGTCTATAACCTGACCAACGCCATGCGCCGCACTGTCAAGGTGGACGACACGGTGTCCGGAGCTGGCGAAGGTGCCCCGATGTGCTGGCGCGTGGGTGTCTCCAAGTGGAGCAACTATGTGGCCGACAGCTGGGAAGCCGTCAAAGCCATGAGCCCGGACGAACTCGCCGCCAAAGAGCAGGCGTCCAAGGACAAAATCGTCCGTGAAAGTGGCGCGCACTACGTGATTGATGACCTGCGCGACCTGCCTGCGGTGATTGCCGACATCAACGCGCGTCTTGCTGCTGGCGAAAACCCCTGAAGAACTGTTAGGCGCTGAGTGAGCGGCTGTGACACACGCACAGCGGTGGTCATTCTCCGCTCGTGCTGCTGCCGGAGACAGTATCTGTAGATTCACCCTCTGCGCGCTGGCGTGCATCGTTGTCGATGGTGCGCTGCTTGCTTTGCATCACATGGTCCACCATGGCGCGCCCCGCAGCCGTTGCATCACCCGAAGCAATGGCCTTGACGATCATCTGGTGCTCGGCCAGAAAGGTCTTCATCAATACCTTGTCGGCCAGGTTCTGGCGACGAAACAGTGACAACTCCTTGATCAGTTTGCGGTAGGTGTCGGTCAGCTTGCGGTTGCCGGTGCACTCGACCATGCGGTCATGAAACTTAAGGTTCAGCACATGGTACTGGTGCGCATCCTGCGCCTTGACGGCTTTTTCCATGTCTGCCACCAGGGTTTTGATTTCTTTGAGTTGCTCTGGCGTAATACAGGTTGCCAGACGCTTGCCGACCCAGTCGTCCATGGCGGCACGCAGGTCAAAAATCTCCAGTGCTTCATCAATGGGAATGTCGCGCACAAAAACGCCACGATTTTTCTCGGTTCGCACCAGTCCGGCTTCGTCCAGCATGCGAAACGCTTCACGGATTGGCCCACGTGACACGCCCAGCTTGTCGGCCAGAGCGGCTTCGTTGAGTTTGCATCCTGGCGGATACTCCCCGATGAGGATCGCGCGTTCAATTTCCTGCTGTACAACCACAGCGAGTGAACTGCTTTGCAAAAGGGCGATGGTGGGATGAATCGAAGCACTCATTCTGAAATTGGACCACAGGTGGCAGCTTAGGCCGTTAACCCCAGGTCTTGCAGTGCCAATTCGACCGCATAAACCGCCTGTTCCATGTCGTTCGGCCCGATGGCACCAATACAACCCACCCTGAAGGTCTCAATTTGAGTCAGTTTGCCTGGATAAAGCAAAAATCCGTGGGCCCGTACTGCCGCGTAAAACGCCTTGAATTCGTAGCCGGGATGCGCCGGCGCATGAAAGGTCACAATGATCGGTGCCTGAATGGCGGGGTCCAAGAACGGCTTGAAGCCCAGGCGTGCCATACCGGCCATCAGCGCCTCAAAGTTGCGTGTGTAACGCGCCAGCCGTGCGGGCTGACCACCCTCGGCCTCGAACTGCGCAATGGCTTCATGCAGCGCTACCACCACATGGGTTGGTGGTGTAAAGCGCCATTGGCCGGTTTTTTCCATGTACACATATTGGTCATGCAGATCCATGGCCAGTGATTGACTTTGGCCGGCGCAAGCATCCAGAACGGCCTTGCGAATAAACACAAAACCCATGCCTGGCACACCTTCGAGGCATTTGCCGCTGGCGGCAATCAAGGCATCAAAGCGGGTATTGCGGGCGTCAATCTCCAGCGCACCAAAGGAACTCATGGCATCAACGATCAGCCCCTTGTTGTGTGCCTCACATACATCGGCGACAGCTTGAAGCGGGTTGAGCACACCGGCGCCAGTCTCGCAGTGGATCAACACCACATGGGTGATCGATGTATCGGACTTCAGATGGTCGGCGAGTACCGGGGCTGAGACTGCTCGGGCTTCATCAAAGTCCAGTACGGTCACACGGCGACCCATCAATTGGGTCAGGCGTGCGGCGCGTTTGCAATAGGCGCCGTTGTCGAGTACCAGCACATGGCCATCGCGCGGGACCAATGTCGCCACGGCGGCTTCGACGCTGAACGTGCCACTGCCTTGCAGCGGCACGACCACATGGCTGGCACCGCCGTGAATGATGCCGAGCAGGCTGGCGCGCACGCTGGCGGTGACGGCATTGAAGTCGGCGTCCCAGGAACCCCAATCTTTCAACATGGCAAGCTTGGTGCGCAGGGTGGTCGTCAGGGGGCCGGGGGTCAGCAGGATTTTGTCTCTGTCCATTGTGTTGTCTCCAGACATCAGGTTTTCCAAGCCTGGGTGCGCCGATGCACCCACCAGGCCAGAATCATAAAAAACAGGGTCGCAACCGTGCTGGCCAAGCCAATCAGCACCGCCATGGCCGCCGCAGCGCCCATTTCTCCAGCCTCATCAAGGTTCAGGATGGCAATCGAGGCGACCTTGGTTTCGGGTGAGTACAAGAACACCACGGCCGAAATAGTGGTCATGGCATTGATGAAAAAGTAACGGGCCATGTCCACCAGCGCCGGGGTGCAGACCGGTAAAGTGACGCGCCAGAAGGTTTTGTAAAACGGAACTTTGAGCGAGGCACTGACCGCTTCAAATTCACTGTCCAGGGCCTTCAACGCTGTCACAGCGGTGAGATGGCCGGTGGTGTAAAAGTGCACGATTGTGCACAGCGTCAGCAGCGTTAACGTGTGGTAAAGGCCATTGAGGGGATTGGTCGTGGCGTTAAAGAAAAAGATATAACCCAGCCCCAGCACCAGCCCAGGCACCGCCATCGGCACCACAGCCAGCAGGCGCACCAATGCGCGCAAACTGTCCATGCCCTTGGTCTTCTCCAGCAGATAGGCACCGGTAAACACCAAAGCCGTGCCAAATAGGGCGGTGCCGCCGGCCATCTTGATGCTGTTGAAAAACGCCACACCCACTTCGGCATCAAGCAGACCCAGTGTGTAATGCCGCAGACTGGGGGTCAGGTTGTACGGCCAGAATGTGGCAAACGAGGCAAACACGGCCATACCCAGCATGGCCAGCACCAGCAGCGCAATCACCGCGCAATACAGCGTCATCAGCCGGTCGAACAGCGGCGACGGTTTGGCTCGGTAGGGAATCGCCCGTGCAGTCAACATGGCGGTCTGGCGTCGGCTGACGTAGTTGTCCACGCCAAAACTCAGTACCGCGGGGGTCAGCAGCAGGATGGCCACCACCGCACCTTTGGCAAAGTCCTGCTGGCCAATGACCAGTTTGAACACATCGGTGGCCAGCACATTGAAGTTGCCACCAATCACCTTGGGGATACCGAAGTCGGTGATCACCAAGGTAAAGGTGACCATGGCCGCGGAGATCAAACCATATTTGGCACCGGGCAATGTGATGGTGAAAAACTTGCGCACTGCCGTCGTGCCCATGGCATCGGCTGCTTCAAAAAGGCGCGCATCCGACATCGACAGGGCCGTCACCAGAATCATCAGGGTGTGCGGAAACACCGCAATACATTCAGCCAGCACCACACCCGGCGCGCCGTAAATCTCGTCAATACCCACGCTTTGTAACCAGGCCTTGAGCACGCCCTGGTTGCCGAACCAGTAAATTAGCGAAATCGCCGACAACAGTGAGGGTGCCAGCAAAGGAACCAGCGTGATGCCACGAAAAAGCGCTTTGTAGGGCATGCAGGAGCGGCTTAGCGCATAGGCAAAGGTAAATGCCAAAGGCAGCACGATCAGCGTCACCAGACCCGACACCCAGAGGCTGTTCCAGAGACTGCCCAGCAGCGCCGGGGTTTTGGCGTAGGCGACAAAATTGGCCAGCCAGACAAATTCACCGCTGTCAGACTGCAGTGCCTGGATCAGGATGGCACCCAGTGGCAGCGCCACAAAATACACCAAAACAATAGCTATTAAGCCAAGCAGAATATGGGCTAGACGGTCAATCCAATGATAATTTTGCTTGACCATCGGCAACTGCAGCGCGGATGCCATCAAAAAACCTTGAGTCGGTCGGGTAGCAACTTGAGTGACAGCATGGAGCCGACCTGTAGCGACTGCTCGGACAGGAAATTAAGCGACAAATACACTGTGAGCTTGTGCTCACGAAGCATTGCCGAGCCCACGTGTACATGGCAATACGAACCTAAAAAGTCGATGCCTTCAATCTGCGCGTCAAACACATGGGCATCGCCCGGTGAAATGGGTCGCGCCAAGACGTCTTCAGGACGCAAATAAACCTTGACTGCAGCATCTGCGCCAGGCGAGGGCAAAATCATCTGGCCGATTTGAAGTTTGCCTCCGATGCGTTGCGCTGGCAAAACGTTGACCTTGCCAACAAAATCTGCCACAAAGGGCGATGCGGGCTCGCGGTAAATGTCCATCGGCGTGCCGACTTGTTCAATCACGCCATGGTTCATGACCACAATGCGGTCGGCCACACTCAAAGCCTCTTCCTGATCGTGCGTCACCATGATGGTGGTCACCCCCAGTTTCTGTTGCAGGCTGCGAATTTCTTGCCGCAGACGAACCCGTTCCAGTGCATCCAGCGCCGACAGTGGTTCATCCAGCAGCAGCAAACCAGGTGAGGTCGCCAGGGCGCGGGCCAAGGCAATGCGCTGTTGTTGTCCGCCCGATAGTTGCCCCGGGAATTTGGTCTCGCTGCCCGGCAGGCCAACCAGCCTGACCAGATCGGTAACGCGCTGGCGAATCTCAGCGCGTGGGGCTTTTCGGTTGACCAGACCGTACGACACATTGTCGAATACGCTCAGGTTGGGAAACAGCGCGTAACTCTGAAAAACGATACCGTAGTCACGCTGAGCGGGTGGCAAGCGCGAG
Organism: Rhodoferax sp.; assembly: GCA_018061265.1. Taxonomy (GTDB): domain Bacteria; phylum Pseudomonadota; class Gammaproteobacteria; order Burkholderiales; family Burkholderiaceae_C; genus Rhodoferax. The sequence continues at coordinate 6,672 of JAGOUM010000088.1, read as the reverse complement.
ATATCACGCCCTCCCTGAAACACCTGTCCGGCGGTCTGCACCTCCAGACCCGCAATGATGCGCAGCAAAGTGGTCTTACCGCAGCCTGAAGGCCCGAGGAAGCACACAAACTCGCCTTTTTGAATGGCGAGGTTGATGTCTTTCAGGGCGGTAAAGCTGCCAAATTCCTTGTATATCTGGCGCAGATCAAGAAAAAGTTCGCTGCTCACGCGCGGCCAGGCATTACTTTTTCTGCTCGGTCTTGCCGTCGTAGCGGCGTGTCCATTCAGTCAGGATGCGCTCACGCTGCTCGGCGGCATAGTTGAAGTCGAGCTTGACCAGTCGTTGTTCGTAGTCTTTGGGCACATTGGCAAGCGGTGCGGCGACACCCGGCTGCGCCGTGATGGCGAAGTTCTTGCCGTACAGCATCATGGCGTCCTTGCTGGAAGCCCAGTCGGCCAACTTTTTGGCAGCGTCCAGCTTCTTGGTGCCTTTGTGGATGGCAAAGGCCTCCAGATCCCAGCCCAGACCCTCTTTGGGAAACACCAGGTCGATCGGGGCACCCTTGGCCTTGTTGGCGTTGGCGCGGTACTCAAACGAGATGCCCACGACAAACTCACCGCTGGCGGCCATATTGCAAGGCTTGGAGCCGGAATGGGTGTATTGCGCAATGTTGGCGTGCAGCCCGTCCATGTATTTCCAGCCGCCGCCTTTGCCATCCTGATCACCAAACAAGGTCAGCCAGGCCACCACATCAAAATAACCTGTGCCGCTGGAGGCCGGGTTGGGCATCACAACCTGTCCCTTGTAAGCAGGCTTGGTCAGATCTTGCCAGCTGCTTGGTTTGGGGATGTTCTTTTTTTGCGCCTCAACCGTGTTGAAGCACACCGTGGCACCCCATACGTCCATGCCGAACCAGGCCGGAGGCTGTTTTTTGTCGCGGTACTGGGCCATGATGGCGTCCAGATTCAGCGGCGCATAAGGGATCAGCATGCCCTGCTTGTCCAACAGCGCCAGGCTGCTGGCGGCCACACCCATGACCGCATCGGCTTGCGGATTGGCTTTTTCAGCGAGCAGTTTGGCGGTGATCACACCGGTGGAGTCACGCACCCATTTGATTTCGATGTCGGGGTTGACCTTGTTGAAGCCTTCCTGATACGCCTTGAGCTGGTCTGTCTCCAACGCGGTATAAACCAGCAGTTGGGTCTTTTGGGCGAAAGCCACACTGGTGGCAGCCAGCAAACCGGACACGGCAAGAAATTTGACAATTTTGGACAAGCGCATCAAAAGCTCCTAGTGGAAAAAGTGGACATTCTGTGACCTGATCGTGACAAAGTGATGACAGCAGATGGGGTTTTTCCAAGCAAGTCCTGTACCACCAGCCCGGAGTGATTTGACTGAGGTTCAATTGCTTTGTCAATTGTTTTTTGTAGATTGTTGAGGATCCGGGTTTTGTGTTTCAATTGATCTTATGTCTGCAACCCGCCACCCAGGACCCAAAGATGGACCTTCACAAAGTGAGGGCGACGTCAACTTGTCCCCACGGCGTAAGGTCTGGCAAGACAGCACACTGGATACCGCCACACGCACCTTGCTGGGGCGTGACAGCGCTGCTTTTTTGCACCAGTCGGTGTCCACACCGTGTCTGAACGGCATTGCCAAAGCCGAGGGTATCTGGATTGAAGACACCGCAGGTCGGCGCTACATGGACTTTCATGGCAACAATGTGCACCATGTGGGTTATGCCCACCCAAGGGTGATCGCTGCCATCAAGGCGCAGCTGGATGCCCTGAGCTTTGCGCCACGTCGCTTCGCCAATGACCGGGCAGTGGAACTGGCTGAGGTCTTGAGTGCCCGTTTTCAATCCCTTTGCGGCACAGGTGGCAAAGTCTTGTTCACCACGGGTGGATCGGACGCCGTCGAGGTAGCCATCAAGCTTGCACGTATCGCCACCGGCCGCTTCAAGACCCTGAGTTTTTGGGATGCGTTCCACGGGGCCGGGCTTGGCGCATCCAGTGTGGGTGGTGAGTCGCTGTTTCGGACCGGACGCGCGGTGGGTCCTCTTCTGCCTGGAACCGAACATGTGGCCCCATTTGGCTGTTACCGGTGCGCGTATGGTCATACGGTGGACGCGCAAGGCCTTCCATATCTTGAGCGCTGCCAATTGGCTTGCGCCAACATGGTGCGTTATGTGCTGGAGCGTGAAGGCGATGTCGCGGCAGTGATTGCCGAGCCGGCCCGCGCAGTGCCGTTTATCCCGCCGCCGGGTTATTGGGCGGCGGTTCGCGCCGCCTGCAATGCCCACGGGACACTGCTGATTTTTGATGAGATTCCCACTGGCCTGGGCAAGACCGGGCGCTTTTTTGCCGCTGAGCACGATGGCGCAGCACCCGACATCATGGTGCTGGGCAAGGCACTTGGGGGCGGTGTGTTGCCGATGGCGGCGGTCATTGCGCGCACTGACCTTGATGTGGCGGGTGAATATGCCTTTGGCCATTACACCCATGAGAAAAACCCGGTCACAGCGTCAGCTGCCCTGGCGACGCTGGAAGTCATCCAGGCCGAGGGCCTGGTGGACAACGCGGCCCGGGTGGGAGTGTATGCGCTGGAGCGCCTGCACGATCTCAAACATCGCTACCCGCTGATTGGCGATGTGCGTGGCCGCGGCCTGTTGATTGGCATCGAACTGGTCACTGACCGATTGGTCAAAACCCCTGCTGGCGACGCCGCAGAGGCGGTGCTGTACTCGGCCATGTCGCGCGGCCTGTCGTTCAAGACCACCATGGGTAATGTACTGACCTGGACACCGCCGTTGATCACTACTCGCGCACAGATGGGCCAGGCACTGGACATTCTTGAACAGAGTTTGCACGAAGTCAGCCCGCCATGACCTACCAGAAAACGCCTTACAGCCCGACAACCCAAAGGCCATTCTGGCTGGAGCAGGCCCTGTTTGGCGATGGAGCGTTGGCACCCGCACTGCAAGGCGCACAGACGGCTGACATCTGTATTGTGGGTGGTGGCTACACCGGTTTGTGGACTGCCATCCTGACCAAACAGCAAAACCCGGCGCTTGATATCGCCTTGTTGGAAGCGGACCTGTGTGGTGCCGGTGCGAGTGGCCGCAATGGCGGTTGCCTGTTGACCTGGTCAGCCAAATTCTTGACGCTGCGCCGATTGTTTGGTGAAGCGGAGGCGATCCGCCTGGTCAAAGCGTCGGAGGCGGCGGTACAGCACATTGTCAATTTTTGCCGTGTACACGCCATTGATGCCGAGATGCGCCATGACGGCACACTGTACACCGCCACCAACGCGGCGCAGATGGGCACGCTGGATCCGGTCATGACGGCGCTGCGTGCCTGCGGCATCGAATCCTATTTCCCATTGCCACCCGGTGAAGTGGCCAGACGCTCGGGTTCCGTGAAAAACGTCGCGGGTGTCTTTTCTCCTCACGCTGCCACAGTGCAGCCGGCCAAACTGGTTCGAGGCATGCGGCGGGTGGCTCTGCAGATGGGTATTCGCATTTACGAACGCAGTCCGATGCTGGGCTTGAGCGCTGGCCGTCCGGCGACGGTGCAGACTCCTACCGGCACGGTGACGGCGGGCAAACTGGTGCTAGCGACCAACGCCTGGATGGCCAGCATGTTCCCGCAGTTTGAGCGCAGCATCGCCATTGTCTCGAGCGACATGGTGATCACCGAGAAGTGTCCTGAACTTGTTTTTCAAACTGGCCTGACCGACGGTGTCTCGGTGCTGGATTCGCGCACCTTTGTCTACTACTACCGAAGCACGCCCGACGGCCGGCTGATGCTTGGCAAGGGCGGCAACACCTTTGCATACGGCGGACGCATCTCGCCGGTGTACGACCAGCGCTCAAACTACGAGTCGTCGCTGACGCGCGCACTGCGCGACTTCTTTCCATCGTTGACGCCGGTTCCCATCACAGCGAGCTGGACCGGGCCCTCAGACCGATCCGTCACTGGATTCCCCTTTTTCGGCCGACTCGATGGTGCGCCACACATTTTTTATGGCTTTGGCTATTCTGGCAGCGGTGTCGGGCCTTGTTTCATGGGCGGGCAAATCCTGTCGTCGCTACTGCTTGAGCAAGACAATGACTGGACGCGCAGCCCGCTTACGCAGGGTCCACTCGGGCAGTTTCCGCCAGAACCTATTCGTTACCTTGGCTCCAATCTGGTACGAAACGCCATTCGGCGCAAAGAGCGTGCCGAAGACGAAGCGCGCGCGCCCTGGATGGTAGACAAGTTTCTCAGCAAGTTCGCCAATGCCGCTGGCAAAGCCGACAAGGCTTGATTTCCGATGTCACTGACCTGGCCGGTCGCGCTGGCAGTCCTGATTGGCGCGCTGTTGCATGCCTGCTGGAATGCACTGGTCAAGTCCAGTGCCGACAAAGAAATGGACACCGCGCTGATTCACCTGATTGGCTCGGTGATGGCGATCCCAGTGGTGGTCTGGGTGGGTTGGCCGCCGCAAAGTGCCTGGCCCTACCTGGTGGCTTCCATCACCATCCATATTGGTTATTACGTTGCGTTGACAGGTGCTTACCATCATGGGGAACTCGGTCTGACCTACCCGCTGATGCGCGGTGTGGCACCTTTGCTGGTGGCGCTTTCTGCCAGTGTCACACTGGGTGAACAATTGTCACCAATGGCATGGCTGGGAGTGCTTGGCATTAGCTTGGGTGTACTGGTGCTGGGTTTGAGCCAGCATGCTTTTGACGCGCCCAAGGCAGTTGCATTTGCCTTGGCGAACGCGGTCATTATTGCGATCTACACCGTCGTGGACGGGCAGGGCGTGCGTGCCGCAGGCACCACACTCACCAGCACACTGCAATACGTGGCAACCCTGTTCATGTTGGATGGGTGGCCGTTTGCCCTGATGATCTGGGCGCGCCGGGGTGCTGCGCTACCGCGCTATGCCCGCCAACGCTGGCCACTGGCATCCGTCGGGGCTTTGGCGTCGCTCGGCTCTTATGGCATCGCCCTGTGGGCCATGACCCGTGCACCCGTTGCCATGGTGGCAGCGTTGCGCGAGGTGTCGGTGCTGTTTGCCGTGGTGATTGGGGCTCTGGTGCTTGAGGAGGCACTGACACGGCGCCGCATCATTGGTGCGCTGGTCATCATTGGCGGCGTGATGGCGCTGCGACTGGGTTAGAGCGCGGGCCCAAAGCGACTGCCAAGCAGTATGAGTGCCGCCTCATCGGTGATTTTTTTGTCGGTCAGAAGTCGGCGTATATCCTCCGGTTGCATCAAGGCGAACTGAAGCACTTCACCATCCTGATTGACCGGATGCAGGTTTGCGGGGAGCAAACCCTCAAACCAATCGATGCGCTCCACCACGTAGCCGATGCCACCGTCAACCACATTGGGGCGCTGCACCGTAAAACGGCCGCCCGCGTGAAGTGCCTGCACCTGGGTCAAATTGATACCGGCCTCTTCCCAGGTTTCGCGCTGGAGTGCTTGTGTCATGGTGTCGCTGGCAGCCACCATGCCTCCCATCAAGGTGTCCCACAGGCCCGGGTCAGTCGCCTTGTTCAATGCGCGTTGCTGCAGCCAGATGTGTCCGTCATCGGTTCGGCCATTCAGATGCACGGCACGCGTGGCCATACCCAGCAGGCGGAAAATGCCGCGCTCGGCGCTGGCCACCTGCTGCCCGTCTGAATTGATGACTGCCAGCGCTTCGTTGCGCCATTGCGTACGCACATGGCCCAGGTCGGCTTCGTGTAGCGCTTGGGCCAGCAAAGTGAAGGCCCGGGTTCCGTCCCCGTTGATTTGCCAACTGGCACCGGTGATATCGGTGGCGAGGCGCAGTTGCATCGAGAAGCCATTTTTGGCCAGGTCGCCATGAGCCGGCAATAGCTGATCGAGAAGTTGGGGTTCGACCGATCCGACTTGCTGCCCGTTGAGAATCACCGGCAGCCTTGGGCATCGCGGCGGCAGCGTCAGGCGAGATTGCCAAGCAAGTCGCGAGAGTGGATCAAAGAATCGGTCAGTCATGTTGAAGATGGGTACGCGTTGGTCTGGAGTGGATCAGCACATTGCGTGCCATATCAGGCCCTTAAGCCGAGTAAATAGAAAATATCAAAAAAATAGCAAAAGTGTATTTAAATATAAGCGCTGGAGGCGGTTTTTAGTACTTTTTGTTACTGTTCATCACCATTCGGCATCTGAACCCCAGGTTCATCGAATACAAAACGGTTTTCGGTGCGGGCACCATCCCAGGCGTGTAACGCGCGCATCAGTGGTCGTTTTTTGTGCTGGTGGCCGCCCATGCGCTGCAGGATATCGTCCAGCGTGCGAATTGCTTGGGTGATGTAAGGCCCTTTGTTGAGCATGACACACTCGGCACGCACGCCAAGTCCAGCATCCGATATTTCCGCTCGAGAGGGCAGGCCGGTCTTGGCCAAAGACTCCAGCACTTGCGTCGCCCAGATCACCGGCAGGTGAGCAGCCTCGGCACACCAAAGGATCTCTTCCTGCACTTCAGCCAGGCGTTCGTAACCACACTCCACAGCCAGATCGCCCCGGGCAATCATGATGCCCGCACTGTTGGCGGCCATGGCACTGAGCATCAACTCTGGCAAATTCTCGAAACCCTGCAAGGTTTCGATCTTCAACACCAGCCCCATGTTTTCCCGGCCGAGTTGGCGTAGTTGTGTTTGCACCAGCGCCACAT
>JAGOUM010000219.1 GCA_018061265.1 Rhodoferax sp. | reverse complement strand
TTAGCAGTTTCAAAACCCTCGCTGTTGTTGCAGCAGCTTTCGGCACTTTGGCAACCCTTCCTGCACACGCCGGCAAGACACTTGACGGGATCAAAGCCCGTGGACAGGTGATTTGTGGCGCCAATACCGGTCTGGCAGGTTTCAGCGCCGCTGACTCATCCGGCAAATGGACCGGGCTGGATGTTGATATTTGCCGTGCGCTGGCGGCTGCCACTTTGGGTGACGCAGAAAAAGTGAAGTATGTGCCCCTGAACGCGCAACAGCGCTTCACTGCATTGCAATCTGGCGAAGTGGACGTGTTGTCGCGCAACACCACCTTCACGCTGACCCGTGACGCGTCACTGGGTCTGAACCAGACCGCCGTGACCTATTACGACGGCCAGGGCTTTATGGTGCCTGTCAAGAGCAAGATCAAGAGTGCCAAACAGCTCAAGGGTCAAACCGTGTGTGTGCAGTCTGGCACCACCACCGAGAAGAACCTGACAGACTACTCCAAGGCGGCGGGTCTGGGCATCAAGCCCGTCGTTTTTGAACAACTTGAAGCCGCAGAAAACGCTTACTTCACGGGTCGTTGTATCGCTTACACCACGGATGCCTCAGGCTTGGCCTCCACCCGCAACAAGGTTGCCAAGGTGCCTGCCGACCACATCATCCTGCCAGAACTGATCTCCAAAGAGCCGCTTGGCCCCATGGTCCGACGTGGTGATGACGAATGGTTTGCCATCGTCAAATGGGTGATCTATGGTCTGCTTGAAGCCGAAGAGTACGGCATCACCCAAGCCAATGTGGACTCGCTCAAGACCAGCAGTACCGACCCGGTGGTCAAGCGTATTCTCGGAACCTCTGAAGACACCGGCAAACTGCTAGGCTTGGACAAGGAATGGATGGCACGCGCCGTCAAGGCCACCGGCAACTACGGAGAAATCTTTGAGCGCAACGTTGGACCCAAGTCGGCGCTGGGTTTGCCCCGCGGCGTGAACAATCAGTGGAACAAGGGCGGCTTGATGTACGCCTATCCGGTTCGCTAACAGGTTCAGCCTAAGCGCGCAGCGCCGCCTGATTTCGCTGGAGCGAATCAAGCGGCGCTGTTTTTTGAACATCCTTGTGATGATGACGGTGTTTCCCATCCAACCGCCCGCAGGCGAGAGGCACGATGACTCCTGACATTCCACCCAAAAATAACCACTGGTCCTGGCGCAGTCAGGCCTTTCGTGGCTTGATTTACCAATTGCTGGCGATTGTTGCGATTGCAGGCGTGGCCTGGTTTCTGGCACACAACACGCTGGTGAACATGAAGGCTCGCGGCATTCAGAGCGGCTTTGACTTTTTGATGCAGGCGGCCGGTTTTGATATCGGCGAAAGCTTGTACCCATTTGACTCGGAACAACCCTATTTCCAGGCTTTTCTGGTGGGTGTCACCAACACCTTGAGGGTCGCGGTGCTGGGCATCATCCTGGCCACCATTCTGGGAACGGTGCTCGGGGTTGGGCGCTTTTCGCGCAACGCATTGGTGCGTGGCCTGTGCCTGACCTACGTTGAGTTTTTTCGCAATATCCCGGTCCTGCTGCAGTTGTTGCTGTGGTACGTTATCTTGACAGAAGTGCTGCCAAGCGCTGACGAGGCATGGGTAGTTGGCTCCTTTTTTCTAAGTAAAGGCGGCTTGAACTACCCAATTCCGGTGTGGGCAAGTGGCCATCTTTGGGCGCTCGGCGGACTGATTGCCGGTGCTGGGCTGATCTGGCCTTACCGACGCTGGGCACGCCAGCAGTTCGAGGCCAGCGGAAAACTCCGCAGTGTGTTCTGGGTGCCTGTGGTGATCGTGGTCTGCTGCAGTTTGGCTGGCTGGGCTTTGGGTGGTGCGCCGACTGCGCTCAACAGTCCCACCAAGGGGGACTTTTCCATCGAAAACGGTGGCGCACTGACTCCGGAGTTTCTGGCCGTGTTGCTTGGCTTGACCTTGTACACGGCGGCATTTATTGCCGAAGTGGTTCGGGGGGGCATCCAGTCTGTGCCGCGTGGCCAAGGTGAGGCCGCCTCGGCGTTGGGGCTGACACGCCAGCAGGAAATGCGTTTGGTGATGTTGCCTCAGGCCCTGAGGGTCATCATCCCGCCGCTGACCAACCAATATCTGAACCTGACCAAGAACTCATCACTGGCGGTGGCAATTGGTTACCCGGATGTGGTGTCCATTGCCAATACCGCCTTGAACCAGACCGGGCGTGCCGTGGAATGTATTTCCATCGTCATGCTGGTGTACCTGACCACTTCCCTGGGTACATCCATCCTGATGAACTGGTACAACAGCCGTGCCGCGATCAAGGAACGTTGAGGACAAGCCGCATGAACGCAACGATTTTTCAAGCCATTCCCGCGCGCCCGGCCCCAGTCAACACCGAGGGACCTGTCGCCTGGGTCAAGGCCAATCTGCTGGGCGATTGGAAGACGACCCTGTCCACCCTAGTGATCGGTACCATCCTGCTTTGGTATGTGCCTCAAATCCTGAACTGGACACTATTTTCTGCCAGCTGGCTGCCGAGTTACGACGCCTGCCGCGTTGACGGTGTGGGTGCCTGCTGGGGTGTGGTGGCTGAAAAGTACCGCCTTATCATTTTTGGCCGCTATCCTTTCGAGGAGCAATGGCGCCCGCTGATTGCCACATTGCTGCTCACCAGCCTGTTGGTCGCCAGTTGTGTGCGGGTCTTCTGGAAACCCTGGCTGCCGCTGCTTTGGCTGGGTGTACTGGCGGTGTTTTTTGTCTTGATGTACGGCAAGGTCATGGGCTTGACCCAGGTCGACACCGACCGCTGGGGCGGCCTGCCGCTGACCATTCTGCTGGCCTCGCTGTCGCTGGTGCTGTGTTTCCCCATTGCACTGCTGGTGGCGTTGGGGCGACGCTCCAAACTGCCGGCCATTCGCAGCTTCTGCACCATTTATGTCGAGCTGATTCGTGGTGTGCCGCTGATTTCGGTTTTGTTCATGGCTTCATTCATGTTTCCGCTGTTCATGCCACAAGGCACGCAGATCGATGTGCTGCTGCGGGTGCTGGTCGGCATCACCCTGTTCGCTGCGGCCTACATGGCCGAGGTGATACGGGGCGGGCTGCAGGCCATCCCAAAAGGTCAGGTCGAGGCGGCAGCAACGCTGGGACTGTCTTATTGGCAGACGCAGCGCATGATCGTGTTGCCACAGGCGTTGGCGATGGTGGTACCCGGCATCATGAACAATTTCATCTCCACCTTCAAAGACACCTCTCTGGTCACCATCGTCAGCCTGTATGAGTTGACTGGCGCGATGAAACTGGCATTGAACTCCGACGCCAACTGGCGCCCGTTCATCATGGAAGGTTACTTTTTTATTGCCCTGATTTATTTTGTCTTCTGCTTCTCGATGTCGCGTTACAGCCATTGGGTGGAAAAGCAGGTCAACAAGAGCAAATTGCGGTAACTTGCGGGACGTGCCAGGACTGGCGAAGCCGGTTTACCCTGTCCTCAATTGATCAAAACAACCCACAATCATCATGGCTGAAACCAACCCCACGTCCTCACCCATCATCACCTTTGACAAGGTCAACAAGTGGTATGGCAACAACTTTCATGTGCTGCGCGACATTGACCTGAGTGTGGCCAAAGGCGAACGCATCGTGATATGCGGACCGTCGGGCTCGGGCAAGTCAACACTGATCCG